>JANNOU010000096.1:0-46166 GCA_031399305.1 Leptolyngbya sp. SOY_34_metabat_272
ACCCAGCGGCAGGACAGGCAGACTCAGCGTCAGCAACAGGCCGAGCGGCTAGCCGCACAGTTGAGGCCCTGGGCATGGAGCCAGAAGAGACTTGAGGCTGGGAAAGGGAAAGCAGAGCGGGCGACTGTTCGGCTCACCAAACCATCCTGAATAGGCGACCGATCTCTGTGGGGGCGCACGGCCGCCATCGTCCCAGAGTGCTTTCTGAAACAGGCTTTGAGCTTAAGTTGACACCCATGGGCGCTTCGCCCCCCATTCCGGGTTCTCTGCCACCCACAACTTCTCCCTACAACTCAGTGCCATTCGCTTCGAAAGCTCACAAACGATTGATTGGCTTTGGCAGCGTTCGGGATAGCTTCACACTTAAAGCGCCAATCGCGGCGCATTGGCTAATCCCAAGCACAGGATCGCCAGATAGAAGCGTTGCAGGAGCACACAGTCGTTTGCCCCTGCAACAGGTTACCGACAAACGCTGAAACGCGCTCAGGATAGGTTGCGATTGTCCTGTATAAACGTGTCGATTGTCTGGGCTAGGCTTTGGTTAGAGGCACCGGCTTGCTCAATGGAGGTGCGCAGTTGCTCAAGCAGGAGCATAGCGATTTGCAACTGCTCCAAGGTGCGGACCAATGTCTGCTGGCTGGCCTGCTCAAACTCATTCAAATTCATAGAAATCCCCCCTTGTGATCATCTTTCCAAAGTAGTCAGCGCGGACCATCTCTGGCCTGAGCTTTTGTTCTGGAGACTCTGCGCCAATGCTCGTAACCTAGAAGCGATAGGTGGAAAGCCGTGATATAAAAGCACCATGAAGCGCGTCCTGTTGGTAGAAGATAACTACGCCTCAGCTCTGCTGATATGCGACTACTTGCTGGGCATCGGCTGGCTAGTGACCCACGCAGCAGACGGCGACGGTTTTTTAGATAAAGTTCGCGCCTGTGAGCCCCAAATTATTGTCCTCGACTGGTTATTGCCCGCAACCAACGGCCTAGAGCTGCTGCAAGCCTTGCGTCAGGAGCCTGAATTGCGACACATCCCAGCGGTGGTGATCAGCGCCGCCGCCACCCGGCGACAGCGCGAGCAAGCCCTCGCCGCAGGCGCGAACGACTATCTGCTCAAGCCCTTTTCGTTCGAGAAGCTGACCTCGGTGCTGGAGCAATTGGCGCTCTAGCTGCGCTCCGCCTCGGCCCCCCCCGCCTCTATCACCTCGCGCACCCGGTAGATCGGTCGGCCCTGAGACTCGTGATAGGTGCGAATCGACAGCTCCGCCAACAGGCCAAAGCCGAACAACTGAATGCCCGCCAGGATCAACACCACCGCCAAAATCAGCAGCGGTCGGTCGCCAATATCCTGCCCCGCGCCCAGCTTCAAGATTGTCAAATATAGCCCTAGCCCCAGCCCCAGCCCGGTCGAGGCCAGGCCGAACAGCCCAAACACATGCATCGGGCGAGTGAGGAAGGTTTTCATGAAGTAGATAGTGAGCAGGTCCATCAACACCCGGAAGGTCCGCCCCAGGCCGTATTTACTGCGGCCATAGCGGCGGGCGTGGTGATGCACCGGCAGCTCCACAATCCTGGCCCCTTCGATGAAGGCTAGAGCGGGCAAAAAGCGATGCAACTCGCCGTAGAGATTCATGTCGGCTACTAGCTCCGCGCGGTAAGCCTTGAGCGAGCAGCCGTAGTCGTGCAAGGGTACACCGGTCACCCGAGCTATTAACCAATTGGCAAGCTTGGAGGGCAACAGCCGGGTCAGCGCAGCGTCCTGCCGCTCGCGACGCCAGCCGCTGACCAAGTCGTAGCCCTCGTCCAGCTTGGTGAGCAAGCGGGGGATATCCACTGGGTCATTTTGTAAATCCCCGTCCAGGGTGACCACGGTGCGACCACGAGCGTAGCGAAACCCTGCTGCAATTGCGGCGGTCTGGCCGTAGTTCCGACGCAGGATCACCGCTCGCAACTCGCGGTGTTTGCAGGCCAGCTGCTTGAGCAACGCGGCAGAGCCGTCCTCCGAACCGTCGTCTACACAAATCACCTCGTAGCGGTACTGACTGTTGGCCAGCGCGTCGGTAATCGCGACGAGCAAGTGGGGCAGACTTTCAACTTCGTTGTAGATAGGGATGACGACAGACAGATCGGGCCTGGAAACTGGAGCGTTCCCGGCCTCAGACCGTTCGGAGGGCACCAAAGTTTTCATCGAGCTTCGCCGTCGAGCAGAGTCAGGGCAGTCGGATAAACGAGTATACCGGGTCTGCCCGCCCTGCACAG
Source organism: Leptolyngbya sp. SOY_34_metabat_272 (assembly GCA_031399305.1). Taxonomy (GTDB): domain Bacteria; phylum Cyanobacteriota; class Cyanobacteriia; order FACHB-261; family FACHB-261; genus FACHB-261. The sequence continues at coordinate 2,256 of JANNOU010000096.1, forward strand.
CACAGTTTAGCGACCGTGTAGCCACAAGTCTGACTGGTTCACGAGCCTACGCCCGAATTCGCCAACCCTCCCTCAGGAGCTTACTGCCAAGCTTCCGAACCTCACCCGCGAGCCTCAGAACCTCAGGCACGAGGTTCTGAACCTCACCCGCGAGTCTCAGAACCTCAGGCGCGAGCTTCGGAACTCAGGCAACCGTTACGGGGGCGTAGACCTGCTGGATCCAGGCCCATTCCTGGGCCAGCCCCTCGGCCAGCGAAACCTTGGGGTCATAGCCCAGCAGCTCACGCGCCCGGCTGATATCGGCTGCCGTGTGACGGGCATCGCCCATCGCCCGCTCCTGATGGGCACGGCGCAACGGTTGGCCCACGATCCGCTCGATTGTGTCGAGCACTTCGCTCAGCACCACCCGACTGCCGCCGCCCACATTGAAGATCTGGCCCACGGCGGCGGGTACACTGCCAGCGGCTAAGTTGGCCGCGACCGCGTCGCTGATGTAGGTGAAATCCCGCGTCTGCTGGCCATCGCCATAGATCGGGATCGCCTCATCGTGTAACACCGCCCGGAAGAACTTGTGAAAGGCCATATCCGGTCGCTGCCCCGGCCCGTAGACCGTGAAGTAGCGCAGCGCCGTCACCGGCACGCCGAAGTTGCGCTGGTAGAGAAAACACAGGCGCTCAGCGGCCAGCTTGGTGATGCCGTAAGGCGATACCGGCTGCGGCGGTACCTGCTCCGAGGTTGGGAAGCGCTCAGCATCGCCGTAGACCGAGGAGGTTGAGGCATAGACCAGCCGCCTCAGCCCCGGCGCTTGGCGAGCCGCCTCCAGCAGAATCTGCGTGGCGGTGATATTGCGCTCAGTGTAGGCGTGGAAGCCTGAGCCCCAGCTCGCCCGCACCCCCGCTTGGGCGGCCTGGTGATAGACCACCTGCACGTCTTGGCTCAGCAGATTGGGCCAGTCGAGCCTGCAGAGGTCGGCTTCAAGCAGCTTAAAGCCGGGGTAAGCCAGCAGCGGCTCCACATTGCGACGCTTGAGGGCAGGGTCGTAGTAATCATTGAAGTGGTCGATACCGATGACAGTTTCACCCTGTTCCAGCAGCGTCCGACTCAGGTTAGAGCCGATAAAACCTGCTGCTCCGGTCACAATGCTTGTCGTCATGTTGTCCTCTTGTGGGATTTCGTCCGTCCTGGGGGGTCGCGAGAAAACCCACCTCACCAAATTTTGCAAAAGGTTAAGGGCGACCCGCCACAGGCGGGCCTGGCTTACTCCTCTCGGGTGACCTCGGTCACTCGCCAGCTCAGCTTCAAGTTGAACCAGAAGTTCCACACGGTCACCAGGGCAATCGCCATCAGATTGGCGAGGTACTCGTTGATGCCAAACCCGTTGAACAGCACATTCAGCAACATCACCTTCAGCACCAACCCGACCAGACAGATCAGGTTGAACTTCAAAAAGCGCTTGAGCCGCTTGCGCTGGCCGCGCTGACGCCTGGAGATGTCGCCAAAGGTCCACCGATCGTTCCACAGAAAATTGTTGAGAATTGCCAACTCAGCAGCGATCATCGAGCTACGCGTCAGCCCCCAGCCCAGCGCCTGAGGGTCATGCAGCAAGTAGAACACCCCCATATCTATAAACACGCCGCTGAAGCCCACCAGGCCGAAGCGCAGGAAGCGACCGATCGGCCACTGCGCCAATTTGCCGCGCAGTCGCGCCACTCGCCCTAGCGATAGCCGCAACCGCAGCAGGTGCCGCAGGTAGTCCACGTACTGCCGCCAGGTGACCTTGCTCTCGCCTTCTAAGCGCTCGCGGAACACGTAACCCACCTCTTCGATCTGATCGATGTTGCCACGCCCGATCACCTCTATAAGGATTTTGTAGCCCACCGGGCTCAGCTTACGCTCGGCGATGGCGCCGCGCCGCAGCATGAAGTAGCCACTCATCGGGTCCGACACCCGGCCCACCACCCGCGGCAGAATCGCTAGGGCAATCATCTGCGCGCCGCGTGACAGAATGCGGCGCGTCAGGCTCCAGGTGCTCACACCGCCGCCCTCGACGTGACGGCTGGCGACCACCAGATCTGCGCCAGCTTCAATCGCACCCAGCATCTGCAACAGGACCTCCGGCGGATGTTGGAGATCGCCATCGATCACGCCCAACACCTCGCCTGAAGATACCTGCCAGCCACGAATGACCGCCGTGGAGAGACCACGCTCGTCCCGACGGCGGATCACCCGTAAACGGGGATACTCCCGGGTGAGCGCTTGCGCCAGCTCCCAGGTGCGGTCGGGGCTGTCATCGTCCACAATGATCACCTCATAGGCGTCGGGCATCGCCTCATCGAGCAAGCCACAGAGAATCGAAGCAATGGCCTTGACGTTCTTGGCTTCGTTGAAGGTGGGGACAACCAGCGAAAACGCAACGGGATGCTCACCGTCGTGATCCACAGCAGGGGGTATCTTGGCGATCAGCAGAGGACCGGTCGGAGTGGGCAGCAGCAAACTGGGTTGATGAGGGCTCATGCCAGGGCACCGGAAATTAGGAACGTTAGGAATAGGGGCAAGGTGAATGGGCCTATTGCGTCGGGGCCGTGGGAGAGGCAGTCTACTCGAACCTCAAGGTCGATCCTTCCAGGCGAAGGCGGTAGCTCCCTCCCTCGCCCGAGAGAGTGACCCGTTGAGATGGCTCAGCGGTCTCTCCAGTGGCTCTCACCTGACCCTGCAGCGGTCCCTCGCCAGCGTAGAGCACCCACAAGAACTCGGCGTTGTTCCCCTGAGTGCGGTAGCGCAGAGCAGGAGTCGGCTCAGTTCGCCCAGCCGTGTCGCGATACCAGCCGCACGGCTCGGGCTGGCGTTGACCGCGACAGATTCCGCCCGTGGCCACCGGGTGCAGTTGCACAAATCGGGCGATCGTCTGATTGCCCAAGCGAGCCACCCCCTGGGACCCGCTTAGCCCTAACTGGGTTTGCGATGCGAAGTGAAAGGTCTGGGTGTACTGATGCACCTGATCTCCAGCCAGTCGGTCCCACACAAGTAGATAGCGGCTCCCCACTCGGGCCACGGTTCGCCTATGGGTCACACCTGGATAGGTCTGGTGCTGGGCAGTGACAAAGTCCAGCTCTGGGGAGCTAGCGAACGCCAGGACCTTGCCGCCATGGTCGGTTGCTCGGGCGTTGAGGGACGGTTCATCCACACCGAATTGGCGACGTTGACCCAACCACCAGTCTGCCAGACCCAATTTCTCAGTGACACCCCGGAGCTTGCCCCAGTTGATCAACCCGGCCCAGAGGCTGACACCGGGGGCTGGATCCAGCTGCTGTTGTTGCAAACCCTTAATCTGGACCGTGTTGTGGGCGTCTGGCCCCAGGAAGTAGGGATCCGCCGCAGGCAGATTGGCGGAGGGGTAGATCAGCAGCGGTTGGTCGCCCAGGACGGCAGTCAGTCCCAGGGCGTCTTGATGGGCGTGGGGAGCATTCAGGATGCGCGTGTGGAAGACCACCTCCAGCTCGCGACCGGGATGGGCCTGAAAGAAACTGTAGCCGCCCCGCTTGTAAACCGCTAGACTCCGAGTCACATCGCCTTGTGCGACGACCCTTTTAAACCTCGCCAGCCCCGGCGCATTTGGCCCGAGGCTGAGAGAATTAATATTACCGAGAAAACTGCTGACCACGTCCTTATCCGGTTCGCTGTAGGGCAAGCCCTCGACCCGACGGTTCGGCCCAACCATGACCGCAGCGGCCCCTAGCATCCGGTCGAGCCTCTGCCGATAGGCCTCTGAGAGTGGTCGGTTCATGGCTTGGGCCGCTCGGTACAGTTCAATAAACGTCCGCAAGGTAAAGAACTGGTACTCCCCGGACTGCTCCAGCTGAATACCATCGGGTGAGACGGTATCTAGCATCTGTTGTTCCGCACGTGCCAACGCGAGCTCTAACCATTCCCCCGACTGCGGCAGTTTCCAGAAGGTCATCCCCAGGGCCATCAGACCACCGGTACCGCTGAGGCCGTGGTTGTGGTTGGGCATGTAGCTGTAGTGGCGTGAGAGGAAGGAAGCATGGGTCTGGGCCATGGCTTCCAATCGAGCCATGAATTGAGGATCGCGCTGCGGTGATTTCTCGAGGACGTGATACAGATAGCTCAACAGGACCGCCCGCCACGAGACGGAGTGTTCTTCCCAAGCGCCCACATTGTCTGCCCAGGTCCAACGATCCACAGAGCCTTTGAATTCATTGTTGGTTTCCCAGTCCAGAACTACGCGTTTGGCTTGTGCCAACGCCTGGGCATCTCCCGACTCTCCGGCTTGAATCAGGCACTCTAAAAAGTCCAGCGTATGTAGTCTGAACATGAAAAATTTAGAGCGGCCCGGTTGCGGTCCCCAGCTTGGAGAGAGTCCCACGGTTTCTACCGCCCCCTTGTCGCTAGCAATCGGTAGCTTGCCCGATCTCAGAAGCTGGATCTCTGTCTGACAGGTTTGTGAACTCTTGTCGGGATAAAGCATCGAGATCGAGGTCCGGGCACCCAGCTTTGGCTGCGTAGAAACCCAATAAGTCGTGCCCAAGAAAAACAGCATCAACAAGCTGGCAATGACGGTTTTTTGCGGTGATTTTGGCGCAACACGCTGTTTTGAGCTCAGGGAGGGCAATGGTTTAGATCGCATGGTAATCAACCCCACAGGGAGAGTTAGCTAGAACGACGAGTATAAAGCCTCATTGTGAAGTGATCGAGTGGCATCGTGCCTCTCAACTCTTGGGTCTCGATGAGTTGAAAATCAGAAGCCAGAATTTGCCGAATCTGTTGATTTTCTTGCTCCATCGCAGGCGGATCAGAGAATACAGGCTTAGCGCTGTCCAGCCAGATGATTCGAGGATATTGTTCAGCGACCGCTGCTAGAGCTGGGATCAATTTGGGTGCAGCTTGGGCGAGCAAAGCTACAGGCTCTCCTACATCAACGTAGTAGGCCAGCCGTAAAATGTGTCCCCGCGCTCGGGCGCTCATGGCGATCAAGGTCGGGGTGGTGGGTGCCTGCCCAATCACTTTGGCAAGCGTTTGCATGTCTTGACGCTGTCTGAGGCTGAAATCGCCGATGCTGATCGTGAGATACAGCAGCACCAGTGTCGAGGCAACCGCCCCTTGCCAACGCCCAGTTGAGCGCTCAACCCAGGCGACCAGCAAAAGCAAACAGCCGGGCAAGATAAAGATCATGCTCCGTCCAGTACCCCAGGCCAGTGTAAACTTGCCTGCCGCAGTATCCACAGCAAAGGCGATTAAGAGGGGAAGCAATCCCAAAATTAAAGCGACTTTCAAAAGGCGGTATTCTCGCCGTTGCCAGAGGCTGAGGGCACAGACTGAGAGCAGACTAATGACAATCAAACCCACCACCAGCAGGCTGTCTTTAGAAATCGACTCAGCCCAGTCTCCGGCCAGTAAATTGATGCCTAAGACGTGGGTTACATCTTGCAAGTGACGAATCAGAGCCGCACCGAATCCTCCTGAAACGGCAAAGCGTCCGGTGTCGGCGTTCCGGAGCTGCCGTACTGCTCCCCAAAGCATCCACGGCAGGGTCAACAAGACACCAGCTCCCAGCCGCAAACCGTGCTGCCACCAGCGCCGCCAGTCAAGAAACAACACCAAAACACCCAGGGCAATGAGATAGTAAGCAAATAGGTAAAAGGTCATCAACCCTGCCGCCACAGAGCCGATCAACAACAGCGTCCACCAAAACTGCTTGCGCCAATTTCGAGCGGTTTGCCCCTGCGTCTGATTGATTAAATGCAGTAAGGCGCAGGCGCTGAGCGTCGTCCACAAGACCAGGGGTCCATACATGCGGACGTTGAGCGAGTGAAATAGATAAAAGGGATTGGTGCCCAGTAAGGCAGCCAGGAGCAACCCTCCTCGATGTCCCAGAACTGCTCGCCCCAGCCCGTAACCACCCAGCAATGCCCCAAAGCTGAGTAAGGCCCCCAAGCTACGCACTGCAACTTCACTGTTGCCGAACAGGCGCAGCCAGAAATGCTGGCTCAAATAAAATAAGGGGGGATGCGGTTCTCCCCCGAGGGTGCTTTTGAGCAGTTCTAATAGGGTTTTGACGGCATCCCGCCAATTGGCCTCACCCGGAAGATTTAGCCAGGCAGTGTAATCAGATAGAGGAACTGGTGTGGCAGTGGGATTTTGATAAGCGTTCAGCTGTCCTGCGGCGATTTTAATCGAGATAACCTCGTCGTACCAAAATTCTCGTGTCGCAAGATTTAACAGACGCAACAAGATCGAAATAACAATCACCACCGTCAGTAAAAGCTCGATAGAAAGTCGCACCTGAGACTTAGAAACGCGAGAAACTTGATCCATATCATTATCATTGAGTGAGAACTAAATTGAATTGCTCCAGTTGTCCCAAAAAACAGAGGTCTGGGATAATCTAAAGCTGACTCAGCTACTTTCTCTGTTTGTCGTCAAGTGTTCCCTAGTTTGCTGCCCTTCTCTTCCTAATTTTCTCTGTTTATCCGGGCAGGTCATTTGCCTTCATGTCCGCTTCAAGAAAACAGCACATAGCCCTAGTAGTTCATATGATTTTGACAATCATTTTCCTTCAATTAATAGAGTGCCCGGTTCCATAGCCATATCGCCAAGGTCCAGGATCCACTGACACCCCGTTGACATAGAGACCCCAGTGCAAATGAGGCCCAGTCGATGCGCCCGTCGTGCCAATCGCTCCAATGGTCTGCCCCGACTGAACCAATTGCCCTGCTTGCACATGGATGCGGCTCAAGTGCAGGAAAATGCTCAATACCCCCTGACCGTGGTCAATGCCCACGCAGTTACCGTGAACCCGAAAGCCCTGAGCCTCACGCCCCACCAACAGCACTCGACCCGCCGCAGGCGCAACGATAGGTGTGCCCGTGGCAGCGGCGTAGTCTACTCCCCGGTGATAATAGTCCTGGGCAAAGACCCCGTTGTAGTAGCGTCGCACGCCGTAGACCGCCGAGATCCGGCCCGCGCTAGGCCGCCGGAACAAGCCATTCCAGAACCGCTCGGGTGTGACTGTCGCCCTAAACTGCGCCACCCGCTCGCGCTCAATGGGATGCAGCCCTGCACCACCACTGCCGGTCAGCCAGATGCGCTGAGTCGGGAACGAACGACTTCCCAGATTCAGCGTTAAATTCTGGACCTCCGCGCCATCACTCGCCTGGATGAGCAGCGAACCAGGCCGATCCAGGGGTGACGTGGGCAACAGAGCCCGCCAGCGACCTGAGACCATTTCAAAGGCGGGGAAGGTCTGCCCGTTGAGGCGAACTTGAGGCGGCGCTTGTGGTGCGACGATTTCCACCCGGATGGTGTCTCCCAGGACGGGAGACTGAGGCAGAGCACTGACCTGCATTGCCTGAGCGGGCAACGCACCCAGCATAATGAGCAACGCCGTAATTAGGCCAAGCCAGCTGCGCCTGTTCCTGGCTGCTGTGCGCTTTGTCATCAGTTCCCCTCGCCACAACTCCACCCACAACTCCACGGAAATTCCTCACAATGAACAAGTAAGTTTGACTCCTAACTTCCGAGCCGGGGTTCCTGGATCCCGGCAAAACTCGGTATCCTGAGTTCTAATAGACAAAACTTAACCTGAGTCTCATACCCTACTGTGCAGGAAGACTTCAGACTGATCGTGGACTTGGTAACGGTGCTGGCCGCCGCTTCGGTTGGAGGTGTTCTCGCCTCCCTACTGCGGCTGCCAGTCCTACTCGGTTATGTGCTAGGCGGCATCGTTGTTGGCCCTGCTGGGCTGGCGCTGGTCAAAGAGCTGATCCAGGTCGAAACCCTGGCGCAACTAGGCGCAGCGTTCCTACTGTTCGCGCTGGGCGTGGAATTTTCCTTCGCAGAATTGAAAAAAGTCCGGCTGATCGCCTTAGGCGGTGGCGGCCTACAGATCGTGCTGACCGTCGCGCTCACCGCGCTGCTGTCGCTGCTGGTCGGCTGGGTGACTACGCCCGCCCAAGGGGTGTTTTTGGGCGCAATCCTCTCGTTGTCCTCCACAGCCGTGGTACTCAAGAGCCTGATGGAGCGCAACGAAACCGAGACACCCCATGGCCAGGTGATGCTGGGGATTCTGATTGTGCAGGACCTGGCGCTGGGTCTGATGCTAGCGGTGTTGCCCGCCCTCGACCAGCCGCCCGAGCAAATTGGCCTAGCGGTGGGACAGGCACTGTTGCGAACGGCGCTATTTGCCGCCGGTGCAGTGGCCACCGGGATCTGGGTGATTCCGCCGTTACTCAAGCTGCTGGCACGCACCGAAAGCAAAGAGCTGTTCCTGCTAGGGGTGATCGCCGTGTGCTTGGGCATTGCCCTGCTCACCGAATATCTGGGCCTCTCGATTGAGATGGGAGCCTTCGTCGCAGGCCTGATGATCTCTGAAGTGGAGTACGCCGACCAAACGCTCTCGGTGGTCGAACCCTTGCGCGACGTGTTCGCCACCCTGTTCTTCGCCGCGATCGGCATGTTGATCGACCCCCTATTCCTATGGAACAACCTAGAGCTAATCCTGAGCTTGGTGGCGCTGACCTTTGTCGGCAAGTTTGCGCTGATCACACCGCTGGTTCTGGCGTTCCAATACCCATTGCGCACGGCCCTAATCACCGGTCTGGGCTTGGCCCAAATCGGTGAGTTCTCCTTCGTGCTAGCCAGCGAGGGACAGCAATTAGGCCTGGTGTCGCGACAGGTTTATCTCTTGATTTTGGGCACCACGGCGGTGACCTTAATGGTCACCCCCTTTGTGATGCGCCTGACTCCTCAGCTGTTCAGGCTGCTGGAGAAGTTGCCGCTCCTCAGGCGCTGGCTGGCCGAGGAAGAACCCCACGAAGTCTGCGAAACTACCAGGACCTGCCAGGGACACGCTGTGGTCTGCGGCTACGGGCACAAAGGCCGCAATGTGGTACGCCTCTTGAAGAGCCGTGGCTACTCGGTCCTAGTGATCGACCAGTCCGAAAGCGCCATTCAGCAGCTGCGCGAGGACAGTATCCCCTATGTCTACGGCAACGCCGCCAGCCCGCTGGTGTTGGCCAAAGCCCACGTAGACCGCGCCCGCACCATGGCTATCGCCCTTTCTGACCCGATGAGCACCCGTCTGTGTCTCAAGCGTACGCTGGAGGCCGCCCCAGAGCTAGACATCGTAGTCTGCGCCAATCAGGACCGGGACATTGAGCTGCTCTATCAGCTAGGAGCTCGTGAGGTCGTGCAGCCAGACTTCGAGGCCAGCCTAGAGCTGTGTTCACACCTGCTGCTGGAGATGGGAGAGTCTGTACCCTCGGTGCAACGCGAGGTTGACCAAATCCGCAGTAGCCACTACCTGGGTTTGCGTCCCGAGCGTCCGGTCGCCCAGGTGATGCAAGACCTGCGCTCAGCGCTGGACGATCTCAACGGTCGCTGGTTCACCCTGCCGGAGGGCTCACCGCTACTAGGCATGAAAATTGCTGAGACCGACCTGCGCCGTCTCACCGGTGTCACCCTGATGGCGATCCGGCGCACCAACGGCGAGGAGCTGAACTACCCGGACGCCCTAACCGTGCTGGCCGACGGCGACCGGCTGCTGTTAGTGGGCGAGGACGATGAGCTAGCCGCCTTCGATGCCCTGGCGCAGGGAGAGGCAGCCCTGCCAGACGGTTCTTTGTTCAGCCAGTGGTTACTGGTGCGTGAAGACAGCCTACTGGCAGGACACACCCTGGCTGAGCTGGACTTACGCCGCCAGTGCGCGGTTCAAGTCCAGCTCATCCGCCGCGAGGGCAAGCTGATTCGCCTGCCAGATGGGGCAACTAGCCTAGAACCGGGCGACTGGGTTCTGATTACGGGCGAAGCTTCTCAAATTGGTCAGGTTCGCCCGCTGGCGGTGCCCCGCACCCTGCTGACGCCGCTCAGCTCGCCCTCACCTCGGGAAGGGGTCAGTCTTAGTGAAGTCAACCCAGTCGCTGCCCTAGCCGAGGAACTTAGACCACTTGCTTGACCTGCTCGACCAGCAAAAGGCGCTGGTTCTCCAGTTGTGAGACCTTGCCCCGCTCTTTGAGTTCACCCAGCATTCGGGTGATCGTGACCCGCGTAGAGCCGATCAAGGTCGCCAGCTGCTGGTGGGTCAACCGGACGTCAATCAGCAGCCCCTGCGGCGTTCGACGTCCCAGGTATTGACCCAGAAGGTCAAGCAGGCTGCAGAAGCGGCGCATCACCGGGCGCTGATTGGCAACGGCCAACAGGGCGTGGGTGTGGCGCAGACGGGCGGTCAAGGCATGGTTGAGCAAATCGATATCGGCCGCTGTTTGGGTGTTAGAAGTTAACGCCCGCAAGCGCGTCGGCACCAAGGCCACGGCTTGACAACCAACATCTGCAATTGCTAAGCCAAACACCATCCCCGGACCCAGGATGCCGACGCTGTATTCCCCCTCGCTGGGGTTATCGGTTGAGAGCATCACCAGACCGGATTCGATGTAGAGAGTGACCGGCTCCGACAGGTTGATCAAGCTGCCTTCACTGTAGTTGTAGTAGTGAAGCGCATCGATACTCATCTCGTTACTCGTCATTGTTTTTCTGCCAACCAACGTCTGCTCTTGTGCTACATGCTGCGGATACCGTGGCTACAAAAAATCACCCGTTCCAGTGATTCTGGGTGAGGACCCCTGAGGTGCACCCCTGAATGCACCCCTATAGTGCCGCTTAAGATACTGTCTACCGTGTCGTCCACTGCCCCATCCGGACCGAAATCACGGAAAACATCACCCCCCGTCACCGTGAACTCACACCCAGATCATTGCAAACGACTCAGGTTGCGAGTTTTGGAATAGGCAAACTGGCCGTCAGCTTCTGACGGCCAGGGTTCAGGCGCTGGTTGGCTGACGAAATCGGCTACTCTTTGCTGCCTTGAAGCTTGAGCAGTACAAAGCCTAGGCCCAGGCCCACCAGAACCAGGGTGAACGATAAGAAGGACGAAGTCAAAATTTCACTCGACATGCAGTTGAACTCTCCCGTGAGACAGCAGGTATCCCCTCAGCATACGGCCTAAGCGAGCTGTGGCTCTTTGCGTCGCACCTCAGGTTACTAGTTATCCTGGGCTCGCTGTTGCCAGCGGCTGTGGTCGTAGCGGGCGTGTCGCTGCCAGACGGCGGTGTTCTGGGGAATCATCTGCACAATCTCCAGAGCTCTGCGGCGGTTACCGAATCGGTACTCCTTACGGGCCATGCGCCACAGATTGAGCGACCACTGGGAGAGCAGAGCTTGAGCCTCCTTGCGGTGAGGGCCACTGCCGACCTGATTGGCTTTTCCCATAGCTGCGCTCAGCGCTTCAGGGTCATCCGGCTTTGCCAGTAGGCGAGCCTGGTTGAGGGCAATCTGGTCTTCGCTCAGGCTAGGCAGGGGCGGAAGCGAGGGGACAGCGGCCAAAACCTGGCGAGTGGGGGACTGAAACCTGCGGCCTGCATTGGAGGGTTGGCGGCGGCTGGTCTGAGCCGTTCGCGGCTGCGGTCTTGCTGCGGAGCGGTCCGGGGCACTCAACGGGGCAGGCACGGCGGCCAAGAGCTGACGCTGCCATTGGAGACGCGGGTTTTGTGAGGCCGCGCGAGCTGGGGTATCCAGGGGAATTTGCCCAGCGATGTCAAGTGCTTCATCCACTTGGCCTTGGGCTTGCCGTGACTGAGCTTGCAGCCAAATTTGCCACGCTGCCTGACCGATGACCTGCTGCGCCAGAGGACGGTTAGGACGACCCTCAGGAACATAGGTGTTTAGGTAAGTGACCACTTCTAGCAGGGTACGCAGGTCGTCGGGCTGCTGAACCAGACGTGTCTTGGCCACCGCGATGTGGCGGTAATCGCGCTGCCGCTCCCGCAGCATGCCCTGCCAAGTGGCCAATGCGGGCCGGACTTGCGCATAGCTCGGGGCGGTGATAGGCAAGTTTTGGAGGGTGGCAATTGCCCCTGCTAAGTCATCCTTCTGGGCGCGGTTGAGAGCCTGTTGCCAGAGCTGGCTGGACCACTGGCCGATGACCTGCTCAGCGTCCCGGTAGAGATGGTCACGCTCTGGAACCTTCTGTGCACACTGGGCCACCTGGATCGCCTGCCCCAGAGCTGGGGCGTCGCCTAGGGCCGCCAGCTCCTGGGCTCGCCCCAGGACGAGCCGTCGTTGCTCGGTCACCTCGGGGCGTAGGGAGTTAAGTGCTTGCTGCTGACAGGCTTGCTCAAGTCCTGCCGCCTGGAGGGCTGGCGAGGCAGTCGGCTCGACCCTAACCGGGCCTGAGACAGAGGTGGGGGGCAACAGTCTGGGCATGCCTCGCTGGGCAAGCAGGATCGCCGCCCCCAACACAGCTAGGGTGCCCATCAAGGCGAGCCCGGGGCGCTGAGACAGGCGGGTTAGGCGGCTGAGAAACTCCGCACGAGTTGCCTGCCGTTGCGACCTTAAATTGGGCTGAGCCAGACTCAATAGAGCAGTGGTTTGAGCAGGCATGCCCAGCCAGACGGCCTCTGCCTGCCAACCAGTTGGGGATGGAGGGTTACGGTGTGGCGGAACCGAAAGTGTGGCGGGCGCAGGTGCTTCGCTCGGGGGAGTACTGAGCTGGCTTTGAGCTTGCTGCCGCAGTCGCAATGCCTCTGGCTGGTCAGGGAATAGGGCTAGCAGGGCGTTGGCTTCGACAACCGCGGCCTCCCACTGCTGCCGCGCAATCAGGGTCCGCAAGCCTGACATCAGCTTCGCAGCCTGATCGTCCTGCTCCTGGAGCAGCGCGGCTTGGTCGAGTAGGGCTTGCGCTTGCTCGCGCCAGAGCGTCTTTTCGAGCAACGGCTGTACCTGCTCGCAGACCCGTTCAAAATCGTGCGTTTCCAGCGCGGCCTGAGCCTGTTGGTACTGGTGGGCCAAAGTCTGATGTTGTTGGATCTTCTGCCGCAAGGCGGCGGCCCGTTCTGAGCTCTGGGGACCGGCAGGCACCTGCTGCACCCGAGCTAGGGCGCGGTCGAGGCGGCCCATCTCGAACAATTGTTCGGCTTCGGCCAGCGCCTGCCTGGCTTGGTCTTCGCGCCTTTGGCTAGCCAGCGACAGCTGTGCGGCCTCGCTCAGCCGGTTTGCTTGAGACCACCAGGGGTCGATGGGCGGCATAGTGCTAGCGAGACACACAGCCTCCTGCCACTGTCGTTGCTCAAACAGGGCTTGGGCTTGGTCCCAGATTTGCTGAGCCTGCTGCTCTCGCTGCCGCTGTTGCACTAACTCCAATAGCGCCGCAGCTTCTGAGTGCGTGGAATTTTCACTGAGAATCGCCTGGCAGGCAGCTGTGGCTCGGTCGTAGTCCTGCCGCTGGTGTAAGGCTAACCTTACCTGGTCCAACAGCCTCTGGATGCGGTCCTCGCTTTCACTCAGGTCCATGCTCGTTAACGATTGATCTCCAGCCAGAAATGCTGTGACATCTCTGCTGATTAATATCAGCCTAGTCCGGCCAGTTTCCGGATCATGCGTTCGGGAACTCAGGCTGCTTCACTTCCAGATTACCTCAGCCTCACTTGGGTTCCGCACCCCAGGCTGGCTGAGGTGCGGCCCAAACAAGCGCAAGCCTATTGAAACTGAGCTTACAGACCGGGAGTGGGACTCACGGCGCGGGCGCTTCGGCTGAGCTGGCTGATCGCTTGGCGGTACTGAGGATCGGCAGCGGAGGTGCCAATCGTGTTCGGACGGCTTGAGAGATCCTTCACCTGCTGCTCGGTCAGGTTCACGGGCACGTCAGGGGCGATGCCCCGGTGGTTGATATCAGTCCCCGCCGGGGTGAGGTAGCGGGCCACGGTCACCGCAATGCCAGAGCCATCCGAGAGGGAGTGGACCGACTGCACCAGCGCCTTACCAAAGGTCTGGGTGCCCACAACCACCGCTCGGTCGTTGTCTTGAAGCGCACCGGTCAGGATCTCGCTGGCGCTAGCGGAGCCGCCATTGACTAGAACTGCCAGCGGCAGGTCGGTGAGGGCACTGTTGTTGGCTGCGGCCTGCACAGATTTGCCGTCGCGATCCACCGTGCGCACAATCGTCCCCCGGTTCAGCCACATGCGGGCGATTTCAATGCCCGAGCTGAGCAAGCCGCCAGGGTTGCTGCGCAGGTCAAGCACAAAGGCGTCCACGCGCTGGGCCTTGAGGTCCTGGATCGCCTTGCGCATCTGCTCAGCGGCGTGGGCATTGAATTCACCCAGTCGGATGTAGCCGATGCGCTGCTCCCCTTCTGTGCGCAATGCCGAGTAGACAGTGGGCAGACTGACGCGGGCGCGGGTCAAGGTCAGCTCGAAGGGCGCGCGGCCCTGACGCTGGATGCGCAGCCGGATCGGGGTGTTCTCCTGGCCTCGGATCAGGTTTGAGGCGGTTTCGATTGACATGCCGTTGGTGTTGCGCCCGTCGATCTGCAGGATGCGATCGCCCGACACAATGCCTGCCCGCAGCGCGGGTGAATTCTCAATCGGCTCTACCACCGTCAGGGCTCGGGTCTGATCGTTGACCTCCAGGCGGATGCCAACCCCGGTCAGTTCGCCATCGGTCTGACTGGTGAGGGCTTGAAACTGCTGCGGGTCCATGAAGCGCGTGTAGGGATCGTTCAGCTGCTCTAACGCCTGGCGCAGGGCGATGTAAGCTTGTTCCCGGTTGGTGTACTGGCGGGCAATCAGCCTGCGCCGAGTTTGCTGCCAGTCCACCTGATTAAACTGCGGATCGACATACTCGCGGTTGACAATCTGCCAAGCTTCATCCAACACAGTCTTGGGACTGTCTTGTAGGGCAGCCTGGGCACGATCGGTGAGCGTGGGGCTCACCACCAAGGCCAGAGCAGCCGTCAGGGCCAGAGCGCCCCCAGAGACAGGCAGCAGACCGGCGTACAGCGGACGGAAGCGACGGTTGAATTGAGTCATGGACCTAAACAGGAGTCAATCGATGAGGGATGGCGTATCGCACTAACAGACTGGGGCAGATGCGTCTAGGTTCAGAAAATCCCACCCCAAATGCGGAGTGGTCAGGAAAGAATCCTAAGAGTTCCTCCGATCATAGTGAGCAAGTCTGGTAATCTGATGGTCTTTCGATGACAGTCGGTAGGGTGTCTGAACGCCGCAGAGCCTCGGGCTGCGCCCACCTTAACAGCAGATGACCGGTCTAGGTTCTCTGCTGCAGCTTTATGCACAGTTGCTCAGCTGGACGTTGTTGGGCCTGGTTTTGGGCCGGCGGCTGCCGAGCTGGTTGCCACACGGGCTGGGACGCTTCCTATTCTGGGTCGGGGTGCCGCTGAGTGTCTTGGGCTTTCTGCGTCAGGCCGACTTAACCGGCCCCGTGTGGTTAGCGGCGGCGGTCGCCTGGGGCGGCATTGCTCTGGCGGCGGGCTTGGCGATGCTCTGGCTGCGGCTCGCTGGGGCCTCGCAGCTGCCGCCGCCCGCCACGCAGGGCAGTTTTCTGTTGGCGGCGATGCTGGGCAATACCGGCTACATCGGCTATCCCGTTTCTCTGGCACTCTGCGGTCCTGAAACCTTTGGCTGGGCGGTGTTCTATGACACGCTGGGCATGACCCTGGGAGCCTACGGCTTGGGGGTGGGCTTAGCCGCCCGCTTTCAGGCCGCCCAGAAACCGGCGGCGCTGGCACCGGCGAATGTCCTGGCTCGGCTCCAGCCGATGCTGCGCAATCCCACCCTCCTCTGTTTTGCGCTTGCCCTGGTCTCTCGCCCGCTACCCCTGCCGCCGCTGTTGGAGCTGGGCCTGCACCAGTTTGCCTGGAGCATGATTCCGCTGTCGCTGGTGTTGTTGGGCCTGCGCCTGTCCCAGCTCTCGTCTTGGCACAGTCTGGGTTCGGCGCTGCCAGCGGTGGTGATCCGGCTGGTGCTCGTGCCGCTGTTCGTGGGCTGGGGCGTGAGCGCTTTGGGTCTGGTCAGCACGCCTCGTTTAGCCGTAGTGCTGCAGGCAGCGATGCCGCCTGCCTTCGCCACCCTGGTGATCGCCGAAGCCTACGACTTGGACCGAGAACTGACGGTCACAGCGCTGTCGCTGGGTTCAATCGGCGTGCTGCTCACGCTGCCCCTGTGGCTGTGGTTATTTGGCTGAGGCGTTGCTGTTTCTTGCTCCAAGCTGGATGCTTGCGGTTCCAAACTCCGTCTGCCAGGCTCCAGACGCCAATTCCCCAGTATCAAAGCTCAAATTCCGAGCCTTTTGCTCCAAACTTCGAGTCTTTTGCTTCAGGCTTCGAGCCTTTTGCTCCGAACTGCGAGCATGCTGCTCCGAGGTCCGGGCTCTGGGGGTCCAGGCCCGAGTTTTGAGCTGGGAGGGCCAAGTTCTAGCCGCCACGGCCCAAGCCAGGCAGCAGCAGCATGGCATCGCCAAATGAGTAAAAGCGGTAGCGCTCACGGATAGCCTCGGCATAGAGCGCCAGCAAGCGCTCGCGACCGATCAGGGCGCTGACCAGCATCAGCAAACTAGAGCGCGGCAGGTGAAAGTTGGTGATCAGACCGTCGAGTACGCGCCAGCAGTAGCCAGGGTAAATAAACAGATCGGTCTTGCCCCGGTAGGGCTGCAGCTGGCCCGAGTGGGCCGCTGCCTCCAGGGCCCGCGCCGCTGTCGTGCCCACGGCGATGATCCGCCCTCCGGCTTGGCGGGTCTGCTGGATCTCGGCCACCGTTGACTCATTGACCGCCAGCCATTCACGGTGCATTCGATGCTGGCTGACCTCGGCGACCTCGACCGGACGGAAAGTGCCCACGCCCACATGTAGGGTGACAAAACTGCACTCAATGTGCCGAGCACTCAGCCGCGCCAGCAGCTCCGGCGTGAAGTGCAGCCCAGCGGTGGGGGCCGCCACCGCGCCTGGGTGCTCGGCGTAGACGGTCTGGTATTGGGCGGGCGCAGCCTGCGAGTCGGTAATGTAGGGCGGCAGCGGCAGTTGGCCCAGCTGATCTAGCACCGCCCACAGGGACTGCCCGCCTGACAGCTCAAACGCGATCCGCCGCCCTCCGGTCTCCGGCACGGTCGCCAGAATCCTGGCCCGCACCACCGGCCCCGGTGCGCGACCGAACACTAACTGGCTACCCACCCCCAGGCGACGTCCTGGCCTGACCAGCGCCTGCCAGCAGTCTGGGGTCTCTTCCTCTAACAGCAACACCTCCACCGCTGCGCCGAGCGCGCCAGTTCGGGGGTCACGCTTGTGACCATAGAGGCGGGCAGGGATGACTTGCGTGTTGTTGAGCACCAGACGGTCGCCCGGACTCAAAAGCTCAGGCAGCTCGTAGAAGACCCGATGCGCCAGATCCGCACCCCGGACGGCCAGCAAGCGCGAATGGTCGCGCGGCACCACTGGGTTTTGCGCGATCAACTCAGCGGGTAGCTCGTAGTCATAGCCATCCAGCCGCAAATCGGCAGGGCATAGAGGCAAAGCGGGCTGGATAGCCTCTGCGTGAGCATCGCTCATAACGTGGGAAACCTGCTGACTAGAGAAGAGAAAACGGGCCAGGGTCGGGGTTTGCCAGACCGAAAATGGGGAGATACCCCCAGCAAGTGCCGTGCTTCTCCCCTACAAAGCCCTCCGAGACTCCGTGAGAATAACAAGCATCGAGCGTCCAAGCTCGGAGAGAGGTCAATACATGAGCTACTTGTACTACCTAGCCAATGCAAGTCTCGTTCTCCGCCTGGTGGAGTACTTGCACAATAATTCGCGCTTGGTGGTGCGCTTCATGAGCGTCATTCATCAGGCCGATGGCTGGGTGGCTCACATCAAATTCAAGCGCGAGCTGACCGCCCAGCAGGACGGTGACTTCCGCGCCCTGCTCAACGAGCTGGGCATTCCCTGCCAGCCCAATCCACGCCTCCAAATGGCGTTGTGGGCGCTCGAAACCGGCCAGTCGCCGGTCAGTGTGATGCGTCAGTATCAGATCGCGGTGGTTTCCCACGGCAAGGTGGATCGCCAAGAGATCGAGGAATTTCGCAAGCAATTTGTCCAGGGCCTTGGCTACTGCCCCGAAACGCTGGCCTAGATCCCCGCGTCGCCGCCGAGCAAATCTGTCCTGCCTGCTTCTGGCTTGAGGGAGAGCGCGTATCGACGCCGCCTGGAGATAGTTATAGGATGTGGGGTGTCATGCCTCACACCTCCTGCTCTTTTAGGCCATGCCTCTGACTATCCTCGTCGTTGATGATGAGCCAGGAATTCGCCTTTCCATCAGCGACTACCTGGAGCTGTGTGGCTACACGACAGTGATTGCCAGTAATGGAGAAGAGGGCTTAGCCTGGGTGGGCAAGGCTCGGCCCAACCTTATAGTGACCGACATTATGATGCCTCGGCTGGATGGCTATGAGTTTATCCGCCAGGTGCGGCAGCTGCCGGAGTTCCGCCTGATTCCGGTGGTGTTTCTCACGGCAAAAACTCAGACCCACGAGCGCATTAAAGGCTATCAGGCGGGCTGTGATGCCTATTTACCCAAGCCCTTTGAGCTAGAAGAGGTTGCGGCGGTCGTGCGCAACTTGCTCGACCGGACCCAATTGATCCAGACCGAATGGCTGGCTCGGTCCGTTCCCCCTAGCACCCACCGCCAGTCATTGGAAGCTAGGGGGGAGGAGCGTAGCTTGCGGGCATCGCTATCGTCCCTCAATTTCACGCTAACCAACCGCGAGCAGGAAGTGCTGCACCTGCTGGCTGATGGCCTCTCCAATGCCCAAATCGGCGACCGTCTGCATCTGAGCCCTCGCACGATTGAAAAGTACGTCAGCAGCCTGCTGAGCAAAAGTAACACTAGCAATCGCGCCGAGCTGGTGCGCTTTGCCTTGAAGCATCATCTGGCGTCCTAGTCACCCGCCTTGAGGTCAGGCTGACACCAGTTCTGGCACGGGGAAAATGTCGCCGCGCAGATAGGCTTTGAAGTGCCGTTTGAAGTAAACCCAGGAGGTCATGTTGCGCTGGGACAGCTTCAGCCGGGGCGCGTGGCGATACAGCGGCAGACGCGCGCTGATCTCATCTTGTAGCACCTGGGGTAGAGCAGCAAAGCCCTCGACTCGGCTGCCACAGGCACTGTAGACCAGCTGACCGGCGCGGGTTCCCATCTTCATCCAGGGCAGCCAGGGACCCAGTCGGTTCCAGGAAAAGGCCACATTGGCGATGAACGGCGTCTCAGGCTGGAGCAGCGCCTCGGTCGGGACGGTGAGCTTGAGAAATTCAGCCGCTTTGTAGTGGGAATCTGGACTGTATTCGAGAAAGCGAGCGTCCCCGGCCAGCGGATTGGGGTAGTCCAAAAACACGTCAAAGCTAAAGGTGGTGACGTGGTTCGCCACCGTCGCAGGCAGCTTCCCTTTGAGATAAATTTGCACCGGATTATTGGCGACGTGCACCACGGGTAGCAGTTCGTCAGTCCAAGGATTATGCCAGGTTCGCAGGATTTCGCCGGTCTGGATATCTGTGTAGTAGGTTACTTCGCGAGACACAAGGCTCCAACTGCCATCTTGGTTGTCAAGACATCGCCCCACGTTCATGCCCACGATATTGAACAGGTGCCGCTGCGATTCGCCGGGAACCATCGAATAGAGCGCACCGGCCCACGCGACATACGCTTCCCTACCATCCGTTGACGCCCGAACCCTGACTAGGTCTACAACCTCAAGTTCGCGCCTGACTAGCTGCTGGCTCATCACACTTCTCCAGTAGACGCTTTGCTTAAACATTGCCAAAGCTCACAAGAGTTTACATCACCCTTTTGGGTAATTTTTGTACCTTTCGTGCTAGAAAGGTGAGCCAAAGAACTCGACAAGCGAGCCGGGAGCCAGGCTCACTCAGTCAAGACCGGGGCGCTGTACAGGGGCGGCTGCTCGAATAGGCGCATCTTGCCAGGGTTCAAGATACCACGGGGGTCGGTCTGGCACTTGAAGGCGAGTTGCGCTGGGTTGCCCGCATCGTGGCCGCCGTCTTCCAGGACATAGGTATGGGGGTTGGAAATACCGACACCGATCGCTTTGCAAAAGTCGATCATCTCTTGCAAGCGTTCGCGGTTGCTGTAGCGCAGCACCGGCAGCGCCCAGCACTGAACTGTGCCTTTAAAGCGCAGCATCTCGTTATGCATCAGGAATTCGTCGCCGAATTTTGCTTTTAGCCGCTGCATTTGCTCCCAGCTGGCGGCCAGCTCGGGTGTGAAGCCGCACTGCAGGTAGGTCAGGCGGTCGTCCTGCTTCTTGGCCCAGAGCGTGGTGTGGTTCCAGGTAGCATCACTAAAGGTGGGGCTGCCCTTGCCGTACAGCGGCGCTTCACCGCTGAGCTGGCCCGCGTGTTCACCTACCAGCAACTTAGCCTCGGCTAGATCGGTGGGTGAGACCAGCAGCAGCACGGTGTGTAAATTGGGATCGGCGTAGCCCGCGAGCGGCTTTTGATAGCCAACCAGGGGCTGCTCGAGCAGTGTGAGCAGGCGTTTTTGAATGCCCTCGCTGCTGCCCACAGCCCAGGCGAATTCATGGGCGGCTTGCAAGCGGGCGAAGCCCGCCGCTAGCTGGACCCAATCCACGCGCGGGGCCAAGGGCAGGTCGATCTGGGTGATGATGCCGTTGGTGCCATAGGCGTGCAAGGCTTGGTCGATCTCGGGGCCTCGCAGTTCTAGGACCTGCGGCTCGGCTTCGGCGGTCACTAGCCGCAGGCGGCGTAGGTTACCCCGGTCACGCAGGACACCGTGGGCGATGCTGCCGATGCCGCCACTGCCGCCGCCGACAAAGCCGCCGAGGCTGGCAGTGCCGATTGTGCTGGGGTACATACGCAGCTCTAAGCCGCGCTGGCGACCTTCTTGCTCAAGGGTCAGCAGTTTGACACCGGGCTCGGCGATCACGCCGCCGTCTTTGAACTCTAGGATGCGGTTCATCAGCTTGAGATCGAGCAATACGCCGCCGTGGAGTGGGATGATCTGACCGTAGTTGCCGGTGCCCAGGCCGCGCACCGTCACGGGGACGCGGTGCTGATAGGACAGCCGCAGCAGATGGACGATCTGCGCTTCGGTGGTGCATTGCACGACCACATCGGCTCGCTTGTCGGCCAATTGTTCCCGTAGCCAGGGGCTGTACCAGTAGTAATCTTTCGAAAGCCGTTCCAGGCTGCCAGCGTCTGTCAAAATCGTCGGTTCAGGGACAATCCCCCGCAACGCTTGGAGAAATTCGATAGAGACGCTCATGAGCTGACGACCCTCGGTTGATACTCGTCTTTCAGTTTCACACGCACCCTCGCTGGAGCAATGGGTTCACCATTGCAGGGGCGCTGGCTGTACTGTGACACTAGCGCTCCCGCCTTCGCTCAACTGAGTCATTTGTTACCCGAGGACGAGCGACCCTCGCACGCCGGTTCATGAGAGCTTTCTTCTGTCGCCTCCCACTCAAGCTTGTCTGGGTTCGGTTCTTGAGCTTTCTTCTGCTGGCGCTGCTGCTGCTCAGCAGTTTGGCTGCCCCTGTCTCAGCTCAGGCCGCCTCTCTACGACCGCTGACGTTAGAGGGGTTGCGGGATCGGGTCCGCCATCCGGTGCGCCATGAAGGGGTGGACTGGATCGACCTGCGACAGTTTGACATCGATCTGCGCGAGTCGAATCGCGAGTTTCGGGAGCAGTTCTACAATCAGATCCGCACGCGCCTGCTGCGGCCGGATGGCGTGTCGTTGGGACTGGATCTCAGCGATGCGCTGATTCGAGGCGATCTAGAGCAGCAGCGGCTGGGCGTGCGCATCCCGGTCTACAGCGAGCCCGACCTGCCCAGCCTCAGCCCACAGGAGCAGGAGCAACTGGCCAAAGACCGCCGCCGCCTCAGCCAGCTCAGCCGCCTGTCGCGCACCCTGCTCAATGACCCCGACCGCCTGCCGAAGTTGGATCTGACCCTGATGCGCGGGCCGCTGCGTTTGCAACGCACTCACGTCACGGGCCTGACCCGGTTTACGAATACCTTCTTTCTGGAGCGCTTAGAGGCTAGCCGCGCCCGCTTTGAAGGCGGCGTGGACTGGGCCGAGGCGCGCTTTAGTCAGCCGGTCAGCTTTGCGGGGGCGGGGTTTGGCGGCGAGGTCAAGTTTCGCTCGGCGCTGTTTTTTGCGCCAGCCAGCTTTGCGGCGGCCCGCTTTCAGGGCAGGGTGGATTTTGCGGCAGTCGAGTTTCAGCAGAGTGCCAACTTTGCTCGCGCCCAGTTTCAGCAGGCGGCGGACCTGCGGCGGGTGCGCTTTCAGGGCAATGCCGATTTTGCGGGCGCGCAGTGGTCGAGCAGTGCCGAGTTTGAGGGCAGCCAGTTCAATCAGGGGGCATTTTTCACCGATGTCAACTTCGGTGGGGCGGTGAGCTTTCGCGAGAGCCAGTTCGCGGAGCCGGTGAACCTACGTGGGGCAGCGATCCGCGCCCAAGCGGACTTCAGCTACGCCCTGTTTGCCAAGGGGGCTTACCTGAACGTGTCCAGCCTGCGCTTTGACCCTGAGCAGGCGCGGCTATTGGGCGATCCGGGCGAGATCGGGCGCTGGCTGCGCGTGCCGACCCTTGCGGGCAATGAGGCGGTGTTGCGCAGCCTAGTGCGCAACTTCCGCACCCTGGAGCAGGTCGCCGACGCCAACCAGGTCGAATACACTACCGAGCGCTTGCGGGCCAACTTCCTCTGGCACCAACTGGTAGATCTGAACGTGAATAATGCCTCGCCCAAACGGCTAGAGGCGCTGGGTTTTTCGCTGGCCCAGGTGACAGCAATTGTGCAGGCGCGCACGGCGCATCCACTGCGCAAGCCGACCGACCTGCTGAGCGTCCCAGCGGTGAATTTAGCCACCTTCGCCCGGCTGCGCAACCGTCTGGCGGTGGGCGAGCCGCTGGGTTGGGGTACGAAGCTGCGCGTCGCCCTGCATTGGCTATGGCTGGAGGCGCTGCTGCTGCTGAGCAAGTACGGCAGCGACTTCTGGCTGGCGTTTGGCTTGGGCGTCCTGGGCATTGCCTACTTTGCTGTGGTGTTTTGGGGAACCGACCGGCTGCGACAGGCAACTAATCCACCGCTGCTGGGCGAGTGCGTGGGGGTGCTCGGTCTGGCGCTGAGCTTGAGCCTGATTGCCCTGCCGCTGGTCTGGATGCACTCCGATGCGCCGGGGCGGGTGCTGGGTTTGTGCCTGCTGCTGGGGCTGCCGCTGCCGGGGTGGGCACGGCTGACACAAGCGAGCCAGCCGCTGCCCTCCGAGTTGCCTGGGGCTAGCTACTTTGTCGAAGACGGCAGCCAGCGAGAGCTGCACTTACAAATCGGTCGCCTGCCGATTCGCCCGCGCTTTCCCTGGTTCCGAGAGCGCTATCTGCCGTTGCAGTTGCTCAGGCGCTGGAATTGGCTGAATTACTTTGACCTCAGCCTGGATAATTTTTTGAAGATCAGTTTTAACGATGTACGGCTGCGCGATGAACACCTACCAGCCTGGGTAGCGCTGCTGGTTTGGTATCAGTGGGGGCTAGGCTTGATCTACGCGGCGCTGCTTTTGTGGACGCTATCCCGCACGATTCCCGGCTTGAATCTGTTCATCTACTTTTAGGCTCAGGCTTGGGGCTGTGAGTCTGCGGCAATCCGTGCTATCAATCTTGTTTTCGGCTCTACTTTTCAGCTCTACTTTTCAGCTCTACAGTCGGTCGCCGGTTGGGGTTCCTGCCGCAGATCTCAATGAAGACCAGAATTTTGTTGTCGGCGCTGCTAACCATGCTGCTCGCCCCAAGCTTGCTCAGCCCCGAGCCTAGCTGCGCCAATCCTCTATTTCAGCTGGCTCAGTCGGTTTGGCGACCGTTTGCTTCTGACGAGGGTCGGTTCTCGGTCTTAATGCCGGGGACGCCGGCGCTCACGCGCCGGACCCAGAATATTGTGGGCACAACCACGATTGACCTGCGCACCTTCTCGGTGTCGCGGCGGCAGGAAACGATTGTTTACGCAGTTTCTTATGCCGACTATCCGACTAGTTTGATCCAGCAGGCCAATCTCAATCAGCCGGGCAATCTCAATACGTTTTTTACCCTGGTGCGCGATGAGTTGGTCCGCAGCTTGAAGGGCAGGTTGATAGGGGATCGTGGGGTGAGTGTCAATGGGGTAGTGGGCCGCGAATTTCGCATTATCAGACCGGGGGGGCGGCTGTTAATTACGCGCTTTTTTCTGGTCAACCAGCGGGCCTATGAGCTGGATGTCGATGTCGCCCAAGCGCGGGAGCGCTATCTGACCGGCAGCATTGAGGGCTTTATGAATTCGTTCCGGATCCAGACAGTTGCCGCTAGCCTGCCGGACACGGGCGAGCGGTTTGAGTTGGAGCCCACCTACACCCGCTACATGCAGGCGGGCTATGCAGCAGTGAACAGCCGCGATTACGTAGCGGCCCTGTCGCACTTCCGCAATGCTCTCAGCCAACGCCCCAGCGATCCCTATGCCAGCCAGGCGATTCGCAATGTCGAGAGCTATCTGCAGCGCAGGACTCCACCCGCCTCGCCCTCGCCCTGAGGCAGCAACTTCAGCATAGGACTCACGCCCGAGCCTCAGCAGCTCTCGGACGAAGCTCGAAACCTCTTGGGCGAGTTTTGGAACCTCACACCTGAGGCTCAGAATCTCTCGGGTGAGTTCCAGAAGCTCTCGCCCGAGGCTCAGAAGCTCAGGCTCGAGGCTCAGAACTTCTCGGCAGAGTTTCAGAACCTCCTGGACGAGGCTCAAAGGCTCCCTCGCGCGCTTCTTGATGGTGAGGTGAGCTGGAATTTCGTGGTTTTTCTGCTAGTTTGAGGGCAGAGCTTGACAAGTTATCTCGGGTTACCCTTGCCATGTCAGCAACGCTCAGGCCCGCCTATGCTGCTCACTGCTGAGCACCTGCTGAACTACCAACGTTGTCGGCGACGGGCCTTTTTGGACCAGCGTGGCGACCTGACCTTTCGCTCTCCCCCGAGTGACTTCTTGCGCAAGCTGATGGAAGATAGCGCCTTCCACCGCAGCGCCCGTGTCGGAGAAATGCCCTGGCAGCGCCCAGACTATCCCCGAGGCAACTGGCAGGCCGGGGCCGCCGCGACCCAAGCCCTAATGGCGCAGGGCATCGAGCGCATCTATCAGGGTGTCTTGATCAACCCGGTGGAGGAATTGTCAGGAGTCTCCCTAGCTGGCATGCCCGACCTGTTGGAGCGACGCCCGGGGCGTTCCGACTTCGGCGACTGGGTCTATGTGCCCATCGACATCAAGCTCGGCAAACGTCCCAAGCTAGAGTATCAAATTGTCGCCGCCTTTTACACACAGCTGTTAGCTGGCTTTCAGGGAGCTTGGCCCGAGGAAGCCTGGCTAGTGCTGCGTGACTCCGGCCTCTACGAGGTAGATCTCTGGCAGCGCGTTCCCCAGATGCAGACCGTGCTCAGCGGGCTTCAGGAAACCCTACTCTCAGCTGAGGCCCCGGAAGTTTTCATCTCCCGCAGCCGTTGCAGCCTCTGCCACTGGTACAGCCACTGCTACGAAATCGCCCGGCTCAGCAACCACCTATCGCTGCTGCCGGGCGTCACGCCCACCCGTTACGTGGCCCTGCAAGAACTGGGCCTCACCAGCGTCGAGCAGCTGGCGTCGGCCACCGTCAAAAGTTTAGAGAGCGTGCCCGGCTTCGGCGAGATGAACGCCCACCGTCTGGTCCGCCAGGCCCGCGCCACTGTCCTGGGTCGGGCCATCCCCTACGAGACGATTACGCCCGCGCAGGTGCCCACCGCCCCGGTCGAACTTTACTTCGACATTGAAGCCGAGCCCGACCTAGATCTGGCCTTTCTGCACGGCGTGTTGGTGGTAGACCGGCTCAACCAGCAGGAGACCTTTTACCCCTTGCTGGCCGAGCGGCCCGAACAAGAAGCCGCCGTCTGGCAGCAATTCCTGGCCCTGACCCAGCGCTATCCCCAGGCTCCGATTTTTCACTTCTGTGCCTACGAGCTGCAAACCGCCCATCGCCTCGGTGCCCTCTACGGTACGCCCCAGCCGGTGATCACTCAATTGGTGTCTCGCTTTGTAGACTTGCACGACCTGATCACCAACGCCGTGGCCCTACCGGTCGAGAGCTATGCGCTCAAGCTGATCGCCCGCTGGCTGGGCTTTCGCTGGCGCGACGAAGGCGTCGATGGAGCCCAGGCAATCATCTGGTACAACCGCTGGCGCGAAACCTCCGAACGCCGCTTCCTGGACGCCATTGTGCGCTACAACGAGGACGACTGCCGCGCCACCTACGTCGTCAAAGACTGGCTGGTGCGCGAGTGCCTCCAAGCGGACGAGCGCCAAGAGGTCCTAGGCTAGGCCGGGGCTGTGCTACCCTAGTTAAGCGATACAAACGCCTCATGCGGCCCGTTCGTCTAGAGGCCTAGGACGCCGCCCTCTCACGGCGGTAGCACGAGTTCGAATCTCGTACGGGCTATTACTTCTACTCCATTGCTAGGGCCAGGGCCAGCCAAGGGTAAAAGATCGACTATCCTGAAACAGGCTAGTTTGCAGAACTTTACAAAGCCCAGTCTCGTCTCATGAAGTGCATTATTAATCGCCGTGCAGAGTTCTCGGCGAGTCATCACTATTGGTTGCCAGAGCTGAGCGACGAAGAGAATCGCAGGCGCTTTGGGCCGGTCGCGCGCATTCCCGGCCACGGTCACAACTACATGCTCTACGTGGCCATGGAGGGAGACCTGGACGAGTACGGTATGGTCTTGAACCTGTCAGCGGTCAAGCAGGTGATCCAGCGCGAAGTCACTGGGCCGCTGAACTTTTCCTACTTGAACGAAGTATGGCCGGAGTTTCAGACCACTCTGCCCACCACCGAGCACATCGCCCGCGTACTCTGGCAGCGGCTCGCGCCCCATCTGCCCCTGGTCTCGCTGCAGCTGTACGAACATCCCAGACTCTGGGCCGACTATCGAGGAAACGACATGGAAGCATACCTGAGCATCAGCACCCACTTCAGCGCCGCTCACCGCCTAGCTCTGCCCGATCTGAGCTACGAAGAGAACTGCGAGATCTACGGCAAGTGCGCTCGCCCCAACGGCCACGGCCACAACTATCACTTGGAGGTGACGGTCAAGGGCGAGATGGAGCCGCGCACCGGCATGGTAGTGGACCTGGTGGCCTTCCAGCAAGCCGTCAAGGATCAGGTCATCGAGCCCTTCGACCACACCTTTTTGAACAAAGACATCGCTTATTTCGCGCAGGTGGTGCCCACGGCAGAGAACATCGCCCTACACATTCGCGACCTGCTCACCGTCCCAGTTCGGCAGTTGGGCGTTGAGCTGCACCGCATCAAGCTGATCGAGAGTCCCAACAACTCGGCGGAAGTTTACGGCCCCAGCCCCAAAATCGAGAGCCTACCCCAAGCGACGGTCATGCCTGAGCCCGTCGCCATCTGAGCGCTTTCACTGGGCAGCAAAGCGGCAACCAACGAGTCAGATCTTGTAGAGTCGGTTCAGGAAATCTTCCGAGACTGCTCGGATGGTTGACGTAAAGCCTCTCTAGAGCTGGCCGGTTGAGCATGCACCCCCCCTTTCCTCTGGAGACTGTTCTGCAGAACCGCTATCGCCTCCTGCAACTTCTGGGGCAGGGAGGTTTTGGCCGCACCTATCTGGCTGAGGACCAAAACCGCTTTAACGAGCTTTGTGTGCTCAAAGAATTGACGCCCGCGCAGACCCAGCCTGACGCGCTGAGCAAAGCCAAAGAACTGTTTCACCGCGAAGCCAAGGTCCTCTACCAGATTCAGCACGCGCAGATCCCGCAGTTTCGCGAGACCTTTGAGCAGGATCAGCGTCTCTTTCTGGTGCAAGACTACGTCGAGGGGCGCACCTACCGGGCGCTGCTAGAGGAGTATCGCGCCCAAGGCCGTCGCTTCTCGGAGGCAGAGGTTCTGTTTTTGCTGCAGCAACTGCTGCCGGTGTTGGCCTACCTGCACAGCCAGGGCATTGTGCATCGCGATATCTCGCCCGAGAACCTGATCCGGCGTGCCCGTGATGGTCAGCCAGTGCTAATCGACTTCGGCGTGGTCAAGCAACTGGCGACCCAGCTGCAGCGGCCCGATCAGGGGCTCACTGCTGTGGGCAAGCTGGGCTACGCCCCCAGCGAGCAGATGCAGACGGGCCGCGTCTATCCCAGCAGCGATCTCTACGCGCTAGCGGTGACAGCGGTGGTCCTGCTGAGCGGGCGCGAGCCGCCAGAGCTGCTGGATGACACGACACTCACCTGGCGCTGGCAAGCTTGGGCAACGACCAGCCCCGAGCTGGCCCAGATCTTAGACCGGATGCTGAGCAGCCAGCCGGGGGAGCGCTACGCGGCGACCAATGACGTGCTGCAGGCGTTGCGAGAGGTGCCCCAGCCGGGGTTGGTGCCGTCCAGTCTGTCGCCAGCGCCTGCCGCGCCCTTGTCGCAGGTACAGACTTGGGCGGTCGGCCTACCAGCGGAGCCCAACCTGCCTGCTGCCCCCGTCCGGGCGGTGGCCCGGCACTCGCTGTGGGACCGGCCGTGGGTGGTGGCGGCGTTTTGTGTGGGTCTGGCGCTGACCAGCGGCTTGATTTCCTGGGCGGTCTCCAGTTCGGTACGCGTGGAGGCTCCCCCGGTGCCAGACGCCTCGCCCTCGCAGTCGTCCAGCCCGGCTAAGCCAACCCCGTCCCCCCGCCCAACCCCAACCCTGGACCCGCGCGAGCAAGCCTACCGCACTAAGCTAGCGACGCTGCGTCAGGAGCTGGGCCTGGGCGGCGAGGCGCATGAGCGCTTTTTCATTCGTCTAGTGGATGATGTCTTTTGTCCACAGCACCCAGAGTTGCGGCCTTGCAAACTGGGCACAGAGCAGATCGATCTGCGCCTGCAGTGGTTCGGCACGGCGGAGGAGCTGCTCAATCGCCTGAAGCAGGCCAACCTGAGCGAGACGCTGCGGGTGCAACTGGGCAACTATCAGCTCAAAACTGACCCCGAGCGCTGGAAGCAGGCAGCCCATCAGCTCAATCTCAACAGCTGCGCTCTGGCCGACCTGACCGACGCGCGGTTCTACCAGCTGTTTCAGGGCTGGGTCCCCCAGGGGCGCGGCCAGAACCTGGTGGCTCAATATGAGCCAGGCTTGGGTCAAGTGTGGATGGCCCTGGCTTACGACCAGCTGGCGGCGATGCAGGCCAATCCGCCCCAGGTAATCAGAGTGCGTCGCGACGGCGGCAGTGAAGGCTCGCTCGAACCCGGCGAGGGCAAAATTTACCTAGCTCGCCTGCGCGAAGGCCGGACTTTAGCAGTTGAGCTGGAGAGCAATCGGGCCACGCAGTGGTCGGTCTACCCGCCGGTGGGCGCGCCGGGTCGCTGCGAGGAGTCGGCTCTGCTGCAAGACTCGTCCGACCCAGGCTGGGCTGGCCAATTGCCACAGTCGGGTTTCTACCAGGTCGTGGTGGTTTCCGCTGCCCCAGAGCGCCTGGACTACCGGCTCAAACTGGAGGCACAAGAAACAGAGGAGGATTAGGCGAAACTCTGGGCGCTTGGCTGAGGGCTGCCCACAGACAGTTTGGCCGGTCCCCTCACGCTCCAGCGGCTGCCGCTCAACTATCGCGAACCGCCGCAGACCGGCTCAGCCTGTAAACAACTTCAGTAAACCGGCAGCGCTTCAGCGGCAACAAGCAGAGACCCGGCGGCAACGGGCAGCGCTTCAGCGGCCACTCGCAGCAGTGGGGCAGCAGCTTGGAGAGATTCAGCGGCAACGGCTAGGCAACTCACGGGAACTCACAGCAGTGAGGCGAGAACAGCTTGGCAAGGGCGGGAACCTGGAGTGGTGAGGCGCGTAGAGGCTCTCTTGCTCCGGCCCCTTCCTCCCAGCCCGAGGCAAGGGGAGGCAAATCAGAGATCTCTAACCTTGCCTCCCCTCTCCCGAATTCGGGAGAGGGCCGGGGGTGAGGGCCTAGAGCGCCAGAGCCTACACCGCGCCCTTGGCCGCCTGGTAGCGGGCGCGTGCCCGCTTGAGCGCCTGCTCCGCCTGATACTTGACCTGGCGATCTTCGGTTTTGGCTGCGGCCTTGGCCTCGGCTTCGGCTAGGTCCGCCCGCGCCTCTTCGGCGTTGATCTGATCGCCGCGCTCGCCGCTGTTGACTAGGATGGTGAGTTCGTTGTCCTCCACCTCAGCAAAGCCACCGTTGATCGCAATCGCCTCCCAGGACTTATCCTGACGCACCCGCAGCACGCCGGTGTCCAGGGCAGTCAACAGGGGCGCGTGGTTGCTGAGGATGCCCAGCTGACCCGTCGTGCTGGGCAAGATGACCTCCTCAGCCTGCGAATTCCAGATCGTGCTGCCAGGAGAGATGACCCGCACCGTGAGCGCCATCTTACTTGCCCTCCGCCTTCAGCTTCTCGCCCTTGGCCTTGGCTTCCTCAATGTTGCCGACCAGATAGAACGCCTGCTCCGGCAGATCATCCAGTACTCCCGAGAGGATCTGATTGAACCCGTCAATCGTTTCCTTCAGGGTCACGTATTTGCCAGGCGCGCCCGTAAACACCTCAGCTACAAAGAACGGCTGCGACAGGAAGCGCTCGATCTTACGCGCCCGGGCCACCGTGATCTTGTCGTCTTCCGAGAGTTCATCCAGACCCAGAATCGCGATGATGTCCTGCAGCTCTTTGTAGCGCTGCAAGGTCTGCTGCACGTTGCGGGCGGTCGTGTAGTGCTCCTCGCCCACCACCGACGGCTGCAACATCGTGGAGGTCGAATCCAGCGGGTCCACCGCCGGGTAAATCGCCTTCGCTGCCAGCCCCCGCGACAGTACCGTGGTGGCGTCCAGGTGAGCAAATGTGGTGGCCGGAGCCGGGTCGGTCAAGTCGTCTGCAGGCACGTACACCGCCTGGATCGAAGTGATTGAGCCCTCTAGGGTCGAGGTGATGCGCTCTTGCAGGTCGCCCATCTCCGTGCCCAAGGTCGGCTGATAGCCCACCGCCGACGGCATTCGGCCCAGCAGCGCCGACACCTCCGAGCCCGCCTGCACAAAGCGGAAAATGTTGTCGATAAACAGCAGCACGTCCTGCTTGTTCACATCGCGGAAGTACTCCGCCATAGTCAGGGCGCTCAAGCCCACACGCATACGGGCTCCGGGCGGCTCGTTCATCTGTCCGTACACCAGCGCCACCTTGGACTCGCTGATGTTCTCGGAGTTGATCACCCCAGACTCTTTGAATTCGTTGTAGAGGTCGTTGCCCTCGCGGGTGCGCTCGCCCACGCCGCCGAACACCGACACACCGCCGTGCTGCTTGGCGATGTTGTTGATCAGCTCCTGAATCAACACCGTCTTGCCCACGCCCGCGCCGCCGAACAGGCCAACCTTGCCGCCCCGCCGATAGGGAGCCAGTAGGTCGATCACCTTAATGCCGGTCTCAAAGACCGAAGGCTTGGTCTCCAGGTCCGTAAACTTGGGGGCGCTGCGGTGGATCGGCGAACGCTCCGGGGAGTCAACCGGCCCCAGATTATCAATCGGTTCACCCAGTACGTCGAAAATGCGGCCCAGCGTAGCACCGCCCACGGGCACCGAGATTGGTGCGCCGGTATCCACAATGTCCATGCCTCGCACCAGACCATCGGTGGTGCTCATCGCCACGGCGCGCACCTGGTTGTCGCCCAATAGTTGCTGCACCTCGCAGGTCACAGACACTTCCAGACCGCTCTCGGTTCTGGCACTGACCTTAAGGGCGTTGTAGATCTCAGGCAACTGGCCGTTGGGGAACTCGGCGTCGATCACCGGACCAATGATCTGAGTAATGCGGCCAACGGTTGTCTTTTCTGCGGTGCTGACCATGCTTAAAACCTTCTCTCCTACTGCGGGCTCTGCTTGAAGGGTGGGATGCAGGGATGGCGGCAATTGCCACTTCTCAAGTTACCACCGAAGCGAACCTCTGTGAATTTTGTTGACCAGGCCGCCCACCGACTCCAGACTGCCACCACAGGTATGACTACGGCCCAAACAGGCCGACTCGCCATCCCCCCTAGGGTATACTTTGCGCAATGTAATCAGTAATCACGGCAAGGACGAAACCCCAGTGCTCAGCATGGATCCCCTGGAGTTGGAGCGGCAAGTCGGCAAATTGGTCACGGCGATGACGACCCGCAACCTGGAGATCGGCAGAGACCTGGTGGCGGACCTGG
Organism: Leptolyngbya sp. SOY_34_metabat_272; assembly: GCA_031399305.1. GTDB lineage: Bacteria > Cyanobacteriota > Cyanobacteriia > FACHB-261 > FACHB-261 > FACHB-261. The sequence continues at coordinate 34,306 of JANNOU010000096.1, forward strand.
CAACTCGGCTCACGCCAGAGGGCCTGGCCGGTGTGATGCTGATCAGTCTGGAGCGCTTGCTCCGGTTCGACGCAGTCGCGTTTCTCTGGACGGTCGAACACCTAATCCCAGAGACCACTGCTCAAGAAATCCGCAAACTGACTGCGCTCACGGTTTGCCAGCGGCTGATCGGCAAAGGGTTCAGGCCCGGCCAAGACTTCAGCACAGACCTGAATGGTCAGCTGCTGCTCAATCGCAAGGCCAGAGCCGCTGTTTTGGGTTAACTATCGCGCACCAAGCGATAGCTAGCGATCTGCCAGGCTTGGATGCCGGGGTCGGACTCGAAGGGACAGATCGGCGCTTCTAAAAGGTTGACACGTTCCACTACCCGCAGTGGTAAAGGAGAGCTCAGCCGCAGCTGAGCCGGTCGCCCCTCGCTTTCGTAGCAGCGCAGGATGAAGCTGTGGGGGTCGTCCTCGGCCTGCTTGAGGGTCATCAAAACTAAGTTGTCTGCGCCGAGATCAAGCAGGCTGCTCTGGGGCGGCAGTGACGGTGCCGCCTCTTCGGCTTGTCGGGGGTGAGAGGGCGTGCAGCGCAGCGGGCTATTGAGCTCGTGGCCTTTGCGCACGGTCTGGGCGGTGCGCCAGTCGCCCGCGTGGGGGTAGATGGCGTAGTCGAAGGAATCGTGATAGCCCTGGTCGGCCTCGGGGTCGGGCCACTCGGGTCCGCGCACCAGGGTGAGCCGCAGTTGACTGGGCTTGCAGTCGTAGCCATATTTGCTGTTGTTGAGCAGGCTGACGCCGTAGCTGCCATCGCTGATCGAGGCCCAACGCAGCGCGGGCACTTCCCACTTGGCTTGGTCGGCGTCAGTTTGCGGCTTGCAGCTGCGCTCGATCACCGCGCAGGGGATTTCGTAAGTAGCGCTGTCGCTGGCAATCGCTAGGGGAAAGGCAGCTTTGACCAGGACGTGTTTTTCCTGCCAGACGATGAAATTAGTCCTGATTTTGAGCAAAGGCGAGCCAGGCTCCAGGATGTATTGCTGACAGAACTGCGACTTGCCCAAGACCCGACGCACTTCAATCACCTCGGCTCTGACGCGCTTGACGGCACTGAGCAACACTGCGGGTGGCAGCGGATGTTGCTCGTAATTGGGGTCGATATTCCAGGCGTCCCAGTATTGACCTTCGTCTTTGAAGGCTTGCAACTGATTGCCAGGGCCGCTCAGCACTTGTCGCTGATTGAGTTTGTCGAACAAGCTGCTCAGATCGCCGGTTTGAGGATCGACCGTGACCCGTAGATATTCATTTTCGAGCTCAAGTACAGGGGCTTCCTCTCCGGTTTCGGCATCTGAGGGCGTGGTGAGCCACAGCGCCCGATAGCCCACGGCTGGAATCGGCAGAGCCTCGCTATCAATCCAGCCCGACCGCTGCCAATTGAGCGAGTTGAACATCAACACGGGGATCTGATTGTCCTGAACCTGCGCGGCGGGCAGCGCAACTTGGGCCGCGATCACCTCCAGGGCTTCGAGCAGCACCAGATGACCCACTTCCTCGGCCTCGTGCCAGGCTCGATTCGCTTCCTGAAATACCTGAGGAATCGAAGAGCCGGGCAGAATGTCGTGGAACTGATTGAACAGCACTTTTTTCCAAGCTGATTCTAACGCCTGCTTAGGATAGGCGACGCCGCTCAGCAGCGACGCTAGAGAGGCAAAAATCTCCGCCTGCGCCAGCAGAACTTCGCAGTGGCGATTGGCGCGTTTCTGCGCCGCTTGGGTGGTGTAGCAGCCCCGATGGTACTCCAGATACAGCTCACTGGACCAAACCGGAAAATCGGAGCGCGAATGCCGCAGCGCGTCGAGAAAAGCCTCGGCAGTCGTGAAATGAATCTGCGGAAAAATCGGTGAGGTTTGCCACTGCCGAGCGACTTCTAGCATGTCGCGGCTGGGGCCCCCACCATGGTCGCCCACGCCGGGTAACCAGAGCGTATTGGCAAAGCCCAGACGCTGTTCGTGAGCGCAGGTAGACTGGGCCATCTTGAGCGGCTCCACATGCTCACCCACGCGGGGGCTCATGTAGCTGAACAGACGCGAACCGTCGGGAGACTGCCACCAGAACGCCAGATGGGGAAACTCAGTGGTGTCGTTCCAGCTCAGCTTTTGGGTGACAAAATATTCGAGCCCGCCCTGCTTGAGAATCTGCGGCAATTGCCAGGTGAAACCAAAGGTGTCGGGCACCCAGGCAACTTTGACGTCAATGCCGAAAGTCTGCTGGTAATAGCGCTGTCCGTAGAGCACCTGCCGCACCAGCGATTCGCCATCGGGCAAATTCAAATCGGGCTCCACCCACATGCCGCCCACCAGCTCCCACTTGCCCGCTTGAACTTGCGCTTTGATCTGGGCAAATAGCTCTGGGCGATGCTGCTCGACCCAGGCGTAGAGAGCGGGCGTCGAGTGGCAAAAAATCAGCTCGGGAAAGTCTTGTTGCAGCGTCAGCACCGACTGGAAGGTGCGCTCGGCAGCCTGCCAGGTTTCGGCCACCGGCCACAGCCAGGCCATATCCAGGTGGGCATGGCCCAGCAGCGAGCAGGTGCGTTGCTTGAGCCACTGGCCCAAGCTGGCTAGTCGCTCGCGCACAGCAACCAGGGAGTCTTGGAAGCGCTCTGGCTGCGCTGGTAGGGTCGGCCACGCCAGAAGGTCCAGCGCCTGAGCCAGCTCCGCCAGCCGCTCGGGGTGCACGGCCTGAAGATAGCCGCCCAAGATCAAAATCTCCTCGGCCAGCATGCCAGGATCGACCTGTGGCGCGGGTGGCGCAAAGCTGAGTTCAGAACTGACCAGCGCCCCGTCGACATGGGCGGGACTGGTCAGACGCAGAACAACAGTCACCCTGCGGCCAGGCTGAACGGTGCCCAGGGGCACGCGCACGCGGCTGTCGAACAGGTCCCCTTCCTGCACTAGCTGACCCTCGACGTAGACCTGGGCGTGTTCTGCCCACCAGACCAGAGACAGCCGAGCGGTGCAACCGGCCAAGGGGAAGCCATTGAGTTCCGTAGGCCAGATGAAGGTCTGGCGCAACCACAGAGGCTTGCGGCCCTTGGGCCAGCTCAGATGTTGCCGCTCGTTGGGCACAGCCAGGGGCCAGTCCGCGTCCTGATAGGCTCCATCGACTGTCGGGTGCACAGGGCGGTCCTTCTGGCTCTGTCGCCAGCTGGGTTGAGCCGAGCGGTGGACCAGGGTGGCCAGTTGGGAGGCTGCTGTTTGGTAGACCTCGCTCCCCAGTTGCAGTGCGGAACCAGAACTCATCTGACGCTAAGATCAAGGGCACCTTCAGGGTATTGCAAACTTCGGCTGCTCTACTCTGTCTACGCTGCCGTTTTTTCATGGCTTCCCCTTCTTCTGATCGCTTTCAGAGCAGACTGTTCAACGCCCTGGACTGGCGCTGGCCGGCCCGGGTGGCCGAACAAGTGCGACGGGGGGCGCGCTGGCTCTCCTGGCACGCCCAGGCGGCTACGGTGCTTACCGCCCAGGTGCTGCTCTACCCCGTGTACCTGGTCTACCAGGGAGGCCGAGGCCTGGTTCAACAGCTTGCTGCACCCCGCACCTTGCCCGCCCTACCCGTCGCCGACACACCCCGCCAGCGCGTCCAGGCCCAGGCCGGGTTAGATCTGCCGCAATCAGTCGCCCCGGTCAAATCTAAGGACGCAGCCGTGTGCAGCCTGGCCGCCGACCTGCAGACGCGGCAACTGGTCTTGGTGTCAGCACAGGGTGAGCGGCTCGAGCCGCTCACCCCCCAGCAGCAGGCCGACTTTCGGCAGCTAATTGCCCTGGAGGTCGCGGACTACCACCGGCGGCACAAAGCCGTGGTCCGGGCGCTGCGCTCGCCGGTGGCCGAGCCGACTCTGCCCAGTTCGCCGCTGCTGCAAGTGCCCGTCAGCCTGTTGACGCAAGTGATGGCCTGGATGCAGCGCGGCCCGGTGGCCAGAGCCGTGGATCTGTTCGGTGAACAGCAGGGACAGCCGGAGGCCCCAGCGCCAATGCCGCCGGACGCCGCCACCCCTACAGCCGGACGCTTAATCCGAGTTCTGAGCGCTTGGCTGGAGCGTCCGATACAAACGCTGCAAACGCTGCAAACGCTGGCCTCGCGGGTCTCCAGCGCCCCAGTGCCACCCTCTGCGCCAGACGCCCCAACCCTGGTCCAGCCCGCTCAGGCTGCCGAGCGGCAGGCGCAAGCGCACGACCTTCGGGGCTTGATCCAGGCTGCGTTGCACTACTTCCTAGCGCGGGCGGCCCGACGGCGCACTCTGGAGCCCTCCGCGCCAGAGTCGCTACCGGCAACGGCTCCGGCCAAAACGCTCAACCCGGCAGCGCAGCCCGACCCCTGGCTGACCCTAGCCGACTTGTTTGTCGAGCCGGAGGCGATCCAGGCAACCGTGCCGGTGCCTGAGATCCCGGCGCTGATGGGGACGACGACTCTCAGCAACGCCACTCTCCCAGCCTTAGCTGCCAGTCGAGCCGCAGCCCTAGCGCAGGTCTCTGAACACAGCGAGGCAGCAGCAGTGCGTTCGACCTTACCCGCCCTGGCGGCCCGCCAGCGTCGTCGGGCGGTGGGTCGGCCTGAGATTGCACCTGAGATTGCACCTGGGGTTGCACCTGAGGCTGTATCAGGGCCAACTCAGCGCCGCCGTCAGCCGCCAGTAGTCGCCGCCAGCCCCCGGTCAAAGCTCACTCGGAACCGGCCTATCCGTACGCCTGCTCAGCCAGATCTGCGTCCGGAACCGGGGCGTCCAGACTGGATCGAGGCTCAGGCGACGCTGATCGGCTACGTCAAGAGTCCGTTTACCCGCCTATTCGAGTGGCTAGACCGGCTGGTAGCGCGGTTCGAGGCCAGAGTGCTAGCCCTGTGCAACTGGTTGCGCCGTCAGTTTTGGCCTTGAGAGCCTCCGAGCTCGGGCCGCCAGCTTCGGTGCTCGCCCTGCCAGGCGGCCAACGCCACAACCCGACCTCCGCGCGCCGCGCTTGGCGCTTTTGGCTGCAAGTGAGCCGCGCCGAACTCGAAATCTTGAGCCGCTGCCAACGGCTCCCGAGCCCTAAACTCAGGTGACCGAGCTTAGAACGCGGCAGGCCGAGCTTTTTGCAAGAAGGGCCGAGTTCTGAGCCTCAGCCCCCAAAGTCTGAGCGACGCTGACCAATCCAGTAGGCAACTCGCTCCTCGAGCTGGTCGATGTCGATGGGCTTTGAAAGGTAATCGTTGCAGCCTGCGGCCAGGGCTGCCTCACGGTCGCCCTTCATGGCGTGGGCGGTCACCGCGATCAGCGGGATGCTTGCGGTTTGCGAGTCAGCCTTGAGACGTTGGGCCAGTTCCCAGCCACTGATTCCTGGCAACGAGAGATCCAGCAAGATTAAGGCCGGGGTTTGATGCTTCACCCAGTCCAAGGCCTCGCTACCATCTGCCACCGCTGATACGGCATAACCCGCCTCCTGGAGCACATGCTCCAGAAGCACCTGGTTATCCATGGCGTCTTCGACGATCAGAATTTTCTGAAGCGTATTCACCTTTTGCATCTTTGAGATGGAATGGAGCCAGACCGTGAGCGCAGAACTCTGCCCCTGAGGGACAACAATCTACCGCGCTAGAGAGTGAGAGCGCATTACATTCCTCATACATTTATTGAGTATCCAGTTAAGGAGGTCATGCGTGCGGGGTTCGAGCGACGAAATTTAAGCCAGCGTAGCTCTTTTCAGCCGCATGATGACCAACTCCCCTGAGGTGTTATGACTGCCTTTGTGAGTATCAGCAGACAGAAGCGCCCCAGCAAGCGGCTGATCCTAGGGCTGGCTACCAGCGGCCTGTTGTTTCTCGCCGCAGGTGGCAGCCTACTGCTGCATCCCTGGCCCCAAGGGCTTGTGCTGCTCTCGCTAGCGGGCAGTTTACTCAGCACCGGCATTCTGGTGCCCTGGCCCTCGCCGGGCCGCAGTCAGGCCCAGCTGCAGAGGGACTTGGCAACCCTGTTTGAGCAGCTGGCTGACGGGGTCCTGCTCAGCGATCCGCAGGGGCAGATCCTGCGCCTGAATTCTGCGGCGTGGCAGATCCTGGGTCTGAGCGATGTCAACCGTCCGAGCCTGCCGAAATTTTCCCTGGCCGACTTGCTCCAATCCTGTGACTTGCGCACGCTCAACCAGCAGCCGCTGCCGTTGGAGGCTCTGTCATTGACCCAGGCTTTGGTCAACCGCCGCACGATCGAACAGGACTGGCTGTTGCTGGAGCCGGAAGCCCGCAGCGCTCAGCGGGTGATCAGCTCGCGAGCGACGCCGCTGCTGAGCGCAGGTGGGCGGCTGATGGGCGGTGTGATGACCTTTCGGGACGTTACCGAAGCCTATCAGCGCGAGCGGATCATCCGTGAGGCCAATCGGGTGATGGCCCAGCAGCAAAAACGTGTGGCCGTGCTGCAGCGCCTCACCAGCCTGTTCAACCAGCACCTGGGCGATCTGGGAGTGCTGTTAGAAGCGATTGTGGAATCTGCCTACGAGGTTGTCGACCGGGCGACGTTTTGTGTGCTGCTGCTCTACGACGAGCAGGCGGCTCATCTAGCGCTGGCGGCGGCGCGAGGCTTACCTGAAACGGCGGCAGGCGAGCCCCCCTGGGTGGGGCGTACCTGGGAGTACGAACCCAAGAGTTTGCTCTACCAGGTGTTTGAGCGAGGCGAACCGGCCCAACTGCGCCCAGAGCAGAGCATCCTCTCCGGCTTGCCGTCTGTCACAGCTGCCCTGTGCGTGCCGGTGGAGTCGAGTCAAGCAGGGGCGCTGGGCGTGCTGGTGGTCGGCTGCACCGGTACCCAGGACTTTGATCTGCGTGAGGTCACGGGTCTGCTGGGCTCGTTGGGGGTGCAGGCGGCGATTGCTATCGACAACGCCAAACTGATCGGGGCACTGGAGGCCAGCAACCTGGAGCTGGAGCGCCAGCGCGCGCAGATCGAGGCCCAGAATACGCAACTGGTCGAAGCCAACCGGCTCAAAAGTCAGTTTCTGGCCAGTATGAGCCACGAGTTGCGCACGCCCTTAAACGCGATCATCGGCTTTTCGCAAGTGCTGCTGCGCCAGCGTCGTAACCCGCTGAGTGCAACTCACACTGACCTAGTCGAGCGCATCCTGCGCAACGGCAACCATCTGCTAGAGCTGATCAACGATGTGTTGGATCTGAGCAAGGTCGAGTCAGGCCGCCTGGAGCTTCAGCCGCAGGAGTTTTGTTTCGCTGAGCTGGTGCGCTCGGTCTGCGATGGCTTTGTGCCACTGGCCCAGAGTAAGCAGCTGCGCCTGTTGGTGAATCTGGCCTGCGAGCCCTGCCTGCTGTATCACGATCCGCTGCGCCTGCGGCAGGTGTTGACCAACCTGATCTCCAATGCCCTCAAGTTCACCGATACCGGCGAGGTCGAGGTCACCCTGACCAGCGCCCTGCCCGAGTCCTGGATCACGCTGTCGGTGCGCGATACTGGCATCGGCATCAGCCCCGAGCACCAGCACGCGATTTTTGAGGAATTTCGTCAGGTGGACCAGTCGTCCACGCGGCGGCATGGCGGCACCGGCTTGGGCCTAGCGATCACGAACCGGCTGGTCGAGCTGATGGGCGGTCAGATCCAGGTGCAGAGCAGCCCTGGCCTGGGGTCCACGTTCAGCGTCAGCTTGCCGCATCGCCTGAGCACGCTCGCCATCGTGGGTACGCCTGCACTGAGTCCGCTGGGCAATGGGTCTGATGGGGGGTCTAACGGGGGGTCTGATGGGTCTGCGCCACGGTCCACGCCCACTCGGCTCAAACTGCTGCTAATTGATGACAGCCCCGACACGGCGGCTTACCTGCAGGCGGCAGGCTATCAGCTGGTGAGCGCCAGCACAGCGGATGAGAGTCTGCAATTGGCCCGGGTGCATCAGCCGCGGCTGATCCTGCTTGACCCCGTGCTGCTGGGCGCTGAGGGTTGGTCTGTCCTCCACCGCCTCAAAATCACGCAGCCGACCGCCAGCATTCCGGTGATCGTGATTAGCGCCTTGGAGGATTCAGGGCTGGGGGCAATACTGGGCGCGGCGGCCTATCTGACCAAGCCGGTCACGCAGCCAATGCTGTTGACGGCGCTCAGCCCCTGGACCGGCTTGGCTCAACCGGAGGTAGGTTGACCGGTCCCAATCTGTCCGCCTGAAGTCGGAAGTTGAAGCGATGGCCTGGGGAGCTAAAAGTCCGTCTCTGGACCTGTAGAATCCAGGATGGCCGAACGCTATCGTTTAGCGAGATATCTGAGTTGCTGGTTCTCTCTCTCAAGCTTGCGGACCCATGTATGAGCTACAGAACCTTGTTCATCACGCTCCTGAGCCTCGGCGGTTTAGCCCTGACCTTGCTGTCTGATCCCAATCCTCGGCCACGCTGGGCTGCCTTCACTGCCTCATTGACCCTGGTCAGTGCCACAGTCCTACTCGACCGACAAAAGCAAGCGGCTCCGGGTTCAACGGGTGGCGACCTCGGCGGCTGGTCCGACCTTTGAGGTCTTGAACTCAGGCCCTCCTCAGTTACAGCTCATCAGTTACAGTGGTCACCTGCCCCATTGCGTCCACGACTGTAGAGAGAGTGCCTATGACTACCACTTCTATCCGGCCCAAATCTGAGATCCGGGACCTCAACCTGGCCACGAAGGGCAGGCAGCGCATTGATTGGGCCGGGCGCGAAATGCCGGTTTTGCGCCAGATCCGGGAGCGTTTTGCGCAAGAGAAGCCGCTGGCGGGTATTCGCTTGGTCGCCTGCTGCCACGTCACCACCGAGACGGCTCACCTAGCCCTGGCTCTGCAGGCGGGCGGAGCAGATGCCCTGCTGATTGCCAGCAATCCTCTGTCTACCCAGGACGATGTGGCCGCTAGCTTGGTTGCCGACCACGGCATTCCCGTGTTTGCAATCAAGGGCGAGGACAACGCCACCTACCATCGCCACGTCCAGATCGCCCTGGATCACCGGCCCAATATCATCATTGACGACGGCAGCGATGTCACCGCTACCCTGGTGCAGGAGCGCGCCGCCCAGCTCAGCGAGATCATCGGCACGACCGAAGAGACGACCACGGGCATTGTTCGCCTGCGGGCCATGTTCAGGGACGGGGTGCTCAGCTTCCCGGCGATCAATGTCAATGACGCCGACACCAAGCACTTCTTTGACAACCGCTACGGCACCGGCCAATCGACCCTGGACGGCATTATCCGCGCCACCAATGTTCTGCTGGCGGGCAAGACGCTGGTGGTTGCAGGCTATGGCTGGTGTGGCAAAGGCATGGCGCTGCGCGGCCACGGCATGGGAGCCAATGTGATCGTGACCGAAATCGACCCGGTGCGGGCGATTGAAGCGGTCATGGATGGTTTCCGGGTGCTGCCGATGGAAGCGGCTGCGGCCCAGGGCGACATCTTTGTCACGGTCACGGGCAACAAGCATGTGATCCGCGCTGAGCATTTTGCGGCGATGAAGGATGGGGCGATCGTCGCCAACTCTGGTCACTTCGATATCGAAATCGACCTGAAATCTTTGGCCGCAGAAGCAACTGAGGTGCGGGAGGCGCGTCCCTTCACTCAGGAGTACCGTCTCAAGAGTGGCAAGTCGGTGGTGGTCTTGGGCGAGGGCCGCCTGATCAATCTGGCTGCTGCTGAGGGTCATCCGTCTGCGGTGATGGACATGAGCTTTGCCAACCAGGCGCTGGCCTGCGAGTACCTGGTCCAGAACCGGGGCAAGCTGACTCCTGGCCTGCACTCGATCCCGGTGGCAATTGACCAGGACATTGCTCGTCTGAAGCTGGCCAGCATGGGCATCCAGCTCGACAGCCTCACCCCCAGCCAAATCGAGTACATGAATAGCTGGACCTCGGGCACCTAGAAGGCGGCAGCGGATTTGGGAGCGGATGAAACGTATGGCAGAGCGGTTAACCCCTCAAGTCGCCATCCGTTTCATTCGTTTTTCATCCGTTGCCAGGCTCCTGAGGCGATGAAGCTGGCCCAGTAGTAGGGGTGCTGGTACTGGGGGGTATTCAGCAGTGCCAGCTGGGTCTGGCGCAGGGCTTCGCTGCGGCCTTGGTTGGCCAGCAGGCGGTGGTAGTAGGCCAGCATCAGGTCTTTGGTGCCGAAGTCATCGACCTGCCAGAGGCTGATTAGCTGGCTCTCGGCCCCGGCAATCACTAGGGCTCGTCGCAGGCCATAGATGCCTTCGCCATTGGCGACTTCGCCCAGGCCGGTGTCGCAGGCGGAGAGCACTACCAGTTGAGTGCCGCGCAAGTCTAGGCCTGCGGCTTCGAGGGCGGTGAGCACGCCATCTTCGCTGCCACTGGTGCGGCGGTTGAACCCGGCTAGGGCTAAGCCGGAGCGCAGCAGCGGGTTCTCTAGGCCCGGGGGCTCAGGGGGCTGGATCGCTAGGCCGGTCTCTAGCGTCGCCGGGCGGGTAGCTGAGGGCGGCGGGCTGGGCAGGAAGAAGCCATGGGTGGCGATGTGCAAAATGCGAGGGCCGTGCAGTTGTTTGAGGGCGTTCTCGCTGGCTTGGGAGGCGCTCAGTACTTGCATGCCTGGTAGCAGCTTTGCAATCTCGCTGGCCTCTTGAGCGGTGCCGGGCAGGGGGCCAAATTGCAGGCGGCTGAGGTCGGCGGAGCGGCGGTTGTCGGGGCTGCTGCGAGTGCTGGCGATGGGCAGGGGGCGACCGGGCTGGTCGAAGTCGGGGTTGGCGAACAGGACTGGGGCTTGCTGGCTGGGGGTCTGGGCTTGCAGGCGCAGTAGGTCGCGGCCACTGCTGAGGTAGGAGATGGAGTAGGTCTCAACCAGGTAGCGGTTGTGCTCATCGACCAGGGCGGCGAAGGGGATGAGGTTGAGGTCGCTGTCGGGCGAGAGCAGCAGCTGGCGGCGGTTGCCGAGCAGTTTGCGCACCGGGCGCAGGAGTAGCTCATCTAGGGAGCGGGCAGCCCGCTTGACTTCCTCGGGGGTGCGTCTGGGGTTCTGCACGATGCGGCGGAAGTTGGCGGCGGCTTGGTTGATGGCTGCGGCTTCGCCCAAATCGACCCACTGGGGATTGCCTTGAGTGTGCAGGACATAAGCCGCGTAGCGAGGGGAGCCCCAGCGGTCATTACTTGTGGTGGCTTTGGCATTGAAGGGTTGATAGCGCACCAGCTCGACCAGAGCGGCATCGGCGGGGATGAGCTTTTGAACGGCTTCGATGGTGACGGGTTGGGTCTCGGTGCGGAATTCGGCGCTGCGACGACTGAGAGTATCTTCTAGTGCTTGAGCTTGGTCTTCGAGGGCTTTGAGTTGGGTGCGGTACTGGTCGGGTGGGGTGTTGCCGAGCCCTTTGAAGGTCAGGGTGGCCAGTTGGGTGCGGTTGGCTGCGAGTTGATCCAGCAGGGTTTGGTCTGGCGGCGTGAGGTTGCGGCGCAGGATTTGCAGGTTGTCGGTGAGGGAATCGAGCACGCGACCCTTGCGGCGCAGGATGGTGGTGAGGGCCAGGCGAGCGGCTTGAGGGTCGTTGGCAGCTCCTTGCAGGTGGAAGGAGAGAGTCGCATTCGTCCTCCCCGAGAGCGTGGCCAGGTAGGCCCGTTTGCGGGCTTCAGAGACGGTGGTGAGCAGGCGATCGAGGTTGCGTTCTTCGATATTGCTGCTGCGAGTGAGGAAGGCAATGGCCCGAGTGCTATTGCCTTGGGCTTGGTACAGGGCTGCCAGGTTGTTGAGGCTGATGGCTACATCGGGATGCTCAGGTCCCAGGACTTTCTCTCGGATGGCTAGAGAGCGTTGGTACAAGGGCTCGGCTTGGGCGTAGTTGCCTTGGGCTTGGTACAGCACTGCCAGGTTGTTGAGGCTGATGGCTACATCGGGATGCTCAGGTCCCAGGACTTTC
>JANNOU010000125.1:0-7496 GCA_031399305.1 Leptolyngbya sp. SOY_34_metabat_272
CTGCGAGTAGATTCTAGTCAACCCTGGAAGCCTTACCAATCCTGTCCACAATATGCGGTTTCAGACTATGTCATTCCAAGGGGGTCCAAAGGGTGGGCCACTTATCAAAAACTATTTCGAGTCGGCTGGACCTTGATTCCCGGCCTTCAGGTACAGGAGGAAGCCTCACGCAGTCAAATTCTGAAAAGTGCTTGATTTCCTGATTACTAGTCCTGGAGGAGAACTAATTTTAAGCTTGTCTTAGGCCTTGATCTCGACAAGTCTCTCATAAGAAGGAGGTCGGAATGTTTTTGATTCTGTGCCCTAGCTTGCAATTGCCTTGCTGATTGGCTCCTCACTGCAAAATTAAAGGGCTTTCATCTGCCCCAGAAACGATTATGACCAGAGGGAATTCGGCAGGTAAGCCCACAACGTGGATCTCCAGCCAGGACATTCGGGAGTCAAGTACAACTCAAACGGTTCAAGTGTCTGTTGCCCTGGTCGGTAAGATTTTGGAAATCGCCAAAAACTTGCCGAGTGATGAACTGATGACGTCCAACCTGAAGGCAGAGATAGAGTCGCTTCAGGCAAGAGTCGGGCGACCTGATAGCAAGCTTGCTGCTAAAGAAGCTTTTGAACGCATCCCTGCCAAGCAGAATTTTCCTGAACAAGTCTTGCCTAAGCTTGTCCAGCAAATAGAAGAGAGAATACACAGTTACTTGGTCCGTTTATATCAAGCTACGAATCAAGGCACGAATGAACCAATCCAACCTCAATTCAAGCTAATTTCGCCTCTGTTCAGAGAGCTTGGAACAATCCTGGAGAGACTGAAACTAGCTGCGGAAGAAGCTAGTTTCAGTCATGAGAAATTGAAAGAGGACCTGGCAACAGCACGAGCCGCAGCAGTCATAGAACAGCAGCGCTATCAGCAACTCTCTGAGTTGGTCCTAGACGGTTATCTGGTGACCGGATCGGATGGGGTGATTCGAGAAGCCAACCGTGCGGCGGCTGTACAGCTCAATATTCCGCAATCGCTCCTAGTCGGCAAATCCTTAGCCACTTTTGTTGCGGAGGAAGATCGCCTATCATTCGATTGTAAATTGGGCCAATTATGTCAGACAAACCAAATTCAATCAGAGTGGGAAACCTGCCTAAGCTCATCTTTTGGCCAACCCTTTGATGCAGTACTAAAAATAGCGACTGTTCGCAACCTGGAAGGTGAGCTAGTAAGTCTACACTGGTTGATTCAGGATGTCACTGAACGCAAACGTGCCAGAGCTGCCTTCGAAAAGAAGGGTAGTGAACTCAGCCAGGGCCGTCTCTTCCAGAGCTACGCTCGGGGAGAGGCCATTCCACTCAACCCTCAAGCAATTTGGCAAGTCAATCAGGGCTGGGTGAAGCTGAGTACGTTCTGTAGTAGAGGTGAAGAGATCCTACTGGGCTTGGCAGGACCTTCGATGCTCTTCGGGCCGACGTTGACTGCCTTACCTGTTTACCAGGCCACAGTTCTCTCTGACCAAGCTCAACTCGTGCCCATTTTCCTGACCGAAATCACGGCCTCTCCTAGCCTGGCCCAGGCTCTTCTGCCTCGAATCAACCAGCGCTTACGGCAATCGGAAGCCTTTGCTGCGGTCTGTGGACAGCGGCATGTCACTGAGCGGCTCAATCAGCTGTTGTTGCTATTGAGCCGAGAGATCGGTCAGCCTGTGCCGCAAGGAATTCGTCTGAGTATCCGCCTCACCCATGAGGAACTTGCTCATGCCTGTGGCACGACTCGGGTGACGATTACACGCAGGCTCAGTGAACTGCAGCGCCGAGGGAAAATTGTTCTAGATGCCAACCGCTACCTGATTCTAGTTGCTCACCAGGCCGGTTGGTAAAGGTTAAAAGGTTAACCGATCAATTTGACGCGGTGCTCCACGTTTGAGGAAACCCGAGCGGTGGATCCACTGGAACGCTTTTCCCAAACTGAGACCGATCAGGCGATTGACTACTCTGACCATTGGCCCTGGGTGAGTTCGAGTGCTACCCAGCTTGTTTTGATCGCGGCTAGCACCCGAGCTCAGCAGATCTCAGCCCTGGCTTCCAGTTTGGCAACTAGACAGGCATGATCAGCGAGGCTGTTCTTTCGCCTCACGAGTCATGAATTCTGTTGCCTACACCCTTCGCTCCGCCACGCTAGACGATGTTGCAACCATTTTCCGCCTGATCCAGGCTCTCGCCGAGTACGAGCAGCTCAGCCACCAAGTCATCGGCAGCCGCGACCAGTTGCAGGCACACTTATTCGGGCCACGCCCCTATGCCGAAGTAGTTCTCGCCGAAGTCGGGGGCAGCAGCGTCGGGTTTGCACTGTTTTTCTACAACTACTCCACTTTCCTGACTGCGCCTGGCCTGTACCTGGAGGATCTGTTCGTGCAACCCGAATATCGAGGCCACGGCATCGGCAAAGCTCTCCTCCAGCACCTGGCCCAGCTCGCCTTGGCGCGCGGCTGCGGACGTCTGGAGTGGAGCGTCTTGGACTGGAACGAGCTTGCCCTCGGTTTCTATCGGCGCTGTGGCGCACAAGTGCTGCCCGACTGGCGCATCTGCCGAGTCACCGATCTTGCGTTGAGCCGACTTGCGGGCGCATAAGGTTAATCCGGGCGGGGCAATGTTTGGGGAGCCGGGCTGAACAGGCCAAACGCCGAAGTGAAGCCGTGCAGAAACGTCACCCCACCCACCGGGCCAATCTCCCCGTTGCAGAAGAAGCCGCTCAGCGGCACATCGCCCATCTGCTGCGTAAACAACCGCGAGTCAAAATCCGGCTCTCCGTAAAGACTCTTGCCCCGCCCCAAACAGGCGAACATCAGCGCCCCAGCGGGCTGACCGCCCGCGTTCGACTCACGCAGAAACCGATTGAGCACTAGCTCAAGATCCTCAGCCGAAGCCCGAGCATCGCGCAAATGAAATTGGATCCGTTGCCCTGGGCGCAGCCGATCTGCCACTGCCAACGCCCCACTGCGCGGATCCACCCCCATCAGGTTGCGGATCAGGAAATCCCCCTGCTCCAGCTTGGCCTTAAACGAATCGGTTGCAACCCCGACCAACAAGTCCTGCTGGGCCAATTGCCGATCCGCCTCACTCAAAGAAGCCACCAACTCCTGCAAAACATCCAACGGCGAGCGACCGTCCAACTTCAGGATGATATTGCCGCGCTCCGCTTCAGTGATGCGCAGGGTTTCCCCAATCGGTCGGCAGCCCTGGGCCACCACCGCCTCCAGCACGATGTTGCCCGTGAACGCCAGCCCCAGTACGCCGCTGTGCAATAGCTGGTCTTGATAGAACAGCGCGTAGCTCTCAGACACTCGCCCACCGCTGACTAGCCCCCCAACCTTCACCGAACTGGGGTAGGCAAAATCCAGCCCTTGCAGCAAATCGGTAATTTCAGAACTCAGTGAAGCCAGTAGCAGAAAGTGCGGCTGCTCACGCGGCGCGACGCCCACGGCCTCCACCCAGCCCTCCGGCGGCGCGTCCAGGTCCGGCAGATCCTCGCCATTTAGGTAAAAAGGTGTGAGCGTTACCTCCGGCAGATGCGCCAGCATCAGCGACAGCGCCGGTTGACCTTCAACCTCCCGCCCTGTGCCCAGGACTCCGCCTCCTGAGCAGCCGATGAGCAGAGTCTCGGGCAAGCGCTCTCGCAGCAACGGTAACAGCCGTGGATAGTCGCTGGTAAACGTAGCTGACACGAAAATCAAGCCGAGGTGGGGGGTCAGAGGGCCGAGTTGCTGCTGGGCCTGATCGACCACCTCAGTCAGCGCCGCTTCCAGCGAGGCGCGCTGGGACAGGGCGCAGGCCCAACGCATGGAGCTAGCGGTTGTGGCCTCCCAGGCCGTTGTATCGGCTGCGGGCTTATCCATGTTGGTTGTTCTCTGCCAAACAGGTCTGCTCGGTCCATAAATATTAGATCACGATTCCACCGCTGGCGGGGCAACCAGCCAACCATAGCCCAAGTCAGACAAGGGTCTACTGCTCTCTAGACCCCTCCCTAACTCCCCAAGCTCCAAGCCAACAGCATGGCTACCCCGGCTCCGATCAAAGTATTCACAACATTCACGAGCTCATTAGTGAGCCACTCAAAGCGCGACTGCAGCGTCGCCCCGATTACACTCTCCACGCTGGTTGCCACCAAAGCGGCGACGACACACCAGACCACGCCAACCCCGCTGATCAGCCCAACCCCTAGCCCAACTAGCGCCTGCAACAACGAAGCAACCACGCCAGCCAGAGTCCCTTCCGCGCTCACCGCTCCCTCTGTCCCCCGTGGCACCGCCTTGAACGTGGTGATCAAGAAGGTATGCTGACCATAGGCTTTGCCTACCTCGCTGGCCGTCGTATCCGAGAGCTTAGTAGCAAAACTGGCCACATACCCCAGCCCCAAAAGCTCGCGCAGGGGCGCTGGTGCGAAGACCGTCCCCAAGGCGCAGACCGCTCCGGCCAGAGCCGAGCCCCAGACATTCTCCGGTCCGCGCGCGCCATCTCGCTTCTCGGCGATGCCCGCTGCCTGCTTGCGCGCCATGCCCACCCGCGTGACCCCGGATCCCACCAAGAAATAAAACAGCACCACCAGATAGCCCTGCCAGCCCAGCGTGCCCCAGATCAGCACTCCTAGAGCCCAGGCATGCAGCAGCCCCTCGGGAGTCAGCAATTTTTTAGGAGCTAACCAGGCCACCAACCCCAAGCCGCTGTTCAGCGCCAGAGCTATCAGCCAGGGCGTTAGCTCCAGAGGCATTTCAATCCCGCCGATACCCAGGGCCATAGCCTTGACGACCAACTCAGCCTCCTCATTCTGCTAGAAATTCAGAGACATCTGCTGTAAAAGAGGTCTGTCACTCATGTTCACCGGCCTAGTTCGCTTTCATCTGGCCTTTCCGGTCAGCGACTTAGCACAGGCTCGCAGCTTCTACGTGGAAGGCCTGGGCTGTGAGCTGGGCCGCCAGTCTGGCACCGCCTTGATCCTGGGCCTAGCCGGGCACCAACTGTCCGCCCATCTCACCGACCAGCCCCTAGCTTCTCAACGAGGCATCTACCCCCGCCACTTCGGCCTCATCTTTGAGCTGGAAGCTGACTGGGAAGCTCTCCTTGAACGCGCTCAGCGCCGCCAGCTGAGCTTTTATCAGCCGCCCAAACATCGCTTCCCCGGCAGTCCTCTTGAGCATCGAACCTTTTTCCTGGAGGATCCCTTCCACAACCTGTTGGAGTTTAAGTTCTACCGTCAGGCCGCCGCCATCTTCGGAGAGCGGGAACTCGCCCAAGTCGGAGAGGATCCTAGCTGACAGACCATTGGGTTTAAAAAGAACTAAATGATGCTACCCTAGAATTCCGTGAGTAGCTGGGTCGGTGCCCGAGTGGTTAATGGGGGCGGACTGTAAATCCGCTGGCTACGCCTACGCTAGTTCGAATCTAGCCCGGCCCATATCAGCTAGCAATGAGCCTCCAGGATTGACCTGGGGGCTTTTCAGGGTTTCTGGGGTATGCCGAAAAAGGTCAAGCTAGACTCAATCACCCGTAAGCTAACCGTGCGCAAGGTTGGGTTGGCCACAGCGTCTTAACCCTTGCTCTGAGCAATCCGCATCCACATGGGGATAGGAGCTTCCCCGCCCTGTTCGATGCGTTCTAGCGCGGCCTCCATTTCGAGGCGAACGTCAAATTCGGTTTCCTGGGCTATCGCTCGGCGTAGCGGTTCAGTGGCGCTCTGGTCGCCGAGTTCATTGAGGAAGCGGGCTGCTCGCCAGCGCACAAGTTTTGAGATATCTGTCAGAGCTTGACACAGGGACCCGATCGCGCGGGAATCGCTGAGATCGCTGAGGGCGTCTCCAGCAGTTCGCCGAACGCTCGCCGAGCTATCGCCGAGAACCACGCGGCACAGAGGCTCCACTGCTTCAGACCTGCCGCTGCTGCCGAGCACGGCAGCCGCCCAGCGGCGGATCGCAGCTCGCGGGTCCTGGAGGGCTTTGAGCACGGCGGGCAAGGTTTGCTCATTGACTTCAATGGCTTGGACTGCTTTGAGGCGGCGCTCCCAAGCAGGGTGGTTGAGTTCAGCTAGCAGGTCTGCCTGCTGAAGAGCGGGAGAAGTCTGCGGCTCCTGGCTGGGAGGAATCAGGGCAGCCTGTTCGAGGCGAGTCAGTTCGTCAGGGTCGATGAGCAGCGCCAGTTCATCAGCCACCATTTGGGCCACTTCAGCCGGTTGGCCCAAGCGGTGATCGCTCGGCTGCCAGCGACGCTCGGCCACATAGTCGGCGTTGGTGGCGAGGATGGCCCGTTGCAGGGCGTTGGTAAAGCGTTCGGGCAGACTGACGCGGGCCTGTTCACCCTCGCCTGTGACCCGAACCTGAACCGGAATGCCCCGAAAGACTTGGATAGCAACCTCAACCGGCTTCTGGCTAGCCTGATTGGGTTGAGGACGGTTCGCCTTTGCCTCGACTGCTGGAGCGGGCAGGGCGGCGTCTACGAGTTTGGCCTCGGCGTTGTCTGCCAACCCAAGCAGTCGGGTCGCTTGCCTCAGGATCGCTGGCCAGTCCGCGTGGCCCTCTCGGGTCAAGGTAATAAAGTCGCTGATCAGAAAGACCGAGCGAACCCCTGAAATGCTCAGGAGTTGCTGAGCCACCGGAGGGGCCTGGGTCAGATCTGTCCCGGCTTCGAGTGTGAGGGCCTTGGCACTAATCTGCTCATCGAGGTTGAGCTTCATGGAGTTGGGGCTGGGGGTGGTTTCGATCGAACGAAGCTTCATGGCGATGTTCTCCCAGACAAGGCGTGAGGCGAGAGCAGTTGGGAGGCCGCTACCCAGGTGCCGTCCTCGACCCCGCAGACTCTCTCAGCCTGATCCTAACGAGCCGCGAGTAGGCTAGAGCGCCGGTCCACCCAAGACCCAGCACCTGAGAACTTTCGCGAATTCGGGAGCGAATAGGAAGTTGAGGGGTTGAGCGGTCGCCCATCCGTTCCATGCGCTCCCGAATCCGTTGCCCACTGGGTCGGCTCGCTGTGGTTGCGACTCGCTGGCCACTCGGCCTACCGAGCCTGGAACTCGCCGCATTCGGCTGAGCACTCGAAGCCTCCAGTCTGGAACTCGGCTGTGCGAGCTGAAGGCTGGGAAGGCCGAGCTATTTTCTCGACTTTTGCGGCTTGGCGCTCGGCAGCGCGAGTGCCGGACTCGGAGTCTGGAGCGGATAGCTCGACCTGCCGGGCTGGGAACCCGATGCGGCGGGCTCGGAGCCTGGGAAGCGCAGTTTTGCGTGGCGAGGCCAGGGAGGGGGGGGCGCGACACCGAGCCTAGGACCCGCTGACCCAGCAAGTCTGAGGCGCTTCAGCCTTCAGTTGACACCCACGTAGGAGACCAGGCTGCGGTCTCACCGGCTGCTGCGCTTATCGATCATGTCTGCCAGCAGCGCGAACATGCCAATTTGCGTAGCCGCCACAAATAGGATCAAGGTCCGTTCGGTCAGGTCCTCGCGCACAAACACGTCCTGGCAGAACGTGAACAA
>JANNOU010000149.1:0-9468 GCA_031399305.1 Leptolyngbya sp. SOY_34_metabat_272
ACCCCTCCGGGTCCGGTTCCCAAGCTCCGAGCCCGAAGCGTCGAGTTGCCAGCCCGGCAGGTCGAGCCATCCGCTCCAGACTCCGAGTCCGGCACTCGCGCTGCCGAGCGCCAAGCCGCGAAAGTCGAGAAAATAGCTCGACCTTCCCAGCCTTCAGCGCGCCCAGCCGAGTTCCAAACTGGAGGCTTCGAGTGCTCAGCCGAATGCGGCGAGTTCCAGGCTTGGTAGGCCGAGTGGCCAGCGAGTCGGAACTACAGCGAGCCGACCCAGTGGGGCGTTTGGGGGGCAAACCCCATTCCGGATTCTCTAGCACCCCCGCCTACCACTCCTGTGTGGAGAGGATGGGAGCGTTCCAAGTCACTGCAGTTGCAAGTGTCTGCGGAGAGCTTCCAAGAGCCTTCAGAGGGTCTCTAGGAGGAACGGAGTTGACTGAGGGAAAAGTCGGGATGGGTGGGAGAACCCGACATGGGAAGCATTTGCCCCACTGGCAACAGAGGCTAGATTCTGCCACCTAGAACGCAATAGCCCTGGCCCCTGACTTGTTGAGCTCTTTATACAATCTGGGAGAACATTCACCAGACCTTGATGCGAGCGCCCCAAACGTCTGGGCTAGAGTAGCGCATATTGGGCATGGAAGTGCCGAGATTCGACCTCAGCACTACACCACTGCTCGGCGCAAGTCAGCTACCTGGATTTGGTGAGGTTTTCTGACTATCTTGAACCGGGTTGAGGGACAAGCTGTGAAAGTCTGCTATTTCATCCAGAGCCATACTGCACCCGAGCAAGTTTGCCGACTGGCTCGGGTGATTAGGCAATCCAGCCCCAATTCTCAGGTGCTGATTAGCCACGATTTCAGTACTTCCCCATTGGATGTAACTTCCCTGGACGGTTTATCAGAGGTCAATCTGATCCGGCGGGAGCAGCCCACAGTTCGGGGCGACTATTCACTCTTTCAAGTCTATTTAGATGCTATCAATTGGCTGTTTGAGCACCAGGCCAGCTTCGATTGGCTGGTGTATCTGTCGGGCCAAGACTACCCAACTCAGCCCATTTCTAAGCTTGAGCATCTCTTAGAAAACACGGACTATGATGGTTTCTTAAAACACTGGAAGGCAGGTCCCTGGCATCCGGGCAAGAAAGGATTCAATCGCTATTACTATCAGTACTATTTCAACTTGCCGCAGAAAAGTCACGAACTCGCGAAAAAATTCTCTAGGCTCAATCAGCTCCAGTCCCTAGTTCACATCTACACGGGCTGCAGAAAACTGATCGGAGTGAGAGCATTTTCGAATCCTTTTAGTGAGAAGTTTGTCTGCTATGGCAATCTGGTCTGGTCCATGCTGTCCAGAAGCTGTGTTCAGTACCTGAGGTCCTTCCTCCAGGACAATCCCGCGCTGGTTGCCTACTACCAAAAAACCGTGATGCCGGAGGAGTCCATCCTGGCAAGCGTGCTGGCTAACAGTAAGCTATTCAACCTTTGCGACGACGACAAGCGCTACGCCATTTCCACCAGTGGTGGCGCGTTGGCTGGTTACTACCAGACTCTAACGGTCCAAGATTATCCAGCGATCGCGAACGGTGACTTTTACTTTGCTAGGAAGTTCGATCTCAAGCAGGGGAGCGAGATGCTCGATCTGCTCGACACCAAGATCCTAAAGGATTAGCCAAGCGTTCCCTTAAACCCTCAAGTCAAGTTCCGATCCGACCGCTCGCTCAGTGCCTAGGTACTTCTAAAATGCTGGTCTTTGTCATCCCACTAAAAAGCGCAAAAATCTCTAAGTCTTGGGACCTGGTGTGCCAGCTATTCGAACGGTGCGTCAAATCCGCCTGCAATCAGACATCCTCTGACTTTAGGGTGATTGTTGTCTGTAACGAGAAGCCTGAGATTCGATTTAACCATCCTAAAATCACCTATATCGAGGGCGATTTCCCATTGCCTGAGCCGGGCAAGGTGCCCGGCTTGATGGATAGAGGACGAAAAGTTTTGACAGGCTTAGTTCACGCCAAGGACTCAAATCCCTCCTACGCCATGATTGTTGATGCTGACGACTGTGTCAGCAATCAGCTCGCCGAGTTCGCCAGTCGGCATCCCCAAGGCAACGGCTGGTTTGTGGACAAGGGTTATGTCTATAACGAAGGCGGCAAGTTCGTATACCTCCGCAAGAAAGCGTTCAATCGCTGGTGCGGCACCTGCCACATTATCAATTACAACCTCTATAAGCTATCCGTCAGCACTCAGGGAGATGATCCCTATTTTTACCAGTTTTACGGCAATCATAAAGAGATTAAAGCAGCGATGGATGAAAGTGGGACACCCCTGCAACCCTTGCCCTTCGCTGGAGTGGTTTACACCGTGGGCAATGGCGAGAATATGTCCCAGAAGAATTTTAGTAAGGTCCACAACCCTGGGGCGAACTTTGTCGCTCGCCTCGCAGATTCCCTCAACTACCGACCTCTCACGCAATCCATGCGTCAGGAGTTTTGCCTGTACGATCTTGACCTTTGAGTAAGGTGCTTGCCTTCAGCCACGACTCTTCTGCGACCAAACCCGCGTGGGCAGACCCCAGACGTAAATGAAGCCTTCAGCTGCTTTGTGGTCAAACTGGTCTTCAGCGCCGTAGGTCGCCATCTCTTCGTCGTAGAGAGAATTGGCAGACTTACGGCCCACAATGCTCAGATTGCCCTTAAAGAACTTGAGCCGCACCGTCCCAGAAACGCGCTCCTGGGTTTGATGGATGAAGGCATCTAAGGCATTTTTGAGCGGGCTGTACCAGAGGCCGTTGTAGACCAACTGGGCGTAGGTCTCCTCGACGCCGCGCTTATAGTGGCTGACATCGGCGGTCAGGGTCAAGCTTTCAACCTCGCGGTGGGCGTGAATCAAGGCTAGCAGCGCTGGCACCTCGTAGATCTCGCGCGTCTTGATGCCAACCAGACGATTTTCGACCATGTCGATCCGCCCGTAGCCGTGGAGTCCGGCTATCTCTCCCAGACGGGTCACCAGCTCTACAGGCCCCAGCACCTGCTCATCCAGGTGGGTTGGGATTCCCTGCTTGAAGCTGACCTCCACATAGGCGGGTTGATCCGGCGTGGCGCTCACCGGCTGAGTCAGGGCGTAGACTTCTTCCAGAGGTTCGGTCCAAGGGTCTTCGAGAGGACCGGCCTCAATGCTGCGGCCCAGTAGATTGCGGTCAATGCTGTAGGGCGATTTCTTTTTAACCGGCGCAGGGATGCCAAACTTCTCTCCGTAAGCAATCGTCTCCTCCCGGCTCATCCCCCATTCCCGCGCCGGGGCTAGGACTTTGAGCTTGGGTTTGAGGGCCGCGATCGACACATCAAAGCGCACCTGATCGTTGCCCTTACCAGTGCAACCGTGGGCCACCGCATCCGCGCCATATTCCTCGGCAGCTTCGACCAGCAGGCGAGCGATCAGCGGGCGAGCCAAGGCCGTTGACAGGGGATAGCGATTTTCGTAAAGGGCATTGGCCTGAAGCGCCGGGAAGGCGTAGTCCGTCAGAAATTCCTGCTTGACGTCCCGCACCAGCGAAACGCTGGCCCCCGAATCCAGGGCCTTCTGCCGGATGGGCTCCAGCTCATCCCCCTGGCCTAAGTCAGCCGCCAGGGTGATCACCTCCTGCACGCCCCACTCCTGTTTGAGGTAGGGAATGCACACTGAGGTGTCAACTCCCCCCGAATATGCCAGCACGACTTTAGTAGCCCGACCCATGAATCTGCGCTCGATGACGGAAACCCCGACATTGTACCCGGGCAGGCCGCTTCCTTCAGTGCCTGCCTCAAGGTTTCCAGACATTCCCAGTCTTAAGAGTGCAACAGCACTAGAATTTGATCGAAGTTCTGCCGGGCTCTGCCGAAAGCACTGAGCACCGCCGCTTGGTCGTCCGTGGTTGCGGCTAGGTCAAGTTTGACCAGCTCCTTGAACAAGTTCTTGGATAGGTCGCGCAGCTGCATCGCCTGAGGTGGCGACAACTGATGAGCCAGGTAATTCACTGTCTGCCGCAGATCGCCTAACGGCCCGTGGATCAGCGAGTCAGTGTCTGACCAGTTACGCTCTGCAATCAAGGCTGGCAGCTGATCAAAGCGCTCCCGGAATGCCTCCACCTTGCTGACATAGCTCTGAATCTGCTCCAACTTCGCTGGATCAACGCTTGGCAGCACCGCCTCGGGCACTGGACCGGAACAACCCACTAGCATCACCGCCACCAGGGTCAGAACGACAGACACAATCGAACGCCAACGCAGCATAAAAACCCCAAAAATCTGGTCCCTTACCCCACAATTGAGCGCCGCGACGCAGCGCCCAATGTGTAGTTTACGGGGACTGGCGTTGGGCCGCAATTGCCATGCGTACCCCTGGGATTGTGCGCAACGTGTCCATCACCTCGACAACCTTGCCGTTGACCACCTTGGCATCGGCATTCAACACCACTAAGCTCTGGGTATCGGTGCCCATTAACGCCTGCACCTGAGACTTGAGCTGAGCCAATTCAATCGGCTTGCGGTTCAACGCCAACTTGCCCACAGCGTCAATAGTGACGTTGATCTGCGACTGCTGCTGCCTCTGTGCTGTAGAGGCTTTGGGCAGGTTCACTGGCAGCCCTTCAGAGCGTGTCAGAAACAGGCTGGACATAATCAGAAAGGTCAAAATCGCAAAGACCACATCGATCATTGGGACGACGTTGATCTGCGGCATGGGCTCAGGCTCTTCAGGTAGACGCATAGGGCACCTCCGTGCTTAAACCGCCCCGATCATAACGCCGACGATGCAGCAGCTCAAGCTGCCCCCCGTACTCCTGAATCATGGCAATTTGACGCGTGTAGAAAGCGCGGAAGATGCTGGCAAAAATCAGGGTGGGTACTGCCACGATCATGCCCGAAGCAGTGGACACTAGGGCCTCGCTGATACCAGCGGTGACATCACCCGCCTGAGTTGCACCCAAATTCCCCACCTTCAGAGCACTGAAGGTGGTGATCAGACCCAAGACTGTCCCTAGCAGTCCGAGCAGCGGTGCAACGGTGATGATCATGTCAAATACCACGTTGAATCGCCTTAGCAGCGGAATCTCCGCCTGTGCTGCACTTTCCAGCGCCAAGCGAAACTCCTCCGGGTTAGGGCTGTCTAATTCCAACCCTGCCAAAAAGATGCGCGCCAGCGGCAAATCCGCGTTCTGCTCCAGCTTGAATAGGGCCGAGCGGACATTGCGTCGGTACAGCGCTAGAGTTTCTAGCACCAGTTGCTCCTGGCGGCGAGAAATACGCAGCCAGAACGCTGCGCGCTCAAAGATCAGAGCCACTGCCAGGATAGAAAATCCCAGCAGCGGCCACATGACTACGCCACCATCTTGAAACCATTTCAGTATCGGCATATCAGCTCCAGCCCCCAGCACGACTTGCGTATGGCTGAGTATCGTCTGACTATTGCTACCACAAAACAGAGGGTAGCTGCAGGGAGCTAGGCGGCTCAGCTCTTGCGCGGGAAGTGGTCAATCTGCGCGTAACCGCTGAAGACCAGCCGCCCACTCTGGGTTTCCAGCCGATTCAGCCGCAGCGCGACTCCATCCAAGCCGAAGCGATCCAAATCTACTAGGCTGTTGAGCAAGTTTAAGAATGCCCGAGCACAAGCCTCACCCCGTTCATTACTGCCATCAACCGGTGGACAGTCGAGCAACGGATTGGTAAACAGCACACGTCGCCGCCGCTCCAGCTCTAAGGTTGTGGTGAACTGCATTGGGATACGGCTGCCATCAGCGAAGCAGGTCCAGGCTTCCAGCCGCACCCGGTTGCCGCGCAGTAGCTCCAGGTGAACATTCTCGAAGTCAACTGGCTGGGCGTCGAGTTCAGGTAGCGATACTTGGCGCAGGCGGCGAGCCACCAGTTCAGCGGTAAAGGCCTGATTGATATCAGCTTCAGTCAGAACCACTTGAGCCAGCGCCTGAGCTGGTTGCTTGAGGCGAATCGACTGGTTCTGCATAACCGCGCTGAAGTCCAGGGCGATGTTCTCGGCCTCGAACGACAGCGATTCCGTCCGAAACTGGCGGCGGATCACCAGCCCCCGGCCATCCATGCGGAAGCTATCAACACTGCCCTGGAGCAGCTTCGCAGGCGGATTACAACGGATCGACACCTCAACCGACTCAGCCTGGCTGAACAGGCGCCGAATCGCACTGCTCGCCACCCTGTTGAGCAGCTGCTCACCCAGGTTCTCACCCGTAGCAGGCCCGGCTGGCATCGCACACTGCCTTTGAAGGGTGAACATTCACTGCTCTCCTTTTTTGCATTTGTTTAAGAGCGCTTCCCTACCTTGTAACAAAATTTTAAGCTGTCGGCAACTCTTCGGCTTGCGACCCGACCGGTCAGGCAGTAGTTACACGGCGTCGGTTGGCCAGCGCAAACCCTTCAGACAAGAGGAGTGCAGCCGTCAGCCTTCCCAAGCCGGGCTCGCCACCGATAAAGATTTTGCAGGAGGATGTTCAGCTTTTTCAATCGCCTGCACGTTTTGCGGGTTGCTCAGAAGCTCAGCGCCATCCGAGGTGCGTTGAAACTCAGTATATCTGAGATACAATGGGGGGCTAATGGCCCCAACTGCAGTATCGCGAGTATCGCGCCAGCGTAGAGCACAGCTGAATGCCTCTCCTACACATGCTGCTTTGCTTTCACTCAGTCCAGGGTGGGAGGCACGGATTTCTCAAAACGGAACTCTTTAGTTAAATAAGCATCATGGCTCGGCAAGTCACTCACCCAATGGTGAAACTTCAGAACCAAGTTCGTTCGCTTGTAGAATCTGGCGTCCTCAAGCCCAGCGATCAGATTTGGAAAATCGCGCTGCTCTACGGCAACGACTGGTCCCACTGGAAACAAGAACTCCAGGAATTCGAATTCTCCATGCAGGACCCAGTCTCAGATCTGCTGGCCGTCGAGTCTTGGGACGAGGATTGAGCGCCGCCGTTGCTCAATCCCTCCAGCTCAAACTCCCGTCAAGGCTCTGCCGGTTTCAGGTTCAGCGCACTCTGCAGCTCTGCCAGCTCATCTCGGTGTGCTCGCACACGAATCCGACTGAGCTGAGGGTCTTCACTGACTTCCTCAACTCGAAGGCAAACCTGCTCCTCGCGACCGGCCCCCTGCCAGTAGAACGCCCCTGCCACCGGTCCTAGAACTGCCAGTGCTGGCCAGAGCGAGGCCCGCAGGGGATCCAGAATGGAGAACACCAGACCCAAGCAAAACAACCCGGATCCGGCTAGACCACTGAGGAAGAATGCCAGGAAGAGGCTCGGGCGCACTTGACCGGCCCAGGTCACAGCCCCCGGTTGCTGCCAGAGATCCTCGCTAGCAGTCGGTTCTGCTAAAGGCGACTGGGCAGCCACTTTTATGACCCGGTAGGCCCGCCGGGTAAAGTACTGCCTGAGCTGTCTCACTAGTTGTTCGCCCTCGACTTCTGAAGCCAGGACCCACTCCTGCGTTCGGTCTTTTATCGATGCTCGTACGAAAAAAACCAGGCCCACCAACAGCAGCAGCGTTAAAAAGAAAGTGGAAGCTAGGATAGGGCTAGCCATGCTATCACTGAGCAGCAAAGTTGACTTCGGGCTAAGCCCGTGGTGTTGGGGTGCCTTCAAGTCTAACAGCCTGATTCAGAACTGCCCCTACCGAGCCGCAGTTCTTCAAATTGGACCCCTCAGCGGAGGGCCAGTGTTCGGAGGACTCGATTTTAGGGGAACACTGAGTAAAGGTTGTTGATCAAACTCTAATACCGTCCATCTGGAGCCGCTGAGACAATCGCTATGTCAGGAATACCTTTCGACGCTGAGGCTGAGTACGGCCAAGAGTTCGAGCCGGACTCTGGAAACCTAGACCCTGTGGATCTAGAGGTTGAGTACGCTGAGGCGGCTGCAGACCTGAGAAGCTCTGCAGGGCGGCGAACCACCGACCTAGTTCGTCTTTACCTGCAAGAGATTGGGCGTGTCAAGCTTCTGGCGCGCGACGAAGAGGTATCCGAAGCTCAGAAAGTCCAGCGCTACATGGCTCTGCTGGAATTGCGCAGCGAAGCGGCCCGCCAAGGCAACCTTGCCCTCCAGCCCTTGGCGCATGTGATCGAGGTGCGCGACCGTTTAGTGGCCCAGCTGGGTCACCGTCCCTCCTTGGAGCGGTGGGCAAGCGAGTCTCGGTTGACCGATGCGGCGGAGTTGAAGCAGATCTTAGCCAGCGGCAAGCGAGCTTGGGCTGAAGAGGCGAGCCTGAGCCTGACCGAGCTGGAGCAAATCCAGGAGCAAGGTAGCCGCGCCAAAGAGCACATGATCAAGGCCAACCTGCGCCTGGTGGTCTCAGTTGCCAAGAAGTATCAGAACCGCGGCTTGGAATTGCTGGACCTGATCCAAGAAGGCACCCTGGGCCTGGAGCGGGCAGTCGAGAAGTTCGACCCGACCAAAGGCTACCGCTTCAGCACCTACGCCTACTGGTGGATCCGCCAGGGGATCACGCGGGCGATCGCCACTCAGAGCCGCACGATCCGCCTGCCCGTGCACATTACCGAGAAGCTCAACAAGATCAAAAAAGCGCAGCGAAAGCTCTCCCAAGAAAAGGGCCGCACCGCCACCATTGAGGACATTGCCCAAGAGCTGGAAATGACGCCGCCCCAGGTGCGCGAACTGCTGGTTCGCGTGCCCCGATCAGTGTCTCTAGAGACCAAGGTCGGCAAGGACAAAGACACCGAACTCGGCGACCTGCTCGACGACACCGAGAACGCCTCGCCCGAAGAGATGATGATGCGCGAGGCGCTGCACCGCGACTTGCTGCAGCTGCTCAGCGATCTCACCAGCCGCGAGCGGGATGTAATCCGCATGCGCTTTGGCCTGGGTGACGGCCGGACCTATTCGTTGGCTGAGATCGGGCGGGCTCTGGATCTGTCACGCGAGCGTGTGCGTCAGATCGAGGCCAAGGCGTTGCAAAAGCTGCGTCAGCCTAAACGGCGCAACCGGGTGCGCGACTACCTAGAAGCGCTCTCCTAGCCTCAACAGACCCTGATGAACGGGGGCCTCTCTCTGAGGGTTGATCTTCGACCGAAGTGGGAGGCTATGATGTCAGGCAATTCTGACAGCTGTGCTGGTTCTTGCTTATGTGCTGCCCCCCTTCGTTTCGCTGCCTTGGCTCCCTTGTCTGGGGTTTTCTCTGTGGTTTGCTAACGGCGCAGGCGGTAGGGGCTGCAGGTCCAGCTAGCAGCCCCATGGCGCAAGACTCACGTAACCCTGAACTCAGAATCGGCGTCGTGCAGCGCTTTGGGCAGAACGCCACCGATCGGCTGAACCTGCGGGCGGTCTCTGACGATACGCTGAGCCTAAGCTTCAAGAATGCGGAAGGCACGCAGCAAACCCAGCGAACCCCCCAGGTCACGCTGGAGATCAGGTCGCAGCCGTTGAACCCGCCACAGGTTGACGAGCGCCTGATCATCAGCGCCCACCGCAG
>JANNOU010000186.1:0-34878 GCA_031399305.1 Leptolyngbya sp. SOY_34_metabat_272
CCGCCAACCTGCACCAGAGCACCTGAACCCTGGCGGTGTTGACTTGGGACTAGTCACCCCTGACCTGGGTTCTTGACGGACATCCCCCCAGCCTGATACTCCTGAGGCGATAGACTGCGAGAGTTTCGAGGCATGACGAGCAAGGGATTGGGGGGATGGCTTGCACGCGGAGGCGGGGCTGCTGGCATCCTGCTGTTATTAGGGAGCAGTTTAGGAGTGCAGGCGCAGCCGGTGTCCTCTCAGGTCGCCAGTCTGTTTTACACGCCGTCTTTAGACCGCACCCGATTCTCGACGGCTGAGTTGGTTGCTCGCAGCGAAGACATTACGATCACGGCAGACCCCGGCACGCGGCTGCGCCTCTATGAGGTTCAGGTCGCCAAGCTGGTGGAAACCACCCATTTTCTATGTACTGGTCCTCGGGGAACTGCCCCCTTGCCGGGACCCGGCATCGACTGGACCTATCGAACTAGCAGCCGCGCCCTGGTCGGGCGCTTCCGCATCTCCTGCACCCTGGCCAATAGCTTAGCGAGCGCCTACGGCTTTCTCGACACGGAGCCGACTCGCCTCGGCATCGGCAGAACCACCCAGAACTACAACATCCCGGCCTTGGGCATTGCAGGCCCGGGCAAGGTCAGCCGCTTCATCAACTGGGTGTGGAGCCTACCCCGCCTGGCTTAATCCTGTTTTCTCGGCCTGCGCACCTTTGAGAACCACTCAGAAGTAGGGAGGCTGCTCCCGAGCAAAGGGAGGCACAATGGGAGCACACTGTAAGGCTGGCTGTTGTCTAAGACGCGTTTGCGCAAGACCGACCGGGGGGGGAGCGCGGGCATCCTACAGCACATCAACTTTTTTTAGATTCGACATGATGAACCGCAGACAGCCCTTGTCTGGATCGGGACTGAGAAGAATGGTGGGGGGAATTCTACTACTCGGGGCAGCGGGCTTGCCGCTACGCGCCGCCCCAGATCGAGAATTGGTGCGCATCGGCAATGCCCCCGCGCCAGGCACGCGCCTGTTTCCGAATCCAGCCTTGATCTCTTCGTGGTGGCGCGACCGCCACCAGCCGACCCCCGCCAAGCTAGGCGAACTCGTGCAAGCTTCGCCCCAGTCTCGCGCCCGCTCAAGCACTTGGCCAGGAACCCTCTATCTGGGCATGGGCCTGCAGCAGTTTCAGCAGTATGCCGACGCGGCCAACTGGGTGAGCTTTGCCACAGCCCGACGCGGCAGCGACAGTCAGGTGGTGCGACGCTACATGCAACCGGGCGGCGAGGGTCTGTACACACCGCCGCCGGAGCAGCAACTGGTCTACGCGCGCGGCTTTCTGTGCTACGTCTACTTCATCCGGGACCGGCTGGTGGGCCTGCGTCTGGTGCCCGACCCCCAGGAGCAGGGATTTGTGCTGCCACAGCTGATGGCCCTGGTGAGTGCCTGGTTTCCCGACGACACCCTAACCGTCTACTACCAACTGCAACCCAGCAGCCAGGAGCTGTTCGTGCAGGAGGCCCTGATCGGTCAGCTACCAGTCAGCTTTCAGGCGGATTTGGGGCGCGGCAGATCGCTACCGTTTTGTCGGGTTGAGATTCAGCCCGGTGTGACGCTGAGCAACCCGCCGACCCGCTGCAACCTAGCACTTTCAGTGCGGCCTCCTGAAGGCCAGTAGAATCCTGAAGGCCAGTAGAATTGGGTGAATCTTCGCTATCCCCCTCTGCCGCCCCTCGGCTCAGCCTTGATGAACAGACCTCGGATTTTCTCTGGCGCACAACCCACCGGCAATCCTCACTTGGGCAATTATCTGGGCTCGTTCCGCAACTGGGTGGAACAGCAGCAGACCTACGAAAATTTCTTCTGTATCGTGGACCTGCACGCCATGACCGTTCCCCACGACCCTCAGGCGTTGTCGGTCAATTCGCGGCAGCTGGCAGCGCTCTACATCGCCTGCGGCATCGACCCACAGGGCTCGACGATCTTTTTGCAGTCTCAGGTTTCGGCCCATGCGGAGCTGGCCTGGTTGCTCAATTGCATCACGCCACTCAACTGGCTCACCGACATGATCCAGTACAAAGAGAAAGCCGAGCGCCAGGGCGAAAAAGTCGGCACCGGCCTGCTCGATTACCCGGTGCTGATGGCGGCAGACATTCTGCTGTACCAAACCGATGTGGTGCCAGTGGGCGAAGACCAGAAGCAACACCTGGAGCTGACCCGCGACATTGCCAACACGTTCAACCACCTGTTTGGCCGCGAGGCTGCGCCGATCTTTAAACTGCCGCAGCCGCTGATCCGCGCCGAGGGCAAGCGAGTGATGAGCCTGACCGACGGCAGCAAAAAGATGTCCAAGTCCGATCCCTCAGACCTCAGCCGCATCAACCTGCTGGATTCGCCCGAAGAGATTGCCAAGAAGATCAAGCGCTGCAAAACTGACCCAATTCGCGGCCTGGAATTTGACAACCCCGAGCGCCCCGAGGCCAATAACCTGCTGGGGCTCTACCAGATCTTTTCGGGCCAAACCAAGGCTGCAGTGGCAGCCGAGTGCGCAGACCTGGGCTGGGGCCAGTTCAAACCGCTGCTGACCGAGGTCCTGATCACCAGCCTCGCGCCGATCCGCGAGCGCTACGCACAGGTCATGAACACGCCGGGCTATCTCGATGACGTCCTGAAGCAGGGGCGGCTCTCAGCAGAAGCGGTGGCGCAACAGACGCTCCAGCGAGCCAAGCAAGCCATGGGCCTGTTGCTCGCCTGAGCTGAGATGATGGGTGAACCCTACCCTCAGGCTGGTATGACCGACTCGGTGACTGACGCTCTGCCCTCCGGTTTGACGCCCCGTACCTCGGGGCTGGCCCAGGCGGCAGCGCGCGGCGAATTTTTGCTCACGGCGGAGGTTGCCCCCCCCTGCGGCACCGACCCGAGCGGGATGCTGGCCAATGCCCAGCGGCTCAAGGGTCGGGTGCATGCGGTGAATGTCACCGATTGCAGCCGGGCAGTGTTGCGCATGAGTTCGCTAGCGGCGTCGGTGCTGTTGCAGCAGCAGGGAATCGAGCCGGTCTATCAGCTGGCCTGCCGCGACCGCAATCGGCTGGCGCTGATGGGCGATTTATTAGGCGCATCGGCGCTGGGCATTTTCAATGTCCTGGCTCTGACCGGCGATCCGGTGAAGGCGGGCAATCACCCCGAGGCGCGTCCAGTATTCGACCTGGAGTCGGTGCGCCTGCTGCAGCTAATCGGCGAGCTGAATGCCGGGGCAGATTGTCGGGCGCAGCCGCTGAGCGATGGCTGCACGCAGCTGTTTGCAGGGGCCGCCGTGGATCCGCAGGCGACCAGCTGGTCGGGCTTGCAGCGCCGGTTTGAGCGCAAGCTAGCGGCGGGAGCGCAGTTCTTTCAAAGCCAGATGATCACCGATTTGGATCGGTTTGCCAAGTTCATGGACCAGTTGGGTAGTCCTAGCGGCAAGCCGGTCCTGGCCGGAATTTTCCTGCTCAAGTCGGCCAAGAATGCCCAGTTCGTCAACCGCAATGTGCCGGGAGCCCAGATCCCGGAGGCGCTGATTGAGCGCTTGGCCCAGGCCGCCGACCCCCTGCGCGAAGGCATGCAGATCGCCGCTGAGCAGATCCGGGCCACGCGCGAACTTTGCCAGGGTGTGCACCTGATGGCGGTCAGGAAGGAAGAGCTGATCCCGCAAATCCTCGATCTGGCTGGGGTTTCTCCCTTGAGCTGACGCTGCTGGGCCTTGGCGTGCGCCGCTCACTCATCCGAGCTTGGCGAAGGCTCGGCGAGTTGGGTCAACAGCTGCTGGAATTTGGCTTCTAATTGCCTGGAGTTCTGGGGTTCTGAGTTCGGGCGCACAGGCTGGGTCTGGGCCGGTTCGCTCAGGTCGATTGTGGCCTTGCCTAGGTCGAGACGCACAGCCTGGGCTGGGGTCGGGCTGACCGGGGCAACCAGGTCTTCTAGCGTGAACACCCGGTCAGCCAAATGCTGGACTAATTGCGTCAGGTCGGCGCTTTTCTGGTGGTACAGGGCGATTTTTTCATCCTGGATGCCGAAGCATTCTCGATATTTTCGGTGGGTGGCTTTGAGTTCTAGCTCATAAGTTCGTTTCAGGAAGGCTTGCAGGTCTGCGGGGTTAGCCTCAGGCGGAATCCTGAGCCGAATCACGACCAGACCGCTCTCGCCGGTTTCAATGGCCTGAATCGCCAAGTCCTCATTGCCGTAGTTGGTTTGCAGCTTTTGGTAAGCCAGCACAAATGCCTGCCAATTGATGCCGTGGTACAAGCTCAGTTCGGCTGTGCAGAGCGTTTTTTGGAGGAGGTTCAGCAGTTGACCAGCGGCAAAGTTGCCGCGTCGGGGGCGGCGTTGCTGCTGCTGGCTTTGCAGGTAGATGTAATCGCAAATCACCTGCTCAAACTGAGTCGCCGGGTTGATGCTCCAGTCTTCCAGGCAGGCACCGGTCAGTAGGGCTGCGCCGAAATCGGTCGCCAGCGCCTGGGTCTCGGATAGGTCGGCCCCGCGTAGGTCGGCCTCGCGTAGGTTGGCTTGGCTGAGATCGGCCTGGCAGAGAACTGCGCCGCTGAGCTTGGCCCCGCTGAGGTACGCGCCCTGCAGGTCGGCCTCGCTGAGGTTGGCTTGGCGGAGGTCGGCCCCACTGAGGTTAGCCCCGCTGAGCTGAGCGCCGCTGAGCTTGGCCCAGCTCAGGTCCGCGCCACTGAGATAAGCGCCGCTGAGCTGAGCGCCACTGAGGTCGGCCCCGCTGAGGTGCGCGCCGCTGAGATTGGTTCGACTGAGATTGGCCCGGCTTAAGTTCGCCCCATTGAGGTCTGCGCGACTGAGGTAGGCGTCTTTGAGGTCGGGGTTCAGCTCTGGGTGTTGTTGCCGCCAGTGGTTCCAGCTCTCAACCCCCCGTTGCAGTGGAGCGAGGTGTTCCTCGGTGTCCATCACGATCACTCCCGGCTGGATCAAACGTCGAACGCCATCCTATTCGACTTGAGGTTGCCGACGCTCGTCTGGGCAACCGATGAGCAGCCCCCGGCCCCTCTCTCGAGATCGGGAGAGGGGCCGGGGGTGAGGGCCTCTGCTTGCCAAAAACTCAGTGGGCGTTAGCCAGAAACGCTTACCCAAATTCAAGAAACGCTTACCCAAATTCAAGCAATGCTTACCCAAATTCAAGAAACGCTTACCCGAATTCAAGAAACGCTTACCCGAATTCGAGAAACGCCTGCCCGAATTCAAGCAATGCTTACCCGAATTCAAGAAACGCTTACCCAAACTCAAGCAATGGGTTCCCAAACTCAAGCAATGAGTTCTCTCAAGCCTGCACCACCCGCAACGTGCGCAGTAGCGGGTCGGCTGCACCGCTGATTAGGCTGCCGTTGGTCTGGAGTGCCTGCAGACAGGCCAACACCTCGGCAGTCACCTCCTCCCCCGGCATCACCACCGCAATGCCCGGCGGGTAAGGACATACCAACTCCGCGCTGACCTGGCCCACGGCCTTTTCTAGAGGAACGGTCCGAGTGGGCGCAAAGTAAGCCTGCCTCGGCGACAAGCGCAAAACCGGCGCAGAAACTTGGGCAGGCTCAGCAGGACTACCGGTGCCCTGCTGTGGGTTTGCCGCCTTGAGTTCCCCCAACGCCGTCAAGCCCGCCCGCAACCGGTCCAAGTGCTGCTGCGTATTGCCAGCGCTGAGGATAAACACCAGCTGCCCCCAGGTCGGCAGCTCCGCCGTCACGCCAAACTGCTGCCGCAGCCAGTCATCGGCCTCAAAGCCGTTCAGCCCTACCCCCGCGAGCAAGACACACAACCGCGTGCGGTCCAATGTGTAACCCGGTGGCAGGTGCTCCGGCCCCAGCAGCGACAAGCCCCCCAACGGCCAAGTGCGCACCTGCGCCGCTAGCTCCAAAGTCCGCTGCAGCGACGCCTCACCCCCCAGCGCCAGCTGCCGCCGCGCCCCATCCAGCGAAGCCAACAGCAAACTGTTGGGGCTAGTGGTCTGGAGCAGACGCAGCGCTTGGCTCAGCCGCTCCGGCTCCAGCCGCGCCCCCCGCCCCAGATGCAACATGGAGGCTTGCGAAAAGGCACCGAGCGTCTTGTGCGTCGACTGAACCACCAGATCCGCCCCCGCCGCCAGTGCCGAGCCCGGCAAGTCCGGATGAAAGCCGAGATGCGCCCCATGCGCCTCATCCACCAGCAGCGGTAGCCCATGAGCGTGCACGATATCGGCAATCGCCGCCAGGTCCAAGCAGGTGCCATAGTAGCTGGGACGAACCAGCAATACCCCCCGCGCCTGGGGCCAATCCCGCAGCGCCCGCGCCACCGCCAGCGGCGACACCCCCAAGGCAAACCCCTGCGCCGCCAACCGCTCCGGCTCCAGATAGACCGGCAGCACATCGGCCAGAATCAGCCCCGCCACCACTGAGCGATGCGCATCACGCGGCACAATCAGCCGGTCACCCGGACGACACACCGCCTGGATCATCGCCTGGATACCGCCAGTGGAGCCATTCACCAAAAACCAGGTTTGCGCCGCTCCGTACAGCTCAGCCGCCAGCGCTTGCGCCGCCCGGATCGGCCCCTGGGGATCGTGCAGACTGTCAAACTCCGGCAGCTCCGGCAGGTCCAGCTCAAAAGCCGCCGCGCCCAGCCGCACCCGCAGTTCGGCGTCCACCCCATAGCCGCCTTTGTGCCCAGGCGCATAGAACGGCGCGAGCTTTTGAGCGCGGCAACTCAGCAACGCCTCCAGAATCGGCGCTTGCGCTTGGTCGCTCACTTGGCCAGCAGCAAGCGTAGCAACTCCGCCACCGACCATGCCTGCGCTACCGTCCCCTGAGCTGTGTGCGGGTCGTCACCATCAAAAATCTCGGAAATCGAACCCAGGCAAGCCTCCTGAGTCAGATGAGCCAGCAGCGGCTTGAGATCCACCGGCAGCGGCGCTTCCGGGTAGAAGCGCTGCCAAGCCCGCGCAAAGGGGCCAATCAACCAACTCCAGACCGTGCCCTGGTGGTAAATCGAGTCCCGCTGCTTGGGACCACCGCGATAGTGCCCCACATAGGCCGGATGCTGCGGGTCGAGGCTGCGCAAGCCCATCGGCGTCAACAAACGGCTGCGGGCCAGCGCCAGCACCCGCCGCGCCTGCACCCCCTCAAACGCGCAGTGATGCAGCGAGAGCGCCAAGATCGCATTGGGACGAATCGTGGCATCCGGTGCGCCGTCAAAGCCCAACCGGTCGTAGAGGTAGCCACTGTCCGGATTCCAGAAGCGCTGCATCGAAGCGCGCGCCTGCTCCGCTCGGCGGCTGTACTGCGTGGCCAAGCTGCTGTTGTCTAGGTGAGTTGCCCAGTCCGTCGCCCAACACAGGGCGCTGTACCAGAGGGCGTTGATCTCCACCGGCTTGCCCATGCGCGGTGTGATTGCCTTGCCGTCCACTACCGCATCCATCCAGGTGATCGCCTCGCCGGGCGCGTCCCAGCTCACCAGTTGATCCGCCGGGTCGGTGTGGATGCCATAGCGGGTGCCCAACATGTAGCCCTTGAGAATCTGGCGCACCGTGGCAAACTGCTCGGCCAGGAATTCCCAGTCCTGGGTTTGGCTGAGGTAGAGCCCCAGCGCCTCCAGCCACCACAACGAGGCGTCGATGCTGTTGTAGCTGGGCTCGCCATCGCTCACCGACAGGAAATTGGGCACAATGCCGTCCTGGCAGTACAGAGCACAGGTGCGCAGCAACTGACGTGCCAGTGGGTAACGCCCTGTGGACAGCGTGAGGCCGGGCAGCGAGACCAGCATGTGCCGCCCCCAGTCTTCAAACCAGGGATAGCCCGCAATCATGGTCGGCCCCTCGACCGAGCGCCGATAGACCAGGAACTGATCGCTGGCCTTGAG
Organism: Leptolyngbya sp. SOY_34_metabat_272; assembly: GCA_031399305.1. Taxonomy (GTDB): domain Bacteria; phylum Cyanobacteriota; class Cyanobacteriia; order FACHB-261; family FACHB-261; genus FACHB-261. The sequence continues at coordinate 7,861 of JANNOU010000186.1, forward strand.
CAGCGTGCGCCCCGTGCAGTCTTGCCACAACGGCAGGTCGCCAAAGATCTCCTCCAGCCGCGCCGCCTCACGGGCCAACATCTGCTCAAAATTGGGCAGCTCACCCGACAGCAACCAGGCTTCAGGCGTAGCCCTAGCCGCCACTGGGGCCACCGCCTCCAGGGTGAGCGCCTCATCGGGCACCAGCCGCACACTCAGATAGCCGGGGCTGTAAAGGTCTTCTTGATCCCTCAACCCCCGCTCCGTCTCGCGTGGATAGTGCAATTTCCAGTACCAGAAGCCATCGGCGGTGTAGCGACCCTTAGACCAGCGCAACACCCAGGGCGTGCCGGGGGTTTGCAGGCGGTACGACTGGAACAGCACCTGCTGTCCCTGAATCGTCTGCCGGAAAAATAGGCCTGGTTCCGAACGCTGCTGCTGGTGAAGGTCACGGTCAGCGATCAGCAGCCGCAGCATCAGGTTGGCGGGCCGCTCCCCCTGGTAGCGGTACTCGATCAAGGTGCAGCTGCTCAGCAGCGGACCTTGACGTTCTTCGGGATCATCGTGGGGCATCAAAATCCGCCGGGTGAGCCGCCAGGGCAGACCGGTCGCGGTTTGGCCCGCCCAGGTCCAGGTGGGCACCGGATCCAGGCTGAAGCTGTCGAGCACCTCAAACCCCAGGGGGCTGGTCACGCCGCTGCCCCAGAAGTTGGTGCTCAGTTCAATCACCTCGCCCTCGGTCTCCAAAATCGCCTCTAGACGCGAGAGCAACAGCGTCCGCCGCAATGGGGGGTCCAAGGCTGCCATCAACAAGCCGTGATAGGTGCGCGTGTGGGCGTCGCAAATTGTGCCGCTGCTCAGGCTGCCCAGTCCGTTGGTCAGCAGCCACTCCCGCTGGTCTGGCTCACCTTGCCCAGGGTGCAGCACCAGCGGATTGGTAAGAAATGCGGCGCTCTGACTGACTTCGCGATGACTCATGGTCAACAGGCTTCCCCGGAACACTTGCTCAAACTCGTTATGACTATGATATAGTTCAAAAGCGTTAGGGCCATGTAGGCTGTGGCGGCTGCGGCTCGCCAGTCTCAGGCGATTGGATGCATACCGGACGAAAGTTAAGCGAGGTTATTGAGAAACTATGAGCGAATGTCTGCGCGTTGGACAACTGGCTCCTGACTTTGAAACAACAGCGGTTGTGGATGAGGAGTTCCAGGAGATCAAGCTCTCGAACTACCGCGGCAAATATGTGGTGTTGTTTTTCTACCCCCTGGACTTCACCTTCGTTTGCCCGACCGAGATCACTGCTTTCAGCGACCGCTACGACGAGTTTAAAGCGCTCAACACCGAAGTGCTTGGGGTTTCAGTAGACAGCCAATTCTCACACCTAGCCTGGATCCAGACCTCGCGTAAGGAAGGCGGTCTAGGTGAGCTCGCGTACCCGCTCGTCTCGGACATCAAGAAAGAGATCAGCACAGCGTACAACGTCCTAGATCCCGAGGCAGGCGTTGCCCTGCGCGGTCTGTTCATCATCGACAAAGAGGGTGTCATCCAGCACTCGACGATCAACAACCTGTCCGTGGGCCGCAGCGTGGACGAGACTCTGCGCGTCCTCCAGGCCTTCCAGTACACCCAGGCGCATCCGGACGAAGTCTGCCCCGCAAACTGGCAGCCCGGTGCCAAGACGATGAACCCCTCTCCCACCAAGTCTAAAGAGTTCTTCGCGGCGGTCAACTAAATCGGCCCTGCGTTAACCAATCGTCCTGTGTAGGGCACGGCATGCCGTGCCCTATCTAGCGCTCGGTGATCAAGATGACCAGTAAAGCCGGCTTTTGGGCCGTGGGGTTGCGCAGCAGATCCAGGAGTAGTACTTGCTCGGTGCTACCTTGGCCCCGTTGGTAGGCCAGGCGGGCATAGTATTTGCGCTCGTCATTTTCTAGGCGGGTGAGGCGGTCGTTGTAGCGCCAGTCGCTGCCTTTGAGCGCCTCGGTATAGAAGGCTAGCAGCGCATCGACACTAGTGCGCTTGGGCAGACTGTAGCTGCGGCTGCTGACGGTCGCCTCTTCGACGGCATTGCGCACGGGCTCCTCCAGCGCATCAACCATCTGCAAGGTGAGTGGATCGAGATCGCCTCGGATGAGCGGGCTGGCCCCCGGGGGCACAGGAATGCTCTCGACCGTTACGGGCCGACTGCAAGCGGTCAGCAGTAGAATCAGTCCCACGGTCCATAGCCCACGCTTCATCTCCTCCTCCAACTCGCAGCAATACCTGAGAGGATAGAGGAGTTTGACGGTCAGCGGCTAGCCTTGAGCGACACCGCCTGCTTAGCGGACTGAGGATCCATGCGCCCTGAGACTCGGGTAACGGTTGGCGTGATTGGGGGGGGGCAGCTGGCCTGGATGCTAGCTCCGGCAGCGAGGCATTTAGGTTTGCAGCTACGCGTGCTAGCCAGCAGCGAGCAGGAACCAGCGCTGCGGGTGATTCCGGAGAGCGTGCTCGGCGATCTCAGCGATCCAGCGCGCATCCGGCAACTGGCCCAGGGAACGCAGGTCATCACTTTCGAGAATGAATTTGTAGATCTGGACCGACTGCGCCCGCTGTTAGCCGAGGGCGTCCGGTTTCGCCCCAGCCTGGAGAGCCTTGCGCCACTGCTGGATAAGTATACGCAGCGCCTTCATCTGCAGGCTCAGGGGTTGCCTGTGCCGCAATTTCAGAGCTGGGACCTGGGGCAAGAGACTGCAGGCCTAGAAAAATTGGGCTGGCCGCTGGTGTTGAAGGCGCGGCGACAGGGCTATGACGGTCGAGGCACGCAAATCGTGCCCCATGCGCAGGATCTAGAGGCAGCCTGGACCCATCTGGGGTCAGTGCCTGTGCTGGTCGAGCAGTTCGTGCCCTTCCGCAAAGAGCTGGCAGTGATGGTGGCCCGGTCGCCGAGTGGCGAAATCGCCGTGCATCCAGTGGTCGAGACCGAGCAGGACAACCAGGTCTGCCGACGGGTAATCGCGCCCGCCCGTGTGCCCTTGGCGGTGCAGCTGCAGGTCGAGCAGATCGCTCACCAGATCGTCAGCAGCCTGGACGGGATGGGCATTTTTGGGGTCGAGCTATTCTGGGTGCCGCAGTGGCAGAACCCAGTGCTGATCAACGAGATCGCCCCCCGCCCTCACAACTCAGGGCACTTTTCGATTGAAGCCTGTGTCACCTCTCAGTTTGAGCAGCATTTGCGGGCGATTGCCGGTTTGCCTCTGGGTGATCCCAGCCTGAAAGCCTCGGCAGCCGTCATGGTGAATTTATTGGGTTACGAGAGCATCACGAACGAATACCTCCAGGCGCGCCAGCGCCTCAGCGAGCTGCCCGGAGCCCACCTCCACTGGTACGGTAAGACCGAAGCCCGACCAGGACGCAAATTGGGCCACATCACCCTGCTCGGAGAGAACCTGGAAGCCGTGTTGACCCTGGCTGACCAGGCTGAGGCGATCTGGCGGAGGCAAGCATGAGCGATTTCCCGGACCAGCCGCAGGTCAGCATCATCATGGGCAGCGACTCAGATCTGCCGACCATGCGAGCGGCGAGCCAGGTCTGCGAAGAGTTTGGCGTGCGTCATGAGGTTGCGATCATTTCTGCGCACCGCACGCCCGAGCGGATGGTCGAGTTTGCCCACAGTGCTTACCAGCGCGGCATCCGGGTGATCATTGCGGGTGCAGGCGGGGCCGCGCATCTGCCTGGCATGGTCGCTGCGCTCACGCCGCTGCCGGTGATCGGCGTACCCGTGGCGACACAGCATCTGAGCGGTCTGGACTCGCTCTATTCGATTGTCCAGATGCCTCGAGGCATTCCGGTTGCCACAGTCGCCATTGGCAACGCCCAGAATGCTGGCCTGCTGGCGGTGCAGATCTTGGCCTGTCATGATCCCGCTCTGCTGAGGCAAGTTCAGCGCTATCGCGAGTCTCTAAGCCAGCAAGTGCTCGACCAGCAAAGGCAGCTAGAAGCGTTGGGGATCCACGCGTATCTGCTTCAGAAAAGCTCAGAGAAATCCCCTGAGATTGGATGAAGTTTCGGTAATGATTGAGGCTCCATGGACGGCCCTGAAGAGCGCTGATCGCCAGGGAATTCCTGCCTCCTCAGCAATCTCCACTGGTTCTTATATAGAGTTTCTGTGTTCTGCGGCTGCCCAATCCGGGCAAAAGAAGACACGGACGAAGGGAAGAATACTCGCTACTTAGGAGACAGGGCTGATTCCCACTCACCCCAACCTGACAGCTGGGCACTATCATATGTTGGAGTCACCAGGAGGATGCCGTCCTGGGCCATTTTTTTGAAGTCGTGAGCACTGCTCGTTTCTGCGAAGAACTGGATCTACTTATCCGCTCGCGGTCACCATTGATCTACGTGGTTACCGCAGAGGAAGAGCGAACCGAACGGGCGATCCAGCAGGTCGCAGCCGCCCACTCCCCTGCACGTCAAGTTCAGATCCATGACTTGGTGCGTGGCTTTGAGCACAACCAGCAATGTAAGGACAGCCTACTACGAGCGCTGCTGATCGCGGAGCAGGCCCCCGCCTGGACCCCGGCCTTGTTTGTGTTTCGGGACCTGCACCGAGCCGTGGGTTCCCTGCGCTCCGATCCCCAGGTGGTCCGCCAGCTTAAGCATGTCTACCGCGCCTTTCGCAATAGCGCCAAGAGTCTACTGCTGCTGGCCCCAAGTCTGGAAGTGGTTCCGGAACTGGAGGAATATCTATCGGTGTTAGAGTTCCCGTTGCTGACGCCCCAGGAGATCCGCTTACTGATCCGTAAGCGGCTGGGTGCGCGTGCTATGCGGCTCGCGCCAACGGGTCTCGATCAGTTGGTCAAAGCCTGTTCGGGGCTGACCTGCGACCGCATCTCCAACCTGTTAGCGCGCAGTTTGACCCAGGAAGCCATGCCCACTGAAGCGCTAGTCGATCTGGTGCTGGCCGAGAAAAAGCAGCGCGTGCGTCAGACCGAGATCCTGGAATTCTTCATGCCCCATGAGACCCTGGATAAGATCGGCGGGCTCGACAGCCTCAAGACTTGGCTGTTGCAGCGCCAACGGGCGTTTAGCGAAGAAGCGCGGCGCTTTGGCCTGCCCCACCCTAAGGGACTCTTGCTGGTGGGGATCCAGGGAACCGGCAAGAGTCTGTGCGCCAAGGCGATTGCGCACCTGTTCCGGCTGCCATTGCTGCGCTTGGACATGGGCCGCTTGTTCGATGGCTCTCTGGTGGGCCGCAGCGAATCGCGCACCCGACAGATGGTCCAGCTCGCCGAAGCCACCTCACCCTGCGTCCTGTGGATCGATGAGCTGGACAAAGCCTTTGCGGGCCTAGGCAGTGCCCACAGCGACTCGGGCACCAGCGCCCGTGTGTTTGCCACCTTGATGACCTGGATGCAGGAGCGGGAGCGCCCAGTGTTTATGGTTGCAACCGCCAACAACATCGACTCGCTGCCGCCGGAGCTATTGCGCAAGGGGCGCTTCGATGAGATCTTCTTCGTCAACCTGCCCAGCTATGAAGAACGGCGTGCGATTTTTCGCGTGCATCTCGAGCGCTTCCGCCCCGCAGACTTGGGTAAGTTTGACGTAGGGCGTCTGGCCGAAATCACGCCCGAGTACAGCGGTGCAGAAATCGAACAAGCCATTGTTGAGGGCATGTACCGGGCCTTCCATCAGGGGCGCGACTTGACCACCGACGATATCGTGAAGGCGATTCACGAGATGGTGCCTCTCGCCCACACTGCCCGTGAGCAGATTAACTATCTAAAGGAGTGGGCAGCCCAAGGGCGAGCCCGCAGCGCCTCTACCGATATCCGCAAGCTGGCTGAATTTGACCTCGATTCGCGCTCAGTGCCGGGAGTTTGACCCCGAGTTCAGACCAGCCACACCACTGCCTTCCTCACCCAACCCTCAGTTGCTAGTGTGTTCATATGTCTCACTTCACCCGCATCCGTCTTCAGATGAAAAACCGCAAGGCGCTCCGGCTGGCCTTGACCGACTTGGGCTGCGCCGTTGAAGAGAATGCCCCGGTGCGGGGCTACCAGGGGGCCCAGCTTCGGGCAGATTTGGTGGCCAGACGACCGGGCTGCTACGACATTGGCTTCGTAGACCGGCAGGGGCACTTTGAGGCCGTAGCCGACTTCTGGGGTGTGGATTTGGACTGGCAGCAATTCCAGCGCGAACTGCAGCAGCGCTACGCTTATCACACGATTACCGAGAGTGCCGTGGAGCAGGGCTTTAGCGTCGAGGCCGTGCAGGAGCTTGAAGATGGCAGTCTGCGTGTCGTTGTCGGCGCGTGGCAGTAACGGAGGGCAGGCGTGGCAGCGTATGAGTACCTATCGGCAAATTGAGTACATCATTCGACCGAACGGGACGATTGAGGAGCGGGTGCTCAACGGCGAGGGCCATGGTTGCACTGATCTGACCGCTGGCCTAGAGCAGGAACTCGGTGTCCTGGAGCATCAGGAGTTGCTGCCCGAGTTCTACGAGGCGCAAACCGACGCGGTGACCGAGCCGGCTCAGGAGCAACATCAGGGCATTGCCTAAGGCGAGCCTGGGCTGCAGCCAGACTGTTAAGATCTCTTAAGATCTCTAGCCGAGTCTTCCTGGACGCAACCATGCCGAAAGCCATCTGGAACGGCGCGGTGCTCGCCGAGAGCGACCACTGCGAAATTGTTGAGCGCAACTACTATTTCCCGCCCGACTCGATCAAGCGCGAGTACTTCAAAGACAGCAACACCCACTCGACCTGCCCCTGGAAAGGGGTCGCCAGCTACTACAGCCTCGAGGTCGAGGGCCAGACCAACTCGGACGCTGCCTGGTACTACCCCCAGCCCAAGGACGCCGCCAAAAATATCGAGGGCTACGTTGCCTTCTGGAAAGGCGTCACGGTTGAGGCCTAGACGCTGACGGTTGGCTTAGCACCGCGTCGAGCAATGGCTCCGCGCCGAAGCGCACCGGGTCGGTACAGGGCAGCCCTGTCTCGGCCCGCGCTTGCTCAACAGCTTGCCGAGCAGCGGCCTCGTCTAAGTGGGCGGTGTTGAGCGCGATTGCGGCGACTGGAGCCGGGGCAAAGGCTCCAGCGGCGGCTGCTACGGCTTCGTAGAGCTGAACCACCGCTGGCAGGGGCGGAATCGGGACGTGGGCGTAGTTGCGGATGTGGCTCTGGCCAGCCCGATGCACCAGTACCAGATGTGTGGGCTGGCTGCCGCGCAGCAGGGGCAGAGTGGCGGTTGAGGCTGGATTCAGCAGCGAGCCCTGGCCTTCGACGATCAGCAGGTCGTAGTCGGAGCCGCAGCGCATCAGCATCTGCTCGACCGCCCCGGCGGCGAAGTCTACCCGGATCGCATCCAGCGGGATGCCCTCGCCTGCGATCATCAGACCGGCCTGACCGGAGGCCAGGAATTTGGCACGCAGGCCTCGGCGGCGGGCGACCTGATTCAGTTCCAGGGCGGTCGCCATTTTGCCGACTGCCATGTCGGTGCCAACCAGCAGCAGGCGCAGGCAGGGCAGCAGGCGAGCCTGACCGCTGCCAATTGGCAAGTCCTGGGGCTCCTGGCGGATGTCCCAGATCCACTGACCTGGCCGCAGCAGGGGACTCAGTTCTGGATGGGTGGCCATCGGTGTGTGCAGGCCGTTCATGACGCTCAGGCCAGCGGCGACGGCTTGCTTGACTTCTTGCCACCACACCTCAGGCAGCGCACCGCCCGAGGGTGCAATGCCAATTGCCAGCAGATTCGGCCCCAGGGCCAGGGCCTCTGCCACCGAGGCGACAATCGGGGCCGGATGAGGAATGCCGGTGAGTGCTGCCAGCGACTCGCCTGCGCACTGCTGGTCGATGACCGCCACAATCGGGGCCTGGCTATAGCGCAGCAGCGCTAGGCCGGTCTTGCCCTTGGCACCTCGGATGCCCTCGTGGAGCAGGATCGCCAGTCGGTGATCAGCGGTCAGATGCACGGTGCTGCACTCCTAAACCAGGTTGGTCATTGGGTATGAGGCAGCCATCCTGAAGCGCTGCGCCGCTGAACGGATCGTCGGTCAGGTTCAGGTGGCTATCGAGATCCACGCGGTCTGCGAATGGGGCGAGTTGGGCGGCGGCGGTGTTGGCCAGGGCGCTATCAGAGTAGCAGCCCAGCATAATCTGCAAGCCGAAGGCGCGGGCGGTGTGCACCATGCGCAGGGCTTCGCTGAGGCCGCCGCATTTCATCAACTTAATATTGATGCCGTGCACGCGGTCGGCCAGCTTGGGGATGTCTTGGCTGGTGCGGCAGCTCTCGTCGGCGAACAGGGGCAGCGGCGATTGGCGGTAGAGTTCGCGCAAGTCGGCTTCCTGGCCGGGGGGCAGCGGCTGCTCGACCGATTCGACGCCCTGCTCGGCTAGCCAGTGGCACATGTGCACGGCGTCGCTCAGGCTCCAGCCGCCATTGGCGTCGATGCTCAGCCGGGTGCCGGGGGGCAGGTCCTGGCGCACGGCGCTCAGCATTGCTTGGTCGGCTGCGAGGCCTGCGGGGCTACCCAGTTTGAGCTTGAACACCTTGACGGTCGTGAATGCTAACCACTGGCGGGCTCGCTCGCAGGCGGCGGCGGGCGGGTTGATGCCAACTGTGACCGAGGTGGGCTCGATGCCCTGGCGCTCTAGGCCCCACAAGCGCCAGACGGGCAGGCCGACGCGTTTACCCAACCAGTCGTGACAGGCGATGTCGATCGCGGCCCGGGCGGCGGAGGGGATTTGAGCTTGGCGCAGCACTTGCTCGATGGGCTGCCGCTCTAGGGGGCTGAAGGGCTGGAGCAGCGGGGCCGCTTGCTGCAGCGCGGCCTGGAGCACTTCGGCGGTCTGGGGCTGAGCGTCGAGCCCAAAGGGGGAGGCTTCGCCCCAGCCTTGGAGACCGGCGTGCTCGACTTCGACCCACAGGTTGGTGCTCTGGGCGGTGGTGCCCCGGCTGATCGTCAGCGGGAAGCGTTTGTGAACGGTGAATGGTTGGACCCTGATTTGCATGGGGGGGGTGCTCAGCCTCGATTTCTGAATCAGCGCGGCCAGATGCGGCGGAAGGTTTCGGGGTAATCCAGCACCAGGCCATCGACATCGACGGGCAGCTCAGCGGTGAAGCCGCGAAAGCTGGCCTCGTACCGATACTGTCCGCCTGAGGCGGCAAGGTCCAAGCAGGTGTATCGCTGCGACACGGGTTTGGGCTGCAAGTCGGGGATCGCGAGGTAGACAACGCTCAGATCCCGAGCTTGTCCTGGCTGGAGCTTGAGGCGACGGATGGGAAGGGTGTGGGTGAAGGGGGTGACTGACAGCTCCACATCTAGGCAGCCGTCTAGCGCAGGCAGTGGTTCGCCAGACCCGTCTGTCCATTGGCCTCGGCCATTGGTGCGCAGTTGCAGGTCGGGGTGCTCGCTTTGCAAGAGGTCGAGGTTGAGTTCGCGTAGGCGCCACTGGGCGTCGCAGCGAATCGTGTACTGGGCGCGAAAGGGAGCGTCGTGGTCTAGGCCGATCACCACGCCATCGGCCAGAATGCCTTCGTCTTGCTGAACCAAACTCAGGTGTTGCAACCCTGGCCCGTCCCAGGGAGCCCACAGAACCTGTCGCTCCATCGTCAGTCCGCGCCCGCCTGCCAGGGTGTCATCGGATTTCCCAAAGAAGGCAATCCTACCAGAGTCTGGCCGGTCTCTTTCTGTATCGGTGAACAGGTGTGGCAACCATTCGACCTCTGCACACGGCCCATGGAGCGCCGAGCCTCAGGGTTCGGGCTCGGCGCTCGGGACTTCGAGCAAATTGCTCGGACTTTGGCCCTATAAGCTCGGGACTTCAAGTAAACTGCTCGGGACTGGCCGCTCCAAACTCGGCGCTGCGAACAAAACTCCCGAACCTCCGAGCCAACTCCTCGGAGCCTGGAGCCCAGAACTCGGACAGTGGGCAGCGGATGGGGAACGGATGAAACGGACGGGGATCTGGTCGGTCGGCAAGATAACCGCTAGGACAGAAGACTCATCTGCTTTCCATCCGTTTCATCCGTTCCCCATCCGCTGCCAAGTTTTCATCCTCTCGCGGGGAATAGGTAGTGAAAGTCCTCGGGTTTGTTTTCTGAAACAGGGATGTGTCAAAGGGACGCTGACACTCAAATTAAATGCTTTCAGAAGGGGTATCAATCCCTCAGTTCAGAGAATGTATACCTTGGGAATGGCTTAGGGGATGAGCTGCTGAGGGTGAAGCCCAGAGAGCCAAGCTCAGGTTCCTGTGTTCCAAACCTCTAGTTTGGCAATCCAGTCTAAATTAGAAAACAATCGTTCCGCCCAAGTCTAGAGGAAGCAATAGCCATGGCTGAACTGACGATCCAAATCCCCGATGATCTCGCCCAACGGCTAGCACCTATTCAGGCGCGACTCCCAGAACTCCTGAGCTTGCTTGCAGACTCTATTTCAGCCAACCAGCCTCAAGCTGTTCCCCTGCCAAGCCTCATGACCTCAGAGACGCTTCCTGCTGCTTACGCTGAGGTTATCGACTTTTTAATCGCTCGTCCTGCTCCTCAGGAAATTGCAAATTTCAAGGTTTCGGAAGCCGCTCAGGCTCGCCTGTGCGAACTACTAGAACAAAATCGTGAGGCAGCCCTGACCGAAACCCAAAGGGCAGAACTCGACTTATATGAACAGCTCGACTCGTTAATGATGTTTCTCAAAGCACGAGCTACTGCTGTCAGTCAGTCAATAAATGGCCTCCTCCTCCATCTCCCCTAACCTGCGTCAGTTGGTCCTTGAGCGAGCCCAGGGGAAATGTGAGTATTGCCTTGTTCATCAGGATTTTTCCATTTACAGTCACGAAGTCGACCACGTAATTGCTCTGAAACATGGAGGAAAAACAACAGCTGATAACCTTGCTCTGGCCTGTCTACCCTGTAATCGGCACAAAGGTTCTGACCTGACCAGTATTGATCCAGCTAGTGGCACGATCACCCCGCTATTTGATCCACGCTTACAAATCTGGAAAGAACATCTTCTCGAATGATCTTCAGGCTGGCTAGAGATTAATCTCTGGAGCCTCTTCCCAGCAATGCCGCCAAACCTTGAGCTGTTCCGGAGTAGGCATACTGTTCCTGATGAGGAATGGTCCTACACTCACGGACTCCACTACAGCAGTCCTCACGGGTTTCGCGGGAATAGCTCAAGAGAAAAGATAATGTCTCTCCGTAAAAATACCCAAACGAGAAACTTGACTCGTGCTGGGGCATTCTAGGGACGATTCTCCTGGAGCTGTCTCATGCGCTACTACCTACTGCTTCTACTACTGCTGTCTGCCTGCTCTGGCCCCTCAAGAGCAGAGCAGTGTGAGGCGTTCCAGAATATGGTTAACCGCACACCAATATTCAAGTCTGGGCAATTAATGACGTCCCAAAGTGTGGAGGAATACATTGAGAAAACGCAGCAATACCTTATTCAGTTGCAAAGTATTCAGTTCTCTGATCGGGTCCTGCAAGATTTACAAGACCAAAGAATAGAATACTACACAAAAGACATTCGGTTACTAAAAGAGGTTGCCGTCGCCACCCGAGCTAAAGAGCAAGACTGGTCACCAAGCAACCAAGAAAACCTGATGACGAAGATATCTCAGCTTAATGAAGCTACCCAGGAAGCGTTGTACCCCACTGAGCAGAGGGATCTGAAATACCGTCAGCGATGCCGCTGATTTTCCCGATTAGTAAAACGAAAATATTAGGGCTGCTTTGCTTATACTCAGCAATGCTCGTATCCTAAGTATCACTCCCATCGGCAGAGTCACGGTGTTTTTATTGCTCCTCAATGCACCGACTCGTCTACTGAGCCGTCAGGTATTGTTGGCTCAGAATCGATATCCGTAGCGCCGCAGAACTCCAATTTTTCATCCTGGCAAGCCCACGCCAGCTGCGTATGCTGGGGTATGTTGGCGTCTACCCTCGCGCCTTAGGAGGACGATCCCCGTGGCCCAGGAAGCAAGCCGGATGCTGCTCACCGGCGTCCCGCCCTACCGGCAGAGCTATGTCAAGCGCGACAACGGCGATGAGATCTTTGCAGGCTGCGGCCCGGTCGCCGCGCTGGCCGTCATGGCCTACTACCAGCGCCGCTACGGCTACACCCAGCTCATCCCGCCCCAGGCCGAACGCGAGCCTGGCATGCCCAGGGAGCTGATTTTCGATCTGCGCGACAAAATGCAGACCGTGACCGTCACCGGCAAACAAGGCCTCACCTTTCCTCACGCCTTCATGCGCGGGCTCAAGGGCTATCTCAAGCAGTTCCATCACAACGTCAGTGTCAGCACCCGCTCAACCATTGGCTTCGGCACTAGCGAAAGCGTGTTTCGCAAGTCCGTCAGCCTGATCCAGCAGGGCAAAGTCCACTGCCTGCTATTTGATTGGAAAGGCGAGTCCGGCCTATTTCCCAACCACTACGTGGTGGTGGTCGGCTATCGTCAGGACTCCGGTCACCGAGAGATGATCATCAACAACGGCTGGGGACAAGAGTTTCAAATTGTTGACCTCTCGGACCGTAGCGTCCTGCCGCTGCGCATCTACTGGCTCGATTTCAAACAGCCCGCCCCTACCCAAGCCAACGGACGCCAGATTGGCCCCCAAGGCCATTACCACTGGGTCGAAGTCAACGGCAGCCCACAACTCCAACCCAAGCTGCTGAAGCACTTCTCGGGCAGCGAAACCGTCGAGTGGCCAGCATCCGCTCAGGTTGAATCTTTGGTGGCTGACAGCGACCTCAAAGCCTGTCGCTGGTTCGACGCCTAGCGCTTGGGATTCGACTCCTCGGGCAGGATCTCAAGCAACAACTGCTCCGAGCGGCGCAGAACCGTCAGGGGCGCTCTCACTGCCACTCGCTCCTCCGTGAGCAATTTGTGCAGGTCATCAATGCTCGCGAGCGGCTGATCGCCATAGCCCACAATGACATCACCTTCCTGCAAGCCCGCCCGCTGAGCCGGACTATCGCGCTCGACCGCCGCGACCAAAATGCCGCTCTCGACCGGCAGATTATAAAAGCGCACCAGACGGCGATGCAAGGGAACATCCTGCCCCGCCACGCCGATATAGCTGCGCCGCACTCTGCCATGTTGAATCAGTTGGGCGGCGACAAACTTAGCGGTGTTGATCGCAATGGCAAAGCAGATGCCCTGGGCAGGCAAAATCACCGCCGTATTCACCCCCATCACCTCCCCACGTGAGGTGACCAAAGGCCCCCCCGAATTGCCAGGGTTCAACGCCGCATCTGTTTGGATAATGCTGTCAATTAACCGCCCCGAATTGGAGCGCAGAGACCGCCCCAACGCACTGACCACCCCAGCGGTGACCGTGCACTGAAAACCGTAGGGATTGCCAATTGCAATCGCCAGCTGCCCCACGCGGATCGCCTGCGAATCGCCCAAACGAACCGGCCTCAGTTTCAAGCCATGCACCCGAATTACAGCCAGATCTGTATCTGGATCATCCCCGATTAGATCCGCCTGTAAGTGACGGCCATCCGAGAGCGTCACCTCGATTTTGCTGGCATCATGAACCACATGACTGTTAGTCAGAATGAAACCATCTGGGGTGAAAATAAAGCCCGAGCCGTTGCCTTGCATCTCCTGGGGCAGGCGAGGATTGCCGGCTCGTGGGCTAGTCAGTTGTTTTTGCACATCAATATAGACCACCGATGGGCTGACCGTTTCAGCTGCACCCATCACCGCTTGGGAATAGGCATCCAACAGCAGCCCATCCGAGGCAGTTGTAGGCTCAGGAACTCGCAACGCTTCAGAGCCAACGCCATCATTCGAGACTAAATGCAAAACACTTTGCATGGCGATCGGCCCTCCATAGTGTCCCGATCCTAGCTCGCGGCCTAGCGTCGAGAAGGTAGGGATTTCACACCCCCAATTCGACCCAGCAAGAGCGACAACAGCCAGGACCGATGGCGGTCCTGGAGCCCACCTGAATGGCTTTGCTATGCTGCCAACAGACCGACTGCTGGGGGCCAAATGTTTCAGAAACTGCTGATTGCGACCGAGCTGACCGATGGTCTAGATCGCCTGGCCCGCCTGGTGCCTAGTCTGGCGGCGGGGGGCATTCGTCAAATTGTGTTTGTCTATGTTGTGCCTTTGCAGGACAGCCGCATTCCCCATCCCGATCCGGCCAAGTTGGCGCTCGCCCAGCAGCGGCTGGCGGTCGCGCAAGAGCAGGTGCCCCCCGGCTGCAGCGTTGAGCTGGTGATCAAGCCCGGTCAGCCGATTGAGGTAATCGCCCAAACCGCCAGCCAATTCCAATCGCAACTGATCGTGCTGGGCACGCCGATCCGTGCCCTGCTAGAGGAAAAGCTGTTTGGCAGCACCACCATGGGCCTGTCGCAGCGTCTGCACGTGCCGCTGATCAGCTTGCGGCCCCAGCTCATTTCTACCTTCACGCTCGAAGAGCTGGACCTGCGTTGCCGCCACCTGCTGCGCCATCTGCTGATCCCCCTGGAAGATACCGCTGCCGCCAAGGCTCTGATCCAGCAGATCGTCAAGGCTGTACAGACCTTGGGTCCAGGCTCGCTGGAGGTCTGCACCCTGTGTCAGATCGTGGATACCGGCAGCCGACGCGGCCTAGAACCTGCCCAGGCCCTGGCTCAGGCCCAGCAAACGCTGGCCCCCGCCCGAGCTCAACTAGAAGCGCTAGGCTTAAAAGTGCAGACGGAAGTCCGTCGAGGTGACCCGGTGACTGAGATTCTCAAGCTCGCTCAAGAGCAGGACGTCTCTGCTCTGGCACTCTCCTCAGCCCACGCTGGCACGTTGTGGGAGCTGTCTGTGCAGAGTGTTTGTGGGGATCTGCTGCGCCGCAGCTGGCACCCTGTGATCTTTTTTCCAACCCAGCCCTAAACCCTAAGCCCCCCAGTAAGGAAGCGCCATGACCGCCACTACATCTGCGCCCGGCTCGCTAGAGTCCTGGCTCGGCAAGGACGCGGAGGACTTGCTGACCCACACCGCCAAGGTCTCTAAAGATCTGCTGCATCTGCCCGGCCCCGACTGGGTTGAGCGCATCTTTGCCCAAACCGACCGCTCTGCGCAGGTGCTACGCAGCCTGCAACAGCTGTATAGCACCGGCAATCTGGCCAATACCGGCTATCTGTCGATCTTGCCGGTCGATCAGGGCATTGAGCACTCGGCGGGTGCCTCATTTACGCCCAACCCGATTTACTTTGACAGCGAAAACATCGTCAAACTAGCAATCGCCGCAGGTTGCAACGCGGTGGCCAGCACCCTGGGCGTGCTGGGCAGTGTATCGCGCAAGTACGCTCACAAAATCCCATTCATCGTCAAGCTCAACCACAATGAGCTGCTGACTTTCCCCAATCAATTTGACCAGATCCTGTTCGCCTCGGTGGAGCAAGCCTGGAATCTGGGTGCGGTGGCGGTCGGCGCGACTATCTACTTCGGCTCACCGGAGTCTACCCGTCAGATTCAGGAGATCAGCCGAGCCTTCGCCCGCGCCCATGAATTGGGCCTGGCGACCATCCTCTGGTGCTATCTGCGCAACAGTGCTTTCAAGCAAGACAAAGACTATCACTTAGCCGCTGACCTCACCGGCCAGGCTAACCACTTGGGCGTCACAATCGAGGCCGACATCATCAAGCAGAAACTGCCGGAGGTGAACAACGGCTACGGGGCAGTGGCCCAGGCCACAGGCAAGAGCTACGGCAAGACCGATCCCCGCGTTTACTCTGACCTCACCAGCGACCACCCGATCGACCTCACCCGCTATCAGGTGCTCAACTGCTACGCAGGTCGGGCCGGGCTGATCAACTCTGGGGGCGCTGCGGGCAAGAGCGACTTTGCTGAAGCCGTACGCATGGCAGTGATCAACAAACGTGCAGGTGGCATGGGCCTGATCTCAGGCCGCAAGACCTTCCAGCGTCCCTTCGATGAGGGCGTCGAGCTGTTCCGAGCAATTCAATCGGTTTACTTATCGCCCGAAGTCACGATCGCTTGAGGCCCTTACCCCCGACCCCTCTCCCGATCTCGGAAGAGGGGAGGCAACCCAGGCGTTTCAGAACTGGCCTTCCCTTGCCTCGAACTTGAAGAAGGGGACCCCTGGCACTCTCAACACCCATCCACCCAAGTTCAGACCCTCACCCATCAGCCTCCAAACCTCAGACACAAAGCTCCAAGACTAGTGCCCGAGGTTCCAAGACTCCCGCGCGAGGTTATAAGACTCGCTGCCGAAGCTCAAAGACCCTCGCCCGAGGTTCCGAGCCTCTCGCACAAGGTTCCAAGACCTGACACCGAGGTTCCAATGCTCGTGCGAGAGGCTCAGAACCGAATGGCACTGACTTAAGCGCATCAGTGACCCTTTGCGCAGGGGGTCTGGGGGAGGCGCTTCGTCCCCCAGTGGGGGGTTTGGGGGGCAAACGCCCCCCAATTCCGGGTTCTCTCTACCACACCTACGCCCCCCTAACTCAGCCCCATTCGTCTCAGAACCTCAGAGGCGAGGCTCAGCCCCCAGCCTCGCTTCCCGCTCCCTGAGTGGCTCAAAGCACTCCAGCCGCTGACGCGCAAACGCCAGCGCCGCCTCAGGTGTGTGGAGCAGCCCCTCCGCCCGTGCCAGCTTCAACTCCGCCAGCAGCCTGCCCACCAGCGGCCCTGGTGCAATCCCCAACACCGCCACCAGCTCATTGCCATTGACCAGCGCCGACGGATGCGCCACCGCATCCTCCGGGTTCAGAAAACGCTCCAGCCAAGGGGCCAGAGCATCAACCGAAGTTCCCGCAGCGGCAGCCAGCAAGGCCAGCGCTGGCAACGCCGACCCCGCCGCCTGGAACAGCTTGTACTGCTGACGACGGCTGAGCTGGAGTTCCTCGCTCAGGCGCTGGAAACGAGGCAGCAACTGCAGCAGCAACAGCACAAAGCGGATCTCCGCCCGGCTGTAGCGCAGGTCAATGAGACAAATCTCTAGCTTCTCGGGGTCGAGTTCTGCCTGCTGTAGCAGCGCCGTCAACTTCACCCCCATCAGCATCGTCCGCTGATCGCACAAAGGAGCCGCCAACATCGTCTTCAGCTCCGGCCACTGGCCGACCACCGCCATTTCCTGCCGATCCACCGCCGCCAGCCGCTCAAACTGCAGCAGGCCCAGCTCCGGCAACCAAGGCCGCAGCAGCCCATCCTGCCAGGCCGCCTGCAACCAAGGCGTGCCCTCCGGCGTGCGCAGCAGGTAGCCAATTTCAGTGCGCACCCGCTCCGCCGCCACCGCCGCCAGCGCCGGGGCCAACTCGCGCAACGCCAGCTGCGTCTGGGGCTCAATGCTGAAATCCAGCTGCGCCGCCTGTCGATAGGCCCGTAACAGCCGCAGCGGATCCTCCTTGAGATTGAGCGGGCTGACCATACGAATCAGCCGCGCCTGCAGATCGCGGTAGCCACCCAGCGGGTCGATTAACTGCCCCCGCCGCGCGTCCCAGGCAATCGCATTCACCGTAAAGTCGCGCCGTCGCAGGTCGCAGGCCAGATCCTCGCCACACTGCCGCGCCAGATCCACCGTGGCCGTTTCAAACACCACCCGCGCGATCTCACGCTGGGCGTCTAGCAGCACAAAACCAGCGCGATGACGACGAGCCAGCGCCTTGGCCGCCTCCACCGCCCCCGTGGGCAACACAAAATCTAGGTCCAGGCGCGGGCTGGTTCGGCCCAGCAAGCCATCGCGCACCGCACCGCCCACCAGATAGGCCGGATCGGGCAGTTCAGTCGGGGCAAAAGGCCAGTGGCAAGTCTCGATCGCGTAGGGCAAAGCAGGTTCAGAAATGGCACGGTCAGCCGAGAAGCCCAGCGCTCTGTTCAAGCGGCGAGGCACGACGCACGGTTAAGCGAGGCAGACGCGGCTTAAAGCCACAGAGGATTTCCCAGGAGATCGTGCCCAGGGTTTCGGCCCAGTCGTCAGCGCTAATCCGCTCCGTTCCATCGTCACCCAGGAAGGTCACCACTTCACCCTCACAGACCCCTGGCACTTCTGTCACATCTATGATGCACTGATCCATAGTGAGCGCGCCGACCTGCCGCAGCCGCACCCCCCTCATCAACACCGACAACCGATCCGACAACAGCCGTGGCACGCCATCGGCGTAGCCAATCGACACCGTCGCCAGCCGCGTCTGCCGCTGCGTAACAAACCGATGGCCATAGCTGACCCCCGTCCCTGGCGGCACCGTCCTCACCTGCGTGATCCGGGCTCGGACCTGCAGCACCGGACGCAGATCCGCCCGCGAGCGCAGATGCGGCGCAGGATACAGGCCATACAGCGCCAGCCCCGGCCGCACTAAGTCGTAATGCAGACTCGGGTCGGCCAGTAGCCCTGCCGAATTGGCCAGATGCAGCAGCGGCAGCTCGCCCGAGGCCCGCACCTGCTCAATCACCCGCTCAAATCGCCGCTGCTGCAGATGCATCGTGCTGGGATCGGGCGAATCAGCCGTGGCCAGATGCGAATAAATCGAAGCCAGCCGTAGCTTAGGCAGACGCCGCACCAATTGCACCAAGGCCAGAGCCGACGGCCAGGGTGCGCCCAGGCGGGCCATGCCCGTGTCGAAGTTCAGGTGCACATCCAGCGGCGTGCTCAAGTGCTCGGCGTAGAGCCGCACCTGCTCCGGCGTACACAAGGTCGGCTGCAAATGAGCCTGCGCCACAGCTCGCACCTGCTCGGGCGTTTGGCTTGCGCCCAGCAGCAGGATCGGCGCGGCAATTCCGGCCTGACGCAGCTCAATCCCCTCCGATAAGGTGGCCACCGCCAGCCAGGTCGCGCCCGCCGCCAAGGCCGTCTGACTCACTGCGACCGCACCGTGACCATAGGCATCAGCCTTGACCACCGCCATCAGCTCTGTGCCCGGTTTCAGGCGACGGCGCAGCTCGCGAACATTGTGCGCCAAGGCATCCAAATCAACTTCCACCCAGGCCCGATGCGTCAGCTCCCAGTTCTGCATGGCTGGCCCATCCCACCCAACACGGTCCACCCGACACTGACAGGCTACCAACCTCACCGGCTCTGCGGATTCCCAGGCTGAGGGGATCTGTACGATGATTGGGGGATTGCTCAGCAGATGCAGGGGGTGTCTATGTCCTCAGACCGTGTGACCTGGCTGCGCGAGATGACGGCCCTGGGTGTGCTGAGCGAAGCGCTGCTCGTAGACCTGGCAGCGGCGCTGCAAGTCGAGCCCTTTCAAGAGAATCGCCGACTCGTCCTGGAGGACACGCCGCCGCAAGCGCTCTATATCTTGCGCAGCGGACGGCTCGAAACCTACCGCACCAGTCTCGACGGCCCGGTGGAGGCGGCCAGTCTCCTGCCGGGAGCGGTGATTTACCTGCAGGAGCTGCTGCTCGACCGCCCCGCCCGCCAGACCGTGATCACCCTCAGCGATGGCGAGCTGTGGACGCTGCCGCGTGAAGCCTTTGAAGCCTTCAGCCGTCAACATCCAGAGTTTGCCCGTACCTTCTCGCAGCAACTGGCGGATGAGCTGGCCGCAGTCGCCTCGCAGCTGGCCCGCGAACAGGAGCGCGCCAACGCCCTGCGCCCTTATCTGATTCCCAAGGCTAGGCGGGGGGTGGTCGGAGCCAGCCGCTACGCCAGCCGACTGCGCAGTCAGATCAAAGAAGCCGCCAACGACCGCCACCCGGTCCTACTGTTTGGCGAGGGGGGCACGGGCAAGGTCAACGCCGCCGCCTTGATCCACTTCATGTCCGAGCATCGCCGCGAGCCGCTGATCCGGCTCAACAGCGGTGCGCTCCAGGCCAGCGGCGCGGACCTGTTCGGACGCGCGGGTGGCAAACCGGGCCTGATCGATCTACTGGGGCGCGGCACGCTGGTGTTGGACCATGCCCAAGACCTGCGCCCCGAACTGATGGAAAAACTGCTGGAGCTGCTGCGCTCGGGCACCTACACTCCGATCTCACGCGACGGCGAGCCCGTCCCCACCCTGCCCAGCGAGGCGCGGATCATCTTCACCGCCGAGCAGGTAGTGCCCAGTCTGGGTGAGGGCAAGCAGCTGCTCGGCCACACGATCAGAGTGCCACCGCTGCGGGTGCGCAAGGAAGACATCGACGCCCAGGTCAACTACTACGCCAGCCTGTTTTGCCGCGCCGAGGGCATCCCGCGACCCCGAGTTGCCCCAGAGGCGCTACGCCGCCTGCAGAGCTACGACTTTCCAGGCAACCTGCCAGAGCTGCAAAGCCTAGTGGAGCGGGCGATTATCCAGGCCCGCCGCGAGTCCGGCAGTGCCGACGTCCTCACTGAGGAGGTCTTCTGGGCGGCTAGCGAGAAGAAGCGCTCGTTTCGCCTGAATTTGCTCGATGCCTATCCAGCCTTACGCAACTTTCTGCGCAGTCCCTGGTGGCCGGAGCGGATCAACTACAGCGTTACCTTCGGACTATTTGCGGTGGTCGTGGCGCTGCTGTTCTTGGGGCCGCAGAGCCGTGACCGCAATGTGGCGCTGAACTTGTTCTGGGCTTGGTGGTGGCCGCTGGTCCTATTCACTTTTCCCTTCGTGGGCCGGTCCTGGTGTGCGGTGTGCCCGTTCATGATCTACGGCGAGGTGGCGCAGAAGCTGTCGCTATGGCTCTATCCACGCCGCCTCAAAGCCTGGCCGCGTCAGAGTGCCGATCGCTGGGGTGGCTGGTTTTTGTTCGGCCTGTTCAGCCTGATTTTCCTGTGGGAGGAGCTCTGGCATCTGGAAAATGTGGCCTATCTCTCAGGGTGTCTGCTGCTGCTGATCACGGCTGGGGCGGTGATTTTCTCGCTGCTCTTTGAGCGACGGTTCTGGTGCCGTTACCTGTGCCCGATTGGCGGCATGAATGGCCTATTCGCCAAGCTGTCGCTGATCGAGTTACGCGCTCAGCAGGGCGTATGTTCTGCCGAATGCACCACCTATCAGTGCTACAGAGGCGGTCCCCAAAAGGGTGAAGGCTTGGAGACCTTGGGCTGTCCGGTTTATTCCCACCCCGCGCAACTGGAGGAAAACCGGGATTGCGTCCTCTGCATGACCTGCCTGAAAGCCTGTCCGCACCGCTCAGTAGAGCTGAATTTGCGCCCCCCCGGCATCGAACTCTGGACCAGTCACACGCCGACGGCTCATGAGGTGGCGCTGTTGTTGCTGCTATTCGGTGGCATTTTCTTACATCACCTGCCGAAAATTCTGACCCAGCTCGGGCTCACTTGGGATTTGGGGAATTTTGGCATTCACGCCGGGGTTGCGCTGCTGGCTTTATTATTGCCAGTTGGCGTGACGCTGTTCGCCTATGGGATCATCCGTCTGCTTAATGGCAAGCTCAAACCCCGCTCATTCATCGAGCTGGCTTACGGTTACCTACCACTGGTTTTGGGCGGCAGTCTTGCCCACTACCTACATCTGGGCCTGACCGAGGCAGGCCGAGTTCTGCCGGTGAGTGCTATGACATTTGGTTATAACCTGGCAACTCTGCCGGTGATGACGGCTCATCCAGCGGTAGTGGAATTTTTGCAGGGTATGACACTTCTGGTCTCTGTATTGCTAACCATCGTGCTCACGCAAAAAGTTGCCCGGCAGCCGTTTAGAGTTCTGCTACCCCAGCACTTGGCCGCTATCCTCATGACTTGGGAGCTGTGGCAAGTGATCGTAGGCACCTGACAACAGAAACATAACTGATAAATTCCTCCAAAATCCTGGCTAGGTGGCTGTAAAAAATCTCACAAGGCTACCATGCACTTGTTGTCAAATGACAGCACACTAAAACAGTTGCATCTTGCGATTGTACAGGACACAGCCTTGGGTGCTGGCTAATACGTTTAAAAGTTAATGAGATGACCCACAAGTGTAATCTCTGTTGGCATGCTGAGGCCGATCCGAGTAAAAAGATCTCTAAGAAATAGTTTTCCTCCCTTGACACTATCCTCAGCGTAAAGTTACAACATTGACAGGTTGGATCTCCTTATTTGGAGACAGCCGAATCAGAAGTGTTACTAAACGCTTTGTTTGTAGCCCATTGGTTTTCAACTCTAAACAGTCCTTAGATCCTCCGCTCGCGAAGGCTAGGGCTGTTGCAGAATATCTGGCTCGGCGACACATCAGGTGCTGTGTCGCTCAAAAGCTATTCAGCTTCCGCTCTCCATGACATGCTTGCCTGCTTAATGACCACAACAGGAAGGTAATGATAATGGTTAGACGTCACGGCTTCGGCCCACGTCAGGGGTATGAACAACCCCCCGGTCAGTTTGCCCAAACTGGCAAGTTCGGCAGAATGTTTCCTAGGCTGCGTCCATTCCTGCCATCGGTAGAGAGTTTGACCGCACTGGGCCAAGCCATGCTGGAGGCAAATCCAGCAGACCCAGAGGGGGACAATGATCAGGTGCCTGCTGGCTACACCTATCTCGGACAATTCATCGATCACGACATCACGCTCGACACCACGGCGTTGCAGGAGATCCTGGTCGATCCGCTGGCGGTCCAAAATTTTCGCACGCCGATGCTGGACCTAGATAGTCTTTACGGCTCAGGGCCAGACGTGCAGCCATATCTCTATGCGCTACAACCGGACTCCGAGTCATCCCGACCTCAGGAGCTGTTTTTAATCGGCAAAACCAACGTGAATCCTGGACGTGGCGATTCCACGGTACCCCCAGAACAGCCTAACGATCTGCCACGGGCTCAGAGTGGTCTGGCGCTGCTCGGCGATGCACGCAATGATGAAAACCTGATCGTCGCTCAGTTGCATCTGGCTTTTCTGAAGTTTCACAACAAACTAGTTCAAGAGCTCAAGACTGGCAAGATTGCGTACGAGTCGCCTGATCGCAAGTCCGACTTCGAAAAAGCCAGGGAGTTGGTGATCTGGCACTATCAGTGGATTGTCCTAAACGATTTCTTGCGGCGCATTCTGGACAACGAGCAACTCGATTCTGTGCTCAGGCAAGGCAGACGCTTTTACTGCTTTGACGGAGAGCCGTTTATTCCCGTCGAGTTTTCGGTGGCGGCTTATCGTCTCGGCCACAGCATGGTTCGCGCGGCTTATGACTACAACCGAGTATTCACCTTCCGCGACGGCGGTGTCACGCCTGCAACCCTCGAGCTTCTGTTTGCCTTCACGGCTAAATCGGGCCAGCAAGATGACCGCTCCCCAGTGCCCATCCCGAGCGACTGGATCATCGACTGGCGGCGCTTTTTTGAGATTGAGGCCAGCGTACCCGTGGGCTTTAGCCGCAAACTAGATCCCTTTCTAGTCGATCCGCTCCAGAATTTGCCCAATGTTCCTGCGCCCAGTTCCCTGGCGGTTAGGAACCTGCTGCGAGGTCGCAGTATGGGCTTGCCGTCGGGTCAAAGCGTGGCCCGATTGATGGGCTTTGAAGCGTTGACCAGAGATGAGATCAAGCAATGCCCCAGCCCCGATGGAGCAGTTGCTGCCGAGCACGGCTTCGACTTCGAGTCTCCCCTCTGGTACTACATTCTCAAGGAGGCGCAAATTCAAGGGCAAGGCAAGCGGCTCGGCCAGGTGGGCAGTCGGATTGTCGCCGAGGTGTTTGTCGGCCTGCTGGAAGCCGATAGCAGCTCCTTCTTAGTACGCAACTGTCGCTGGCAGCCGATCCTGCCCGCTCAGGAACCGGGGAGGTTCACGATGGGCGATTTGCTGAACTTTGTGGGTGAGCTCAACCCGATCGGGGATAGCGACCCCAGCTGATCTCAACCTTCAAGCGGTGGAGCTAAGCGCCTAGGCAATTGACCTAGGCGCTTTCTTGTTTCAACTTCAAATAGCCGCTGCTTGGACATAGGCAATCGCCAGAGGCGTCAGCGACTGCTCCAACTGAGCAATCACCGAGCGGTCAAACTCGGTCCAGACCCTAGGCGCACCAAAGACACAAGGCTGCAAAACTCCCCACATCTGCCCGTCTTGGCACAAGTGAGCATGAATCAAGGCTCTATGGCCAAAGTACTGACGCTCGAACGCCAGGTTCAACACGTCTGGACCCGCAGTTTCCACATCTTCGACATAGACCGAGGGGTCGGTGCGCAGAGCCGCCGCAAACAGCGGATCTTCAGTGGTCAGAGACTCCGGTTCCTGCTGCCAGTCCAGGTCAGTGGCATCCGGCACCTGCGGGTTGCGACGCCAGCAGAAGGCTTTCTTGCCGACCCTAGTTTCTGGATTGCGCAGATAGAGAAAACAGCGGTCGCATTGCAACACCTCGCATAACGCAGGCAACAACGCGCCAAAGACAGTCTCTGGATCGCCGCCAGCGACCAAAACGCTCTCTAGGGCTTCGGGTAGAGCTTGCTCAGTCATAGATTTACGGTTACACAGACCCGAGAATGGGTAAATTAGGTCGCCGCAATTGTACTGTTGCGGGAGGCGCGGCGGCTCCTGGGCTCAAGCAGCAGCCTGCGCAGCTGCCCATTCCGATACCCGTATTACAATCAGGAGCTATGCCGCACGAGACCAACTTGGAGAGCGATTGGCATGGTAGACGAGCCGAATTTGGGCAAAGTTTTGCAACGGGGGGGACAGGAGTTAGATCTGTTGAAAGTAGACGACCGCTTCACCGTCCGCCCGACCCCTGGCTTTACTGGCCCACTCTCTGCCGAAGACATCGCCAAACTGGTCCCGGTCCAGTACAGTCGCAGCATCGCCAACACCAATCTGCTAGAGTTCTCTGCCGAGCCTGAACGGCTGGATGAGGTCATCCAAAACTTGCGCCAGCGCGAGGACATTGCCTTCGTCAGTCATGTCTACAAGCTGCGTGACAACCCAGGCTCTTATGTGTATCTGTCGGATCAGCTCACCGTTCAGTTTGCCCCTGACACTGTCGACGCCCGCATTGATCAAATCACCACTGGCCTGGGGCTGCAGCTGCTCAAACCCGTCCAGGGCCTAGACAAAACCTATGTCTTCGCCGTCAGCCGTCAGGCCACCGAGAACCCAGTTAAACTCGCCAACCGCCTAGCCAGCCTGCCCGAAGTGCAACTGGCCGAGCCGAACTTGGTCGTGCAGACCAGCCTGCGCTACCGGCCCAGCGACGGTTCCTATCCCCTGCAATGGCATCTACACCACCAAGGCGGCCCCCAGCTGGCGGCCAATTCCCACATCGAGGCAGAACGGGCCTGGGACCTGACGCGGGGCAAGCGGGAGGTGATTGTCGCGGTGGCCGATGACGGCTTCGATCTCAATCACCGCGATTTCCAGGGAGCGGGTAAAGTTGTGGCCCCGCGCGATTTTGGCGATAACGACTTGCGGCCTTCGCCCGGCTCCACCCAAGAGAAACACGGCACGGCTTGTGCGGGGCTGGCGATTGCCGAGGAGAACGGCTACGGCGTGGTTGGGGTCGCCCCCGGCTGCGCCTTCATGCCGATTCGCACCTCAGGCTTTCTAGATGACAACACGATCGAGGCGCTGTTTGGCTGGGCAGTTCAGAACGGGGCAGCCGTGATTTCCTGCAGCTGGGGGCCGAGCACCCTGGCCTTTCCCCTGTCGATCCGCCAGAAGGCAGCGATTCAGAACGCCGTGAACCGGGGGCGCGGCGGCAAAGGTTGCGTCGTGGTCTTCGCCTGCGGCAATGCCAATCGCCCGATCAACGGCAGGGTGGACGAGGTCGGCTGGCCTAAGGATGCCGTGCGCGGTCCCACCCAGTGGCTGGACGGTTTTTGCGCCACGCCCGATGTAATGGCGATCGCGTCGATCACCAGCCTCAATAAAAAGGCCGCCTACAGCAACTGGGGAGCCGAGGTCTCGGTGTGTGCGCCCAGCAGCAACAGTCACCCCGCCGTTTACCTAGAGCGAATTGGCTTCACGCGCACCGGGCCACTGGTCACCGCAGCGCTGCCCGGTCGGGGCGTCTACACCACCGACCGACTGGGGGCCGACGGCTACGGCGTGGGAGACATCGCCACCAACTTCGGCGGCACCTCCAGCGCCGCACCGGTGGTCGCGGGGGTCGCCGCGTTGGTGATCTCGGCCAATCCCAACCTCACGGCCCGCGAGGTGCGTCAGATCATCGAGCAAACAGCGGACAAAATCGAAGATCGCGACCCCGATCCACAGCTCAAAGCCAGCCGAGGCACCTACGATGCCAAGGGCCATTCGCAATGGTTCGGCTACGGTCGAGTCAACGCCTTCAAAGCCGTGCAAGAAGCACTCCGACGAGGCAGCGGCCCAACGCCCACACCCGGTCCTGCGCCCATCCCCACCCCTATTCCTACACCCGGTCCCACGCCCGGTCCCACGCCCGGTCCTGCACCCAGTCCAGGCCCCACGCCGAGCCCAGCCGACTGGCTACGCCTGCAAAACCTGACCGTCTTGCCCATCCCCGACGCCAGCCCAGCCGGGGTAGTCAGCAGCATCCCCTGCACTCAGACAGGCACCGTCCAAGATATCGAGGTAGAGGTCGATATCGAGCACAATTCCTTCATCGGCGACCTAGTGGTGAGCGTGGTCTCGCCCAGCGGCCTGCCAGTCACCCTGCACGCTCAGACCGGCGGACGCAACACCAGCCTCCAGAAGAAATACACACGCCAGACCACCCCGGACCTAGCAAAGCTGCTCAATACATTCGGCCAAGGGCGCTGGCTGCTGCGCGTGGTAGACAGACTAGCAGGCGACACAGGCAAGCTGCGCAACTGGAAACTGAACCTAGTACTCACTCGCGCCAGCGAGGCCACCCCCTCCGTCACCCCCGTCACCCCCAGCCCGACCCCAGCCCCAGCCGTTGCACCAACATATCGGCATACAGCGCGGCGCCGTGCGCCACGGCCTCGTCGGGCGAAACGGAGCGGTCGGGTTCGCGGCCCGTCAGGTCTTTAAGCATCGCGCCGACTTGCGGCATGCGCGTGGAGCCGCCGACCAGCAACAGTTTGTCGATGTCGTTCCAGTTCAGGCCTTTTTGCAAGATAATGATTTCGGTCGTGGTGCGGGTGCGGTCCAACAGCGGAGCGGTGGCTTCCTCAAACTCTTGCCGCGTGATTTCGGTCTTGAAGCGGCGGCCGCGGCAATTGACGTACAGCGTGGCCTTGGGCCGCTCCGTCAAAGTTTTCTTGGCGTTCTCCACGGCCTGCGACAGCTCTTGCAGCGAC
>JANNOU010000210.1:0-8419 GCA_031399305.1 Leptolyngbya sp. SOY_34_metabat_272
CCCCCCAGTTACCCCCAGTTATGATGGCGTCCACTGAGGTTTTATTCGGTGCCCAGCTTGAGGGCAAATTGCAGGCGATTCGCAACCGCCTGCGCCCCGGCCAGCAGGTGATCGCCGACTGGCAGGCGGGGCCGCTAGCGGTCTCAGCCGTGCCAGGCGCGGGCAAATCGACGGGCATGGCCGGGGCAGCAGCGCTGGTGATCGCTCGGCATCAGCTGCACCGTCGGCGTCAACTGGTGGTGGTCACCTTCACACGCTCAGCAGTCGCCAGCATCCGCGCCAAGATCCGCGCCCATCTGCGCGAACTCGGCCTACCCCAGGGCAGTTTTCTGGTCAATACCTTGCACGGTCTAGCGCTCAGCATCGCAGGCAGCCAACCGGACCTCTCAGGCATTCGCCCAGAGCTGAACACCGTCCTCCAGCCCAGCCAGAAAAACCGCTGTCTGCGTCAAGCCGTGGACCAATGGCAGGCCGAGAATCCCCAACTGTTCCAGGTGCTCTTGGAAGGCCGGGCCTTCGACGGCGAGGAGACCGAGCGGCAGCGACGACAGTTCATCCTGCGCACAGAGATCCTGCCCGCCCTAGCGAGGGAGGTGGTGCAAGAGGCACGCAGCTCCGGGCTCAGCCCCGACCGAGTGCGGGCAATCGCCCGCCAAATCTCAGAGGAAGTCGAGTTCGCCGTGTTGGGCGTAGCCGCAGGCTTGTACGAAACCTACGAGCGCATCCTGCGCGCCAGCAACGCCATCGACTACGACGACATGATCCTAGGGGCGCTGAAGGTGTTGGAGCACCCTGAGGCGCGGCGGCTCTGGCAGGAGCGCGTGTTCGCCGTGTTCGAAGACGAAGCGCAAGACTCCTCGCCCTTACAAACTCGGCTGCTGGAACTGCTGGCCGGGGGCAGCGAGGAGGCCGCCAGCGCCCAGCCCAACCTGGTGCGCGTGGGCGATCCCAATCAGGCGATCAATTCCACCTTCACTACTGCCGACCCACGCTTTTTCAACGACTTCTGCGACCGCTGCGCCGGGCTAAAACGGCTGGCCACGATGGATCAGGCGGGGCGCAGCAGCGCCATTGTGATCGAGGCGGCCAACTTCGTGCTCAACTGGGTCAACCAATCGAAGCTGACCGGGCGCGAGCAACCGTTCCGCGCCCAGCAAATTCACCCCGTGCCGCCAGACGACCCCCAGCCAGAAGCCAACCCTGACCCCGAAGGGCAAGGCTTGGAGCTGCTGTCGCCGCGCGATATCCAGCACACGGCCCGGCTGATTGGCGCGCGGGTGGCGGCACTGCTCAGTGCCAATCCGGAGCGGACAGCGGCGGTTCTGGTGCGTCAGCACGCGCAGAGCCGCTTTTTGTGCGAGCAGTTGCAGTTTCTGGCCCAGGACCACGGCATCCCGGTTTACGACACCGAACAGCGCGACCGGCGCTCGCGGGTGCCCGCGGAAATGCTGGCAGTGCTGCAATTCGTCAACCGCCCCCACTCACCGGACAACCTCAAAAATGCGCTGAGCGTCTTGCTAGAGCGCCAGCTGATTCCGCCTCAGGACCTCAATGCCCTGGCCGTGGTACCCGAGCGCTGCCTCTACCCCGGCCCGCTGGACTCACCCTCGGCGGCAGACGCTCCGGCGCGGCGCAAGTGCATCGGCCTGTTGCGCGCGCGTCTGGAGCTGCCCCTGTTCCAACTGATTCCCTTCGTGGCGCTGACCCTGGGCTACGACGCCTCGGAACTGGCCACCGCCGATAAGCTCACCGAGCGCCTTGTACAGCAGGTGTACACGGGCGGCAGTGCGCCCTGTCTCAACAGTCTGATCGGGGCGCTGCAGGAGATCGTGGGCTCCGAGACCTTCGAGGCCGTGGAGGTCGAGGACCCCGAGGTGCGCTACGTCCGTCCGGGCCAGCTCACGGTGATCACCATGCACAAAGCCAAGGGGTTGGACTGGGACTATGTGTTTGTGCCTTTCCTGCACGACCGCTTAATCCCCGGCCATCCCTATGTACCCGCCAGCGCCCAGTTCCTGGGCGACTTTACCCTGCCCGAAGTGGCCCGCGCCCAGCTGCGCGCCTACGTCCACGGCGATCAACTGCCTTCGGTAGACGAGGCGTGGCGCAGGGCCGGTGAACTCAAAGCCGCCGAGGAGTTCCGCCTGCTCTACGTGGCGATGACGCGGGCCAAGCGGCTGCTGTGGCTATCTGCCGAGAAAACCGCCCCGTTCTCCTGGAACAACCTAGAGGCTCTGCAGGACAATGCCAAAGCCTGCCCGATCCTCAAACCTCTGGCGCAGAAGTTCCCCAGCAGCCTGGTGCTGAGCTGAGGTTCTGCTGGCTTAGTAACCCTCGCGACTCACGGCAGCCTGGCCCAGAGCTTCTACCTGATATCGCTCTGGAGCCAGGATCACTTGAATCCCCTTGTCTTGGCAGATTTGGGAGAAGGCATTCAGTTGCTGGTTTAGACTGTGCCCCTCGGTTTCGAAAGACTCCAGAAAGCCCTTAAAGCCGATGAAGGCGAGCTGGTAAATCGCTCGGCGGCTAAATTCTCCGTTGAAGTAGCCACCGTGAACATCTTTGCCCAAGATGAAAAAGGCAAAGCTCAGACGCGCATAGTCCCAGATTTGCAAAGCGGGCCTACGTAAAGCGTAGCTGACAATCCCAGCCGCTGGGTCTGGCTTCGCGGGAGGCAGAGGATTTTCCATTTCTTGATCGCGTGGGTTGGGGGGGTTGGGAATGCAATGATCTTTGTAATCTGTGCAGTCAAAATAGGTGAACAAATTGGCAACCGGCCTGGTGTTCGGATTGGGCAGGGGACGCATCTGCGCTAGGGCGGCATGTTCAGAGTTCGAGGAGCGCACTTCAAGATACTCATAGGGAAGTCCCACTGGACCACCCTGTAAATCTGCGTTCACGACGCCATAACGCAGTGGCTGGCCAGAGCGATCTTTTTCGTCCTTAAAATGCTTGACAGTCAGGTTCCCCAGGCGATAGCCACTGAGGCGAGTCGAAGCGGGGAAGCTGAAATAATTCGCAGTGGTCGAGGCTAAGCGCAGAGCCAAGTCGCCTTCATTGCTGAACAGATACGCCTCTTCAAATCGGCGCAAGGAAGAGCGTAGGAAATTGGCTCGCCGGGGCATAATGGTCTCCACCGGGATGTCAGGTGCAACCAAAACCATTCGCCCGAGCTCGAACACTCGACCGACTTCAGCCGAAGGCTTTTTGTCAGGGTCGAAGATATTCAGGGTGCCAATTGATTCTGGGTCGAAGACATCTGAGAGAATGCGAATCGCATTGGTGACCACAAAGCAGCCCATACTGTGGCCGATGAAGGTCAGTTTGATCCGCTGCTTGCGCCCCTCGCCCTTGTAGTCCGACTTCCAGTTCTCTTCAGGAATGCGCGCCTGGCTGAACACCTCTTTGTCTAACTGCCGGATCAGCTCTACCAAATCTGGGACGCCGAAGTTGGTAGCTCGGTAGGAATCACGGAAATAGGTTAAAACTCTCAATAAAATCAGGGTTAAAATGACCGAGAAACTGACCACCGAAGCCACCAGTAGCAGCAGGCTCAAAACCGACCCCAAGCCTAGGGCTGGTTCGTAAAAAGATTTAAAAACAAGGGAATAAACCGCTAACCCTATCAAACCAAACAATGCAATTAGGATGCCGACCACTCCAAAAGCTAGGATCCCAGATGGAAGCGTTGGTAAAGCTTTGAGAGCATCTCTCAAATGCGTCCAAATTGTATCAGCCTCACCATCACCCGCAGGGCTCTCTGACGGCCAGCGGTAGCCAATGAAAACAGGCCCCATTGCTTTGTCAATATTGGGATCGTCATTGATATACTCATAAATCCCTTTGTACCAGCGCTCCGCGTCTTTGAACTTGGAGCTATAGCCATGAATTGCTACTACGATTTCTGATGCTGGATTCTGTAGAAGATTGCTAGCGATCTGCTGGATAGTGTCCTGCGGCTCGACTCTGGGCTCGAAGAATTCAGGAGTGACCAGTTCGACAGCGCGCTTCTCCTCCGGGTCGTCCACATTAACTGGGGCCGTACTGACAGCGAAGTAGCCGGGAATGTCCTGGTCTACTCGGGCTCTAAACTTATAGAGATTAAACAGAGGAACATCGGGAGCGCTTAAGGTGTTCATAGCAGGTGACTTCCCTGTTAATTAGTGACGATTGGGCCGAATTGCAACCTTGAGAGCTTGACGCGCTTTCATGCGCTGAAAGACCTCCTCTAGACCTGTCAAAGGCTGTTGGTCACTGAGCAGCAGCTCAAACGGAATCGTGCGAGAAGCCAGCAACTGTAGAGCTATCCGAACGTAGTGCGGCGTATTATGAAACACGCCTTTGAGATTGAGTTCACCATAGTGCAAGCGCTCGGTATCCACAACAATGCGCGTGTCGCGGGGACACCCCCCAAATAGGTTAACGGTCGCACCAGGCCGGGCACAGGCAATCGCCGTTTCCCAGGCGCTGGGCACCCCCGTGGCCTCAATCACCGCGTCAGCCCCCCGTCCCTGGGTGAGTGCTCGCACCTGGGACGGCAGATCTGGCAGCTCATGGTAGTTGAACACCGCTACTGCTCCCAACTTCTGCCCCAGCCGTAACCGCTCAGGTTGGCCACCGAACAACAGCACCTGCGCCCCCTGCTGGTGCAGCGCGGCCACAAACATCAGGCCAATCGCCCCGTCCCCCAGTAGTGCAACGGTATCGCCTGCCCGGACCTCCGAACGAGCCGCGCCGTGTAACACGCAGGCCAGCGGCTCCGTGAGCGCCGCCAGCTCATCCGGCAACGAGTCGGGGATGCGCAGCAAGTTAGTGCGCACAATCGGCGCGGGGATGCGCAAGAACTCCGCGAAGCAGCCATTGTTGAAGGTCAGATTCGCACACAACGAGTAAGACTGGCGCTGACAGTAGAAGCACGCGCCGCACGGGGCCGAATTGTTGGCGACTACGCGCTCTCCCACGCGCCAGCCCTCGACCCCTGCACCCACCTTGGCGATCACTCCTGCAAACTCGTGGCCGAACGGGGTAGGGCCACTGCCCAGCGCCAGCATGCGCGCGTGAGTGCCTCGCCGCCAGACCTTTAGGTCGGTGCCGCAGGTGGTGGCAACCGTGACCTGGACCACCAGCTCGCCAGGGCCGGGCACTGGCGTCGGCACCTCTTCAAGACGCAGGTCCTCTTGACCATAGAGCAGGGCCGCAAGCATAGCAGGGTGTCTGGAAAGCCTGCCCCCTAGCCTACCAGGGGAGTTGGCTCTGTGGGGGCTGGCGCATCGAGCTTAGCCAGAGCCTGAATCAGCGCGGCGATGGTCACCGCAGGCAGCTCTAGATGGGGGGTCAGGCCGACGTCTTCCAAGATGCAGAACTCGCGCACGGCGGCGCTGAGGCGGGCCAGCTTTTGCCCAACTTCGAGTGGCGTGAACTGCGCCTGACGCCCCCAGAAGACCACGGTGGGCACGTTCAGCTTGGGCATGAACGTAGACAGGTCAAAGCAGAGGTCGCCGCGCAGAAACGAGAGGGCCGCGTACTCCGCATTGGGCTGACGCGCCGAGGCTAGATAGGCCTGCACCATCTCTTCGCTGACCCGGTTGGGATTGGCAAACTGCCGCTCCTCCAAGAAGTTGCGGATCGCCAGGGCATTGGCGGCCAATTGGTCATAGATCAGACGATCAAGCAGGGGCACGCCAGCGATCTTGGCAATCAAGCTCTGGGAAAAATCCTCGTCGAAGTCCGACAGGCCCGAGGGGCAGATCAGGATCAGCCGACTGAATAACTCGGGCCGCGCCACGGCGACTTGCACAGTCAGCGCCCCTACTAGGCTGGAAGCCACCACCGCAGCGGGCGGGCCGACCTGCTCCAGAAACTCGCTGATCGTTGTGACGTAGTCTTGGACGGTGTAGCGACGCTCCGGGTGGTCCGAGCGTCCCCAGCCCAGCAGATCCGGCGCGACTACGCGATAGTGGGGCGTAAACGCAGGAGTGACTTTGGACCACTCAAAACTCGAGGAGCCACCGCCAAAGCCGTGCAGGAAGACCAGGGGTTCCGAGGGGGGTTCCGAGGGTTCCGCTAGCAGCGGCCCAGCTGTGTCATAGACCAGGCAACCCAGGGAGGTGGCAGTAAGACGTTGCGCAAAGCCGGGAGGGGAAAACATGAGGCGCACTCAGCGGTTGCGGAGGATTGCCCCCACTTTAGCCAGCGCCGGAGTGGGCCAGCTCTACCCTGAGAGGGCTCTCAACCCAGCCGACGCAGGCCCAAGTAGACCAGCCTCGCCAGCGCCACATTCCAGAGAACCAACCCCGTCATCACAAACGGCCCATACTCCAGCATCAGCCTGGGCAACAACACCGACAGCAGTATGTTTTGGCCAATTGTGAGGCTGAGAGCCGTGATCAGAGCCACAATCGCGGTCGGGTCCTGAGCCCTGTGGCCCAAGGATCTAGGACGAGAGACACGATGGCGGAGACGTCGCATAGATTTCAGAGGGGTTAGCACCAGCGTGAGCGCCGTCGCAGTGTTCCCGCCTGGGCGAGCGGCTGAACGCGGTTGCGCCCAGGCTTGCGGGGATTGCTGGTGCCTTTGCGATCACCCTATACTGCCTGGCATGACCTCAAACCTGAATAACCCGCTGGGGAATTGAGCGAGCTATGCGGCTGGGCAAGGTGGTCAAATCGAATTCTCACTGCGACTACGTAGTCCAGGTGGATGATGCCAGAGCGGTGATCAGCCCTCCCAGCTCGGAGGATTACGGCTTCGGCTGCTTTGTGAAGCTGGAAACCGAACAGCGTCACTGGGCGGTGGGCGTGGTCTACAACTCGCAGCTAATTAACCCGCTTTACAGCAACAATGGCCCGCGCCTGACCAGCGAACCTGACCCGCTGTTCACACCCGATTTGCTCAATGAGATTCGCACCCTGTTGGGGGTGGCCTTGATCGGCACGCTGGGCGAGAACAGTGGTGTGCAGGGGATCCCGCGCGCCGTGGTGCCGGTGGATATGCCGGTGTGCACCATGAGCCGCGACGAGGTCAGGCACTTCCACACCAGCGCCCGAGGCGGTCCCCAATTCTGCTATTACGGTCATCTGTTGCGTGCCGGGGGGCCGTTTGCGGCGCAGCTGGTGCATCAGATTCTGGAGGAAATTAGCGATCTGTTTGAGGGGCCGGAGGGCCGGGCTCTGGCGATTCTGCGCCGGGAGATGTCCTGGAAAATTACGATGGGAGCGATGCGTTGAACCCCCATGACTCTCAAGCCCTCCCAACTGGTCACGCTCCTGCGCACGAAGCGGGATGCCTTCGCTCATTTCAACCAGCAGACGGTCACCGCGCTGCAGCTCTACCGCACCAGCCTGAAGCAGGTCACTCGGCTCAGCGCCGCTGAGCTGGAGACCCGCTTGCGCGACTGCGAGGCTCCGGGCTCGCTGCCGCTGGAGCCCGTGCATCCTACGGCGGGCTGGGTCAAGCCTGCACGGCTTCAGTTCGGCAACCGGGAGCAGAGTCAGGCGTGGGTGCGGCAGCGCATTGCGGGGGTTGCGACTTTCGCGGTCGATGGCTCCCAGGTGTTTCCCAGCAAGGACCTGTCGCTGCCGATTGCCCTGGTGCAGGTGGGCTGGTTCGAGAATCCGCACACGCCCGATGGCACCTACACCAAAGATGTGACCCTGGACATCATGACGCCCGCCGAGCTGCGCACCCACAACAGTGGTGAGCCCGCCGACCGACGCGTGAACATGCGCCGCTTCCAGATGGAGACCGAGCGCTTGGTCCAGTACATGCGCGAGCGTGCCTCCAGCGACAACTGTCTGGTGTTCCTCGACGGCTCGCTAATCGCCACCTTTGCCGAAGCGCTGGACGCCGAGGCTCAACAATTTTATGTGGACTGCCTGCTGAGCTTGTTGCGCACCAGCGAACAGACGCGCGTGCCGCTGGTGGCCTACATCGACACTACCTACAGCCGCGACCTGACCACCCTGCTCCAGGTGCTGTTTGACCTGCCGCAGACGCGCTCGGTACACGATGCTCAGTTGCTCTACCCCCTGCTGCAGTGGGGCGACCGCTCGGGCTGTTTCCGCAGCACGCGCGGCGGCGACAGCGGCATCCTGAGCCAGTACCAGGAGCAGAGCGACCGCATCGCTTTCGTCTACCTCAAGGCGCACGACGGCTACCCGGTGCGGCTGGAGTTACCGCTGTGGCTGGTGGAGGCCGGGCGGCTGGAGCAGGTGGTCGATTGGGTGCGCTGCGAGGTGATCATCGGCAGCGGCTATCCCTATGTGATCGAGACCGCCGACCAGACTGCTGTGCTCCAGGCCGAAGACCGACAGACCTTCTACCGCATCCTGCAAGATTGGGCCGAGCAGGAGGAGCTGTCACTACGCTTCTCGCGCAAGATGGTCAGCAAAGTGCGACGGCGACGCTGACGCAGACCGCT
>JANNOU010000216.1:0-29104 GCA_031399305.1 Leptolyngbya sp. SOY_34_metabat_272
GGTCAGGGCCGGGCTGGGTGATGCGCTTGGTTTGCAGGCGAACTTCGCCATGCGTGGGGCTACGGAAGCCAGACACCATATCCAACAAGGTCGATTTGCCACAGCCGGAGTGACCAATCAGACAGATAAATTCCCCCTCATAAACGGTGAGATCGACGCCATCCAGTACCGTATAGGGACCATTGGCTGTGGGATAAATCTTGGAAACCTTCTCAATAACCAGAAAGGGATCGCGGTTAAGCAGTTGACCTTTCTCTGAAGTTGAAGTGCTGAGGGTCTGCATGATCATAAAAAGGGCTGGGGATTAGGGTGTACGGGGCCGGTCAGGCTTGCCTCTAAGCAGCTTCGATCCTTGGCGAATCGAGCACCACTTCCTCAATACGAATCTCCCGCTTAATCTTGAGGCTGCTGAGATAGCCGATCGGATCATCTGGATTGAAAACCGTGCCGTCGGACAGACGAATCGGACCTCGATCAGGACCTGTATCTGGCAAGTCCAGCTCCCGAGCTGCTGCGCCAAACACATCCACCCGCCGCACGCGATCAAGGATTTCAATCCAGTTTTTGGGGAAGGGCACTAGGCCCCAGCGCGCCAACTGGGTCATGATCCACAGGGCCTCTACCCGATCTGGGCAATTGGTTTGGTTGACGTAAAACTGGTTGTAGTGCAGCAACATTTGCGGCGCTTCGCCCATGCCGCGGTCGTAGGGAGCGATGAAGCCGGGCCGGGTGTAAATGGGATCAGAGCCCACATACTGCGGCTGGCAAAGCCAGCCCACAATCTCCTCGCGATTGCGGCGGTCGTCGCAATACTCACAGGCTTCTAGTAGCGCTTTGACCAGGGCAATGTGCGTCTGTGGGTAACGCTCCGCCCAGTCTTCTCGAACCCCTAAAACTTTCTCCAGGTGGCCGTCCCAAATTTCCAAATCAGTGGCAATCACAAAGCCCAAGCCTTCGTGCACCGCCCGCGAGTTCCAAGGCTCGCCAACACAATAGCCGTCAATGTTGCCTGCTTTTAGGTTTGCCACCATTTGCGGCGGTGGGATCATCATCAAACTCACATCTTCATCTGGGTCAATGCCACCCGACGCCAGCCAGTAGCGCAGCATCAAGTTATGCATAGACGACGGATGAACCATGCCCAGCGTGTGTAGCTTGTCTGGGCTCTTGGCGATGGCAGCTTTGAAATCTGCGAGCGTGCGCACGCCCTGGTCGTAGAGCTGTTTGCTCAGGACAATCGCGTTGCCATTGCGGGCCGTAGTCAGCGCACTGACCACTGGTAAGGGCGCGTTGCCCCCCATGCCCAGGGTCATTGCCAGGGGCATGCCAGCGACCATTTGAGCAGCATCCAGGCGTCGGTTGGCGACGCCTTGCATGACCGCCTTCCAGCTCGGCTCCCGCGAGAGCGTGACCTCCTCAAGGCCGTGCTTCTCGAAGAAGCCTTTCTCCTTGGCAACTACCAGCGGCGCGCAGTCGGTCAAAGGAATGAAGCCAATTTCCAAGTTGACCTTTTCCAGACCGTTGCGGGCGATAGCCAGCACCCGCTTAGCTTTACGTTTCTTGTCCCGCTTCTGCTGATTGAGGAAATAAATAATCTCGCTGCGCAGGCCGTAATAGCTTGGAGCATTGACCACCTCCATGCGACTGCGTGGACGGGCAAACGGCACCTCCAAAATCTGACCGATGTAAGATTCTGGCCCATTGGTCAGCATGACAATTCGGTCAGACAGAAGCAGCGCTTCATCTACATCATGGGTCACCATGATACAAGTGACCTGGCTCTCCTCGCAGATGCGCATTAGTTGTTCTTGCAAACCGCCGCGTGTTAACGCATCCAAGGCTCCAAACGGCTCGTCCAGCAGCAGTAGCTTGGGTCGAATCGCCAGCGCTCGGGCAATGGCAACTCGCTGCTTCATACCACCCGATAGCTGGCCTGGTCGCTTGTTGGCCGCGTGGCGCAAGCCGACCAGATCAATATGGTGCTCGATCACCTGATTGCGCTCTGCCTTGGGCCGATTGCCCATCACCTCATCGACCGCTAGCGCAATATTTTCGCGCACGCTCAGCCAGGGTAGCAGCGAATAGTTTTGAAACACCACCATGCGGTCGGGGCCAGGCTTGATCACCTGTCGCCCTTCCAGAATTACACCGCCCTGCGTAGGCTTGTCCAAGCCTGCCATGATGTTTAATAGAGTAGATTTCCCGCAGCCGGAGTGCCCGATTAAAGAGATAAATTCTCCTTTGGGGATCTTGAGTTCGATATTCTTGAGGGCAATATACTCGCCGCCATTCGGTAGCGGAAATATCCGATCAACATGATCAACTTCAACAAAGGTAGCCATAGAAGTCAAGAGGTAAGAGGACTCAGGATCGGTAGTGGAGAAAATGCGGCTGGACCGTTTAGCCCTGCTTCTGCTCTTCTGGAACCACCAGCGCCGCAATAAAACTCACCAACTTGTCCAGGAGGAAACCGACAATGCCAACATAGATAATCGCCAAGATCACTTCGCTAAGATAACCGCTGTTATAAGAATCCCAAATGAAGAAGCCAATGCCAACTCCACCCGTGAGCATCTCCGCCGCAACAATAGCCAGCCAGGATAGGCCAATCGCAATCTTCAAACCCGTGAAGATGTAAGGCACCGCAGCAGGCAACAAAATCTTGAAGAAGTACTTCTGACGAGACAACCGTAGGACACGAGCAACGTTGTTGTAATCCTGAGGTATTTGCTGCACACCCACCGCCGTGTTAATAATAATCGGCCAGATTGCCGTAATGAAGATCACGAAAATCGCGCTGGGGTTCGCCTGCTGAAACGCCGCCAGGGCAATCGGCAACCAGGCTAGAGGCGGCACCGTGCGCAGAATTTGGAAGATGGGATCCACGGCCCGGTAGATAAAAGCATTGGTGCCGATTAGGATGCCAACCCCAATACCGATTACAGCAGACAGAGAAAAGCCAATCGCCACTCGTTTGATACTGGCAAGAAGCTGCCAGAATAACCCAACATCCGTGCCGCCGTTGTCGAAAAACGGATTGACAATCAGCTCCCAGGTGTCCGTAACCAGCTTAATTGGCCCCGGTAGACGGGCTTCTGGGCTAGCGCAAAGAATTTGCCATACTATCAGAAAAATCCCAAGGGCGGCCACAGGCGGTATCAGGTTTTTGGCCTGTTTCTGGAGTTGGGGTAGCAAACTGGAGGGGAGTGAAGTCGCCGATCTACGGTCCGTTCTAATTGCCATACTGGAAGTCTCCTCTAATCGTGTGGGGCTCGGAATCTAGATTGAGGGAATTAAACTTTCTTGATTGCCAGGCTTTTCAAGTAAGCCTCTGGATTTTCGGGGTCAAACTTGATGCCATCAAAGAAGGTTTCTACACCACGAGAAGTATCTTTAGGAATCGCGGCTTCCTGTCCAATTGCCTTAGCGGCTTCCCGCCAGAGATCTTCGCGATTGATTTGATCGACCAGCGCCTTAGTCTCTGTCTCCGGGGGCAGGTAACCCCAACGGATGTCCTCAGTTAGGAACCAGAGATCATGGCTCTTGTAAGGATAAGAAGCATTCTCTGCCCAGAACTTCATTAGATGTGGGCTGTTTTCAACAACCTTACCGTCAATGCCATAATTGAACGTTCCCTTAGCCCGCTCTATAATGTCTTTCTCGGGAACTTTGAACCACTCCCGCTTAGAGACGATCTTGCACATCTCCTCCTTATTTTCGAGCTGGTCGCACCAGACTTGAGCTTCCAGCACAGCTTTCAGCAGGGCCATAGCCGCCTTGGGGTTCTGGTCTACCCAGTCTGCTCGCATGGAAAAGGCTTTTTCAGGATGGTTATTCCAGAGTTCGCCTGTGGTGAATGCAGTATAGCCAATACCTTGATTGACTAATTGCGCGTTCCACGGTTCACCCACACAGAAAGCTTCCATGTTGTTGGACTTCATGTTGGCGACCATCTGCGGTGGCGGCACCGGAATCGTCGAGATATCTTTGTCTGGATTGATACCGCCCGCCGCTAACCAGTAGCGCATCCAGAGATCATGAGTACCACCTGGGAAGGTAACAGCCGCCTTGATTTCTCGGCCAGAGGCCGCAGCCTTGGCAAACGCTTCCTTGAGGGGTGAACTGTCCACGCCGACCTTTAGATCCTGATAGCTCTTGGCCACCGAAATCGCCTGACCGTCGGTATTGAGCCGGGCCAAAATGTACATGGGCACCTTGTTGCCCTGAGTGATCTTGCCAGTCGAAATTAGGTAAGGCATGGGTGTCAAAATATGAGCCCCGTCGATGCCACCCCCTTCAGAACCGAGCACAATATTATCGCGCGTGACCGGCCAGGAAGCCTGTTTAACGACCTCAACCTCAGTCATACCGTATTTGTCGAAAAAGCCCTTCTCCTTGGCAATAATTAAAGGCGCAGAGTCGGTCAGCGCGATGAATCCCAACTTAGCCTTGGTGACCTCTGGCGCATCAGCAGAGTTCACATTAGCCGCTGGAGTGACATCGGCGGCCGTCGAACTAGGACCAGAGCTGCAGCCATGAGCCAATAGCGTCCCGGCCGCCGTTGCACCTGCGGTGATGATGAACTGCCTTCTGGTGAATCTCGTCAACCGAACCATGTTTTTTACCTTTTAACTAACGTTAGCCATTGGAAAGCGTCTGCCTTCCACTGAACCCTGACAAAGTTGCTCAAGGCCCAATTCCACGAACCACGAACTCTGAATTGACTCTTCCTCAAACCACTGCCCAGCTCACGGAGCAAACATCGATCTTCACGGAGAAGCCTGACTAAACTGATACCGGACTGGACACAGGAATTAGCTCCTGGCGAACTCGGGCACCAAAGTGCTGAATCAGCAAATCGCGCAGCACTGGCTTGAGATCTTCACAGGCAATCCCCTGCATGACGCATTCACCTAGCTGGGCATCGCAGCCAACCTTACCGCCCATGTAGATATCGACAGACTCAACTACCTGACCATTCTTGCGGCTCTTAGTGCCCAAGAACCCGATGTCAGCAACCTGGGGCTGACCACAGGAATTAGGACAGCCAGTCCAGTGGATGCGGACAGAACGGGTGAGGTAGAGTTCCTGCTCTAACTCGCGGATCATCGCTAGTCCCCGATTTTTGGTTTCAATCAGCGCGAAGTTGCAAAATTGGCTGCCAGTACAAGACACGAGCCCTCGCACCAAATTACCGGGCTCAGGACTAAAGCGATTCAACAGAGGCTCTTGCGAGAGTACCTCTAACCGTGAATCAGGAATGTTAGGGATGATCACATTCTGCTCAACGGTGAGGCGAATTTCCCCGGAACCGTAGACATCGGATATCCTCGCCAAGTCAAACATATCTTCAGCGAACAACCGACCCACCGGCACCTGCAAACCCACGAAATTCAGGCCCAGTTGCTTTTGGGGGTAGGCGCCAATGTGATCGCGTTTTTCCCAACAGATCTCGTCCTTTTCCGCCGCTGCCGCCAGCCGCCAACCCAACCGCTGCTCAACTTCGAGCCGAAACTTGTCAATGCCCCAGTCATCAATCAGCCACATCAGACGCGATTTCTGTCGGTTGGCCCGTAGCCCGTGGTCACGATAGACCACCAGAATTGCCTTGCACAAAGCCACCACATCCTGGGGAAGCACCCAGGCGTTGAGCGGCACCGCCGCTGCACAGCGCTTGGCCGAAAAGAAGCCACCCACCAGCACGTTGAAGCCTAAGGCCTCCGCTTGGAAAGCAGGCACAAAGGCGACATCATTAATCTCGGCATGGACCGAGTTATCACGGCAACCAGCAATAGCGATGTTGAACTTACGCGGTAGATTGCTGAAGTCGGGATTGCCCTCACCATTATTAGTGATTAGATCTTGCAC
Source organism: Leptolyngbya sp. SOY_34_metabat_272 (assembly GCA_031399305.1). Taxonomy (GTDB): domain Bacteria; phylum Cyanobacteriota; class Cyanobacteriia; order FACHB-261; family FACHB-261; genus FACHB-261. The sequence continues at coordinate 5,869 of JANNOU010000216.1, forward strand.
CTTGCGCACAATGCCTCGCGTATCGATGAGTTCATCAGCATCGATACCGGCTAACGGTGAGCCAGTTATGTTGCGCACGTTGTCCATGCCAGATTGCACGCTGGTCAATCCTGACAGCTTGAAACGGCGAAAGATCTCAGGCACGTCCTCAATGCGTACACCGCGCAGCTGCAAATTCTGCCGGGTCGTAATATCCGCAACACCATCAGCGCCATAGCTCTGCACAACCTCTGCCAAAACCCGCATTTGGCTGCTAGTGAGAATGCCGCTCGGCAAGCGCAGACGCAACATAAACTTGCCGGGGGTGAGCTTGCGGAAAAATAGGCCCACCCATTTCAGCCGCTGGAGATCATCCTCGTCAACGCTTTCCCAGCCCTCGCGTGCAAACCGCTCTAAGTCCTCTTTGATCTTCAGGCCATCTTTTGCGGCTTTAAACTCTTCGAACTTGTTCGCCATGGTGAGAGTTCTTCCTGAAGGGCACCTGATCTGAGCGGTCACCGAGAAGAGTCCAAAATGCTGAACTCGTCGCACCTGACAAACTTAAATCGGGCGGTTATTGATTGATACGTTAATCAACGTTTAAGGAGTAAACCGTATCTTCTGTTACTGAAAATTACGGACTATGTATTTTTTGTATGACATCAATTTGGTCCTCGTATTCTGAGGGACGAAAAGACGCAGGAGTTCGCCGGATACTAAGGGAGCGCTCAAAGCAACGGATTGCCAAGCTCATGATTTCTCAGCCTCTGACGGACTGGCCCTCTCTGCTTCAGGTATTTCAGACCCAGCCAGAGCAGCGCCCGGCGGTATTAGAGCACCTGATGCAGGAATTTGAAGCGGGAGACTTTCAGGTGCAGTGGGAGGTGGCACGGCTGCTGTACGAAATCGGCGTTGCCGCGATCCAGCCACTGGTTACGCTGATGCAAGATGACGAGCAGGACTTGGAGTTGCGCTGGATGGCGGCTCGCACCCTAGGCGAACTGGGACGACCCGAGGTGATTTCCCCGCTTGTGGCGCTGCTGTGCGCCGAGGACAACCCCGATTTACAAGACATGGCTGCGATTGCGCTGGCCAATTTGGGTGATCTGGCGGTCGAACCCCTGGCACAACTGCTCGACCGCGAGGCCCGGCAACTACCAGTCGTCAAAGCCCTGGCCCAGATCCGCAGCCGAGCGACGATTGAGCCGCTGCTGCGACTGGTTCAGGCCGCCGATTCGCGAGTACGCGGTTGCGTGGTCGAAGCGCTGAGCAGTTTTCACGACCGCCGCATTCCCCCGCTCCTGCTTGCAGCGCTGCATGACCCGGATACCCAAGTGCGTGTTGAGGCGATCGCAGGCTTGAGCCTGCGCAGTGACCTCGCCGCCGAGCTAAATTTGCTCAACCGCTTTGCTGAGTCGCTGAGCGACCCCGACCTGGAGGTCAGTGGTCGGGCGGCTGGGGCACTGGGGCGGCTGGGTAATGACGCTGCCGCAGACCAACTGGCGACAGCCCTGGGCACGGCCCCTCTGCCCTTACAGCGTGAACTAATCCGGGCGCTGGGCCGCGTTGCCACACCGAGCGCGGTAGTGCATCTGCGCGCTACCTTGGCAAGTCCATCGGTCGCGGTGGTACGCGAGAGCGTCTCGGTACTGGGCCGCTTAGGGGCAAGCCTAGGACCAGCGGCCCCGGTCCCAGGCGAGGTCTTACTGGCACTGCTCAGCGCTCTGCAGCATCCAGACCCTGAAGTCAAGAAGCTGGCAGCGATTGGTCTAGCGCAAGTCGGGGATCCCATTGCCCTGGAGCCCTTGGTGCAGAGTTTGGCTGAGCCCGAGCCTGCGGTGCGTCTACACGTGATCGCGGCTCTAGAGAAAATCGACCGCGCTGGGGCACAGCAACGGGTCGAGCAGAATCTCCTGCAGGACAACCTTGACGCGGATTGGCGACAGGGTCTACAAGCCTTCCTGCGCGAAGAACTAGATCGAGACCTCAGGGCCTCCGCGGTTTGATCCAGCCAGAGTGGACACACAGTGGGTTAGGCTGGCGAAAGGCTGGTGACCAGCCTAGCCCGAAGCCGTGCTGTTTACCCAACCTTGTCGATGCTGCGTGATCCCAAGCTGCTGGTCCTGCTGGCGGCAGGCTCAATGACCACGATGGCGGGAGGCGTAGTCGCACCAGTTTTGCCAGACATTGTCAAGCAGCTCCATGTGGACCGGGAACTGGCTGGCATTCTGGTGAGCGCTCACTGCCTGACAATTGCGCTGTTTAGTCCACCTCTGGGCCTGCTGGCAGATCGCATCGGGAAATTAGCGGTGCTGGTGGGCTCTCTAGGAATCTACGCGTTGGCTGGCGTGACGGGAGCCTATCTCCACGATTTTTGGCTTCTGCTGGCAACACGCGGGGTGCTGGGAGCTGCCAGCGGCGGTATCGCCGCCGCCAGTCTGGGGCTGCTGGGGAATCTCTACGAGGGGGCAGCCCGGACCCAGGCGATGGGCTATGCTACCAGCGCCCTGACCCTGACCGGCATTGCCTTCCCACTGCTAGGAGGCTGGGTTGGCGCAGCGCGCTGGCAGTCAGCGTTTTGGCTCTACGCACTGGCGCTGCCGCTGGGGCTGTTGGTCTGCTTAGTCATAGGCGACAGCCGGCAGCCCTTGACTGCAGGTCGGGCCTCGGCAGTTAGACCAGGCCCGACGCTCAGCCGCATCCTAGGTCAGGCGCAGGCGCTGCAGCTGTTGTTCACCCTGGGGCTGTCTTCGGTCGCGATGTATGCGGTGGTAATCTACGCGCCGCTGTACTTGCAGGAGACCATTGACGCCGATGCTGCCCTCAACGGTGCGGTTCTGGCCGCCCGAGCGATTGGCGCAGCGCTAATTTCGGTGTTCGGCACGGCCTGGCTGACTCAGACTTTGGGCACGACTCGGTCTATTGCCTGCGGCTTTGGGCTGATGGCGCTAAGTCTGGCAACCATCCCGTGGCTGCACCAGCTCAATTGGATTCTGGTGACGGCGGTGGTCTTTGGCCTTGGCTTCGGCCTTGTCTTGCCCAATCTCTACGATGCACTGGCCAATTTGGCAACTCCAGAATCCCGATCTGGTGTGCTGGCGGCGGGGACAGGCGCGGGTTTTTTGGGACAGTTTCTCTCGCCAATTGTGCTGGGGCCAGTGCTGAAGTTCAGCAACCTGGAGGGAGTCTTCTACGCTGCGGCGGGTATATCCCTGCTGGCTGGCCTCTCATTGTTCAGCCGCCAGCAGATCCGGGCCAGATTGTAAACAACCCGCCTCAAGTGGCGTCTTCAGGCAGCTTAATCTCCCGCTCTACCACTAGTCCTGCCAAAAAAGTTCGGTCTTCACTGAGGTGAGGGAACTTGAGTTGGGAGTCAGGGATGCCCCGTTGAAGCTGGCGTCGGCGTAGGGTTGCAAAGCTACCAGAGACGAGCAGTCGTAGCCGGGGCGGTGGCACCTGTGTAGGGCGGTTGATTGCGTAGTGGATGTTGGCTTCTTGCAGCCTGCGATCAAAGCGCTCTAGAAAGGCTTGGGGCTCGCTAAGCGTGTGGTTTGGGCTGAGTTCAATATTGACCAAGTAGTGAGCTGGAAAGTCATTCGCGGACAAGGTGATGCAAAAGTCTTCTAGAGGCAACTTGAATTCTTCCTGGAGCGCGGTCATGACCTGGGTGGCGTGAAATTCGGTGGTCTTTTCCGTCGTCGACGACAGTGTGCCACCTCGACGATAGCGAAATACAAGTAACGGAGCCTGTTCGTAAAAGCCGACAACTTCAACGACGTCGCCGATGTCATAGCGGTAGAAACCACTATAGTTGGTCATCAAAACTCGATAGTACTCCCCTACCTTAACTTCATGGGCTAGGAGTGTCTTGGGTTGTTCGACCTCCCAATACTCCTCAGGAATGAATTCGAAGAAGCCACTCTCAAATGCCAAAACACTGCCATCAGTATTGAGGTCGTAGTGAATGCTAAATGTGCCCTCTGCCGAAGCGTAAACACCACCAAAACCAGGCGTATTACCGAAGTAAGTAGGGAAGCGCTCAAAGTAAAAATCTGACGTCCCCCCCCGAGCCGTTGCCACAAAGGTTAAGTCGGGCCAAACTAATTTCGGGGTGAGCCGACCTTCAGTCCGCAAGAGCGTTCGTAACTGAGCCGCGCGGCCTGGATCTGCTGACCACTGACCTTCCAATTGGACACGAAACTTGGGCTCCAGCTCCAGCCAACTGGCAATCGTTCCTTTCTGCAAATCGAGAATCAGCTCTTCGGCATAGCGCTCCAGGTAAACGCAGGTGCGCAAGACCAACATGGGAAAATTGGCCCCGATTCCTCGCAAGTTACGCTGTTTCAGAGCAAATAATAGACAGATGTAATGACGCGCAAGGCTATCAGCAGGTTGCAGGGCTTCATAGGGATGGGCGAATAATTGCTCGTAGAGGAATTTGCCCATGCGCAAGACGCCAACGCTGGCTTGCCCGTACTCGATACCACCGCTTGTGTACCCTAGCAATTTAATTGAATTCGTGATCAGGAGCTTACCGAATTGCAGCCCTTGACGATTCAAGGCATCGCTAAGAAAGCCAATGCAGGTCAGGTTTGCCCGTCGTAACGAATTTTGAAAGCGTCGGGTGACTGGGATCAGTTTTTGCTTGCCGGTTGAGCCGCTGGTCAGGTTGAGATAAATGACCGGATCAGCCGTCAGAAGTTTTTTCTCGCCCTGAGCAATGCGTTCAGTATAGGGCTCATAGCTGCTGTAGGGTAAGATCGGCATTCGAGCACGAAACTGTTCAATTGTTTTAATTTCTCGCAGTCCATATTTCCGGCCTAGCTCGGTTTCCTGTTGTAGGCTCAGAACAGAACGCAGAAAGTGCTCCTGAACCTCATCAACCCGCTGCGTTTTGCGAATGAAATTAGTCTTGATATATCCGGCAGCAGTAGTCAAGAGCGACAGCGTAAAATTTGTCATAGGAATCTTATCGTCATGCGTGGGAGCCCTCCAGGAATATGGTAGTGCAGAAGCGTCCCTGAGTTTCCCAGCCAGGGCTTTAGAGAGGGCGTGTGCGAAAATGCTTACATGCTGACGCGATTTTAGTCAGTGTCCTCGGGTAAGCGAATCTCTCGCTCTACGGGCAGCCCAGCCAAGTAAGCTCGATCTTCGCTCAAATGCGGAAACTTGAGCTGGGAGTCGGGAATGCCCCGCTGGAGTTCACGCTGGCGCAGGGTCGCAAAGCTACCAGCTGCCAGAAGCCGCAGCCGAGGTGGAGGGATCTGATCATGGCGTTTTGTCTCGTAGGACGAGTGAATTTCTTTGAGCTTCTGATCGAAGCTAGCCAACAGCATTTGCGGCTCGCGGAGGGTATAGCCTGGGGCAACCTCAACGTTGATTAAATAATGTGCTGGGATGCGTTTCTCCGCCAACGTAATGCAAAAATCCTCGAACGGTAGGCCGAATTTCTGCTGGAGTGCTTGCATCACCTGAGTGACATGAAACTCGGTGGTTTTTTCCGTAGTTGACGATAGCAGCCCCCCCCGACGGTGACGAAAGACCAACAGTGGAGCCTGCTCGTAAAAGCCCAGCACCTCCACAACATCGCCGATGTCATAGCGACAGAGACCGCCGTAGGTTGTGACCAGAATACGGTATCGTTTGCCGGGTTTTACCTCACCTGCAAGTAGAGTTTTGGGCTGCTCGATCTCCCATTGATCTTCAGGAATAAACTCAAAAAAGCCACTCTCAATCGCCAGAATACTGCCGTCCTCATCAAGATTATGGTTGATGCCAAAAGTACCCTCTGAAGAAGAATAAACGGCTCCAAACGTGGGTGTTGCTCCAAGGTAGGCGGGAAAACGCTCAAAGTAGAAATCTGAGGTACCTCCCCGTGCCGTAACCACGAAGGACAGTTCGGGCCAAGCCAGAACTGGAGTCAGTTGCCCCTGGGAGCGCAAAATTTCGCGCAGCCGAGTCGCCCGCTGTGGAGCCGCTGACCAACGCCGCTCCAGCCGTTGCCGTACTTCTGGCTCCAACTCCAACCACTCGGCAATCGTTCCTTTGTCTAAATCGCGGATTAGATCCTCTGCATAGCGCTCCAGATAGGTGCAGGTGCGCAGGATTAGCATCGGGAAATTGGCACCCATGCCACGCAGTTTGGCATCACGTAGTGCCCAGAGCAAGCAGATGTAATGACGAGCCAGGCTGTTCTCAGTCCGCAGGGTTTCGTAAGGATGGGCAGACAATTGCTCGTACAAGAGCTGGCCCATGCGCAACACCCCGACACTGGCTGGGCCATACTCAATGCCGCCGCTCGTGCGCCCTGAGATCTGCACCGTATTGGTCGCCAGAAGCTTGCCGAATTGCAGCCCTCGCGCCTGCAAAGTGTTCTGCAAAAAGCCGATACTAGTGAGGTTTGCTTGCCGCAAGGCATTTTGAAAGCGCCGGGTGACCGGGATCAATTTTTGCTTACCGGTCGAGCCGCTGGTCAGGTTAAGGTAAACAACCGGATCCGCCGTCAGAATGTTGGGTTCGCCCCGTGCGATCCGCTCTACATAAGGCTCATATCCGGAGTAAGGCAAAACCGGCACCTGAGTCCGAAACCGATCAATTGATTTAATACTTTGGAAGCCGTGCTTTCGCCCATATTCTGTATCCTGATTTACTGACAAAATTTGCTGTAGGCTCTGTTCTTGCACGGCAAAAGTCTGACGAGTTTTGCGCACGAAGCCATCCTTAACCCGTCTGGTCACTATTGCCAAGAGGGGCAGTAGAGAGTAGAGCATCAATTCCACACACCGAATCAATCAATGAACAAGTATTAATATTTGTAATTAAAGTATATGAAGAAAATGGCTGTCAAGTGCTATGCTACTCATGATTGTAGCTGTGATTTCTTTGGAAGTGGCAAAAATCGTTTCGTTTTGCAGATTCATCCACACCAAAATTCTAAGCTTGAAGGTGGAGGAGAAATAGAGATTTCATGCTAGAACATTTTCGGGCGGCACAGCGACATTTTATCGCCAGCCATCAGCATCCAGTCAACCAAATTCTGCATCATTTAACCGTCATCATTAACTTGGTTGGAATTGTGTTGCTGATTCAGGAGCTGAACTACATTTGGATCAGTCTGGGACTGCTCGTGATCAGCCAAGTCATGGCTTGGGGAGGGCATTTCTGGATCGAGAAAAATCAACCTGCTGCTGTGAGATACCCCGTTCTGACGATGTTTGTTTCGATCTTCTGGTCCGCCCAAAATCTGTTCGGGCTACGGATGGTATTGGACTGGCTACGCGGTAAGCAGTCAGTGAAGCCATCTGAGTTCTCCTGAGTTCGGCACAGCGGCTCAAGTCACAAAGTACAGACAACTAAGGACAAGCGACAGTATGTATCAAGGTCTGCCGGTCATCGACGCTGATGCCCACAAACTGGAAAACCCCCTGATTCTGCGCGACTACATTGAGGCCCCTTATCGCGACCGGGTCGGCTTAGTAATCGATAGTCTGGGAGATCAGCGCGCCCGCGTCATGGACGCTGATCCAACTACGGGCAAACCCGACTTCATGCGCATGTTTCCCCAGCCGCAGGGCCTGGGCAAAGGGGGCTTTCGCAACTTGCACCCAGAAACCACGCTGGGGGCAATGTTCAACCGCGTGCGCATCGAGCACATGGATCGCGAGGGCGTTGACGTCCAGGTGATCTTCGGTACGCTGAATCTGATCTTTTCTAGTCTGCTCGACCCTGAGCTGGCCGTAGCGCTCTGTCGGGGTTACAACAACTACATCGCTGACGACTGCCGGGGCTACGATAACCGCCTCAAGCCGGTCGGTGTCCTGCCACTGCAGAATGTGAACGCGGCGGTGGCCGAGATGCGACGCTGTGTTGAGGAGCTGGGTATGGTCAGCGTGGCCGTGGCTCCTCACCTGCCAATCCCCCATCCCAAGGCACCACAAGCATTTCCCGAGATCCGGACCTGCAAGCCGATTAGCCATCCTGACTTCTACCCGCTGTTCGCCGAGGCGACGCGGCTGAATATTGGGCTGAGCATCCACGGCGGGCCCGGTTCCTACCTGATGGGCGGCATTGCAGATCACATGGAGACCTTTGTGCTCACGCACATCTTCGTGCAGCGCAACCAGCAGCAACACGCCATGGCCCGCATGGTGTTTGATGGCGCGTTTGAGCAGTTCCCCGATCTGCGTGTGGGCTTTCTCGAAGGCGGCTGCGGCTGGCTGCCGGATCTGGCCCACGCCTTCCACGAGCACTGGGAGAAGCGCATCCGCGACTTCGACCCCAAGCGGCCCTACCGTCCTTCGCTGGTGGAGTTCACCAAGTTGATGGTGCAAGAGCGTGGCGGCAGCGACAGCCTCAAGCTGGTGACCAAGGCACGCAATCTGTTCGACCTGCTGTGGAACGCCGAGCACGATCCGGCCCAGATCGACGACGCCAGCCTCTACGAACATGCTCACCTGCACCGCGACCCGATGGAGTACTTCGAGCGGGGTCAGATCTTCACCTCCTTTGAGTCGGACGACCCCGGTCCTTCCTATCTGGTTGCCGGACTTGGCCAGATGGGCGAGCGTCTAACCTGCTTCTCGGGAGACTACGGTCACTGGGACGGCGTGCTTAAGGACTGTGTGAAGGATGCGGCGGCGGTGGACAACTACTCGCACGAGCACCTTGGGCGTCTACTGGCCGGGAATTCGCTGGACTTTTACGGTCCTCGGCTGCGCGCAAGCCTGCCTGAGACCCTGAAAACCTCTGAGGTGGTCCAGGTTGGCGTCTGAGACATAGCCTGAAATTCTGGAGGTGCACAATCAACTGTGTACCTCTAGTTTTTTTGGCATTGAACGGGTACCACAGTATGGTTAGCCTACTCCAGCGGCAAGCCCCTCCAATCCGTTACGGATCTCCTCACTGTCAACAGGGCGTTGTAACGTTAATTTAAGAACAGCAGATTCAGCAGGAATTCACAGCAGAGGATTCCAGGCCAGAGATGTCTCTGTGACGGTTCTGATTGCCTTGTTGCTCGCTGACCAGGTCGCTGCTAAGGCCCGGCTGAGATGTAACTGGCGTTCTATCTCCTAGTGAGGGGACTTCACCATGTTCGAACGCTTCACCGAGAAAGCTGTCAAGGCGATTATGTTGGCTCAAGAAGAGGCGCGCCGCCTGGGGCACAACTTCGTCGGGACCGAGCAAATTCTCTTAGGTCTGATCGGCGAAGGGACTGGCGTAGCTTTCCGGGTGTTAAAGTCTCTGGGCGTTACGCTCAAAGACGCCCGTCTGGAAGTTGAAAAAATTATCGGGCGGGGACAAGGGTTTGTGCCAGTTGAAATCCCCTTCACCCCGCGGGCCAAGCAGGTGCTGGAGCTAGCCATCGAAGAATCCCACCAGTTAGGCCATGACTACGTTGGCCCTGAGCACTTGCTGCTGGCGTTAATCCGCTCGGGCGAAGGGGTCGCAGCGCGGGTGCTGAGCAACTTGGGTGTAGACCCTGACCAGATACGTGATCAGGTCGTCCAAAACCTAGGGGAAGCCCCCAAGGTCAGTGTCGGCAGCAAGTCTGGCCGCACGCGAACCGCAACCCTAGACGAGTTCAGCGTTAACCTGACCCAGAAGGCAGCTGAGGGCAAGCTGGATCCCGTGGTAGGCCGTCAGAAGGAGGTCGAGCGCGTGGTCCAGATCCTGGGTCGGCGCACCAAGAACAACCCGGTGTTAATCGGTGAGCCGGGGGTCGGCAAGACGGCGATTGCCGAAGGGCTGGCCCAGCGCATCGTCGATCGTCAGGTGCCGGACAGCCTGTCCGACAAGCGAGTGGTCAGCCTGGATATGGGCCTGTTGATCGCCGGCACGCGCTTCCGAGGCGAATTTGAAGAGCGCCTCAAGGGGATCATGCAGGAGGTGCGCGCCGCAGGGAACATCATCCTGGTAATCGACGAGGTGCACACCCTAGTGGGCGCTGGCTCCGCCGAAGGCAGCATGGACGCAGCCAACCTACTCAAACCGGCTTTGGCCCGCGGCGAGTTTCAATGCATCGGCGCGACTACGCTGGACGAGTACCGCAAGCACATCGAGCGCGACGCCGCTCTGGAGCGTCGCTTCCAACCCGTGCGCGTGGGCGCACCCTCGGTTGAGGAAACCATTGAGATCCTGCGCGGTCTGCGCGAGCGCTATGAGCAGCACCATCGGCTGCAGATCTCGGATGCCGCTCTCGAAGCCGCCGCCAAGCTCTCTGACCGCTACATTGCTGACCGCTACCTGCCAGATAAAGCCATTGATCTAATCGACGAGGCAGGCTCACGGGTGCGCCTGCGGCACTCGCAGACCTCGCCCGCAGCACGGGAGTTAGACCAAGAGCTACGTCGGCTGCTGCGCGAGAAGGACGAAGTTCTGCGGGTTCAGGACTTTGAGCAGGCGGGCAAGTTGCGCGACCGCGAGCTAGCCCTCCAGGCCAAGCTGCGCGAGGTCGCCCAGAACCGACCCACCGAGACTCCCGTGGTGGACGAGGAAGACATTGCCCACATCGTCGCCGCCTGGACCGGCGTTCCCGTCAGCAAGCTGACGGAATCGGAGTCGGAGCGCTTACTGCACCTGGAGACCAATCTGCACGAGCGGCTAATCGGTCAAGACGAAGCCGTGACGGCGGTCTCCCGCGCCATCCGCCGTGCCCGCGTCGGCCTGGGCAACCCCAACCGACCGATTGCCAGCTTCATCTTCTCAGGCCCCACGGGCGTGGGCAAGACGGAGCTCGCCAAAGCTCTGGCTGCCTACTTCTTCGGCTCAGAAGAGGCGATGATCCGCCTCGACATGTCTGAGTTCATGGAGCGCCACACGGTGTCCAAGTTGATCGGCTCGCCCCCTGGCTATGTCGGCTTCGATGAGGGCGGTCAGCTCACCGAGGCTGTGCGTCGCAAGCCCTACAGCCTGGTGCTGTTCGATGAGATCGAGAAGGCGCACCCCGATGTGTTCAACCTGCTGCTGCAGATCCTGGAAGACGGTCGTCTGACCGACGCCAAGGGCCGCACCGTGAGCTTCAAAAACACGCTGCTGATCATGACCTCGAACATCGGCTCGAAGGTGATCGAAAAGGGCGGCGGCGGCTTGGGCTTCGAGTTCGCCTCGGGCGGCGAGGCTCAGTACAGTCGCATCCGCAGTCTGGTCAACGAGGAGCTCAAAGCCTCCTTCCGGCCCGAGTTCATCAACCGCTTGGACGAGATCATCGTCTTCCGCCAGTTGAACAAGGGTGAAATCGGCCAGATCGCCGACCTCCTGCTCCACGAGGTCTCGGGTCGACTGGTCGAGCAGGGGATCAGCTTGGAGGTCAGCGAGCGCTTCAAAGAGCGCCTGATCCAAGAAGGCTACAACCCTAGCTACGGAGCTCGCCCCCTGCGCCGAGCAATCACGCGCCTGCTGGAGGACAGCCTCGCGGAGGCCATGCTCGCCGGTCGCATCCAGTCTGGGGATACCGCCTGGATCGATGTGGATGAGGACAACCAGGTAACCGTGCAGCACGCTGCGCACCGAGCGCAGCTGCCGCTAGCCAAGGTCTAGCCCAAGACAGGTTTTGGGTGAGGCTTGATTAAACGACAAGCCTGTTTGCATGATTTAAGCCCCGGCTGAGAAGCCGGGGCTTTGCCTTTCAAGCGTCTGGATCAATGCCAAGCGTGCGCAGTTGTTGGGCCAAATATTCTGCTCGGATTTGTGCCTGCTGCCTGGTTTGCCGTTCCTGTTCCAGCTGGGACTCCGCCTGGGCGGCTTGTTGCTGGGCCTGGGCGGCTTGTTGCTGGGCCTGGGCGGCTTGTTGCTGGGCCTGGGCGGCTTGTTGCTGGGCCTGGACGGCTTGTTGCTGGGCCTGGACGGCTTGTTGCTGGGCCTGCTTTGCGGCTTCTTCGGGGGTGGGGACCTTCTGCCCTGTTGGAGTGAAATAGCGCAATTGACCGGCTTCGACCCCAAGATACAGCCCTAACTGCTCGCTCCAGCACCAGCCCCGTGAGTCAGGGACAATCGGCTGGTAGGTCGCTCCGCTCAATCGGAATCCTGCAAACTCGAAGTCTTCAGGGGAAAACCAGAAATACTCGGGGGTGCGAAAGCGATCTTGATAAAGCGTTTTCTTGAGCGTGCGATCAGTGTTGGCAGTCGATTGAGAGAGAAGCTCAATCAGCAGGTCGGGATAGCGTCCGTCCTCTTCCCAGACGACCCAGGAATTGCGCGGACGCTTTTCGGTGTCTTTGACCAGGAAGAAATCGGGGCCGCGAAAGTCGCGGTTGCGTAACTGCTGGCGGCTGAAATAGATCGTGAGGTTCGCGCCGATAAAGAAGTCTTCGCGCTCACGCCATAGCCACTCCAGGCAAGTGACCAGAATCAGCAGTTGCAGGTAGTGTAGAGAGCTTTCCATCTCTGGCTCGTCACTCAGGAGCTGACGGGCGTCAGGCATCGCGGCTTCAAGGTCTTGAGCGGTGTATGCCATGGAGCCTACCTCGCATTTTTCGCAGGCTTCTATTGTAGTCAGACTGAGAGCTTGCCCCTGCTAACTGCAGTGGCAGGCACACAAGCAGAGCCCCCTGCACAGGGCTGTCCTGGAGGCCGCCAGGGCAATTACTCAACCTCCCGCCGGTTTCTCGCGAGCTTGAGCGGCTTGAGTGCGCCCTCGCGCCCGATCCCAGTCCGTTCCCGCCCCAGGCCAGCCTGTTCCCGCCCTATGCCAGCCCGTTCCTGCCCAAGCACTGCAAGTTCCCGCCCTATCCCAGCCTGTTGCCGCCCAAGCGCTGCAAGTGCAGTCTCAGTCCCGACCGCCCTAAGCAGGGCGATCATCGGGCCCAGAGGTCACAGATCTCAGTCCAAGCTTTGCGCGTGAGTCAGTAGGACTTACGGGCGCAGCTCAGCCCCTGGTTCAGGAAGTTCCGGACCGCTCGGGTCAGGCTCGGCATCTCTTGAAGGAGGGTTGGAACCACCCAGGCGAGGCTTGGAACTTCTCTTACAACGCTCAGAGGCTTATTTAGGCGATTTCGGAACTCTGAGCAACCGGAAGGCGGTTTTATTGGCAACTACCGCGCTGCTTCCCCTTCAGGGCGGATGGACCTACACAGGCAGGTGGTGTAGCGTTCTGAACAGGTAGCCACCTGCTGTGCGGCAGGATAGGGAGATGTGTGCGTGCAGACTCCGCCGTGGATCAGGTCTAGGCTATGAGTAGGAACCCCGGTCAAGCATCCCCCGTCACGGACACAACACCCGGTGAGGCCAAACCGGCTCGGCGCTGGCCACTTTGGTATTGGGGCGTATGGGCGGTCTTTGGCCTGCTGGGCACAGCCGTAGTTTGCGTGGCAGCCCTGCAACGGTTGGTGGAGGTGCCCCAAGACACGAGTTGCCAGGGCTTGAATGCCGGTGCCAGCGACTCCCAACGCTTATACTGCGCCCGCGCCCTGGCTCAACAGCAAACCCCTCGTGAGCTGATTAAAGCCCTAGAGCTCGCGGCCCAAGTCCAGACCGATTCTCCCCTGCACGCCGAGGCCAAGGACTCGCAGGACGCCTGGTCCCAGCGGTTGCTCGAATACGCCGATCGGCAAGCCCAGCAGGGCGACCTCCAGGGGGCTATCGAACTTCTGAGCCACGTTCCCAAAACCGTCTCCAGTTACGCGGTGGCTGAGGATCTACGCGCCCGTTGGCAGGGCGAATCGCAGTGGGCTGAGCGCATCGAAGCCAAAGCTCGCGAAGCCCTAGGTCAGGGCGATTGGCAGACCGCCGAAGACCAGGCACGGCTGCTGGTCGGCGCACCGGGCGGCTACTCGCGCGCCGCCGAGCTGAACAATCTGCTCCAGCAAATCGAGCAAGAGCGTACGGCCTGGCAAAGGCTGGAAGAAGCCCGCCGCCTGGCCTCAGACGATGACAACCCCGACCAACTGCTGAGCGCCATCCAACTCGCCCAAACCATCAGCCCCGACAACCTGCTGCGCAGCGAGGCGCAAAAAGACCTCAGCATCTGGGCACGACGCGTCCTGGACTTAGCCAAACAGCGTGCCAAGGACGGTGACTTGACAGAAGCCGTCGCCGTCGCCCAACGCCTCCCCCAAAACCTAACGATCTACGCCGAAGCCCAGGACTTCGCCTTGCTCATGCAGGCGCGCCACCAGGCTAAAGCGGGTACCCTGGCCGGGCACTTGGCAGCCACCGAAGGGGTCCGGCAGATCGCCTCGGGCAGCCCCTACTACCCGCAAGCCCAGGCCAATCTCACCACTTGGCGCGCCCAACTGCCCGACCTGACCCTGATCGGCCTGGGCCAGACCTTGGCCCAGCTGAAGCAGATCGAAGCTCTACGCGCCGCCATTGCCACCGTATCCGCCGTCCAGCAGGGTCGCCCCTATCGCAAGCAGGCGCAGACTTTGGTTGCCCAATGGCGCAAGCAGATCCAGGCTATCGAAGACCAGCCGATCCTGGACCGCGCCAACCAGCTTGCGCGTCCGGGTACGATCCCAGCGCTGTTGGCCGCCATCAACCAGGCTGAGCAGTTGCCCGCAGGCCGCGCTCTATCCCTCAAAGCGCAATCATCGATTGCAGGCTGGCGTAGCCGCATTGAGACCATCGAAGACCAGCCGATCCTGGATCAAGCTCAGGCCCTAGCCAAACAAGGCTCTCTCAACGAGGCGATTCGCGTTGCCGGAGTCATCGGTCGTGGCCGTGCCCTCTCGAGGGCCGCACGAGCCTCCATTGATCGCTGGCAGACCGAACTTCAGCGCCAAGCCGACCAGCGTACACTAGAAGAAGCAAACGCGCTGGCTGATGTAGGCAACCTGAGGCAAGCCATCGCTACAGCGGAACGTATCGGCTCCAACAGCCCTCTCACTCGTGAGGCACGGGCCGCGATCAACCGCTGGGAAACCCGCCTGCGCCCCCCTGCGCCGAGCTTGCCCAGCCCTCAGTCATCCTCGACACCAGATTCTGGGATTTCAACGCCAGACTTGTTCGAGCCTGAACCCGACGCGGGTCCCACGCCTACGCCTGCCGAGTAGCCCTCGCTGAACACCTAATAATCGGTCGTTTTGTGTCTAGAGACTCCTATGAAACGTACCTCCTGGTTTGCCGTTTCTCTGCTCAGCCTGCTCGTGGCGACGGCAGCAACTTCCGCGCCTGTCCACGCGCAGACTGAGGCGCAGGTTCAACTTGAGCAGCAGCAGCAACAACTGCAAAACGCAGAGCGCAGACGCTACGAAGACCTACAAAGACAACAGCAAAGCAACCAACAAAACTTAAACAACAGCCTGCAGAGACAGCAGTTAGAAAGTCAAATACGCTTTAACCGCTGGCAGCAGCAGATAAACAGCCGACAGCGACAGCAGCAGTTTCCGAGGCGGATAGTGCAATAGAATCTATCCCGGCTTTCGGCAAGTCCTCAAGAAAGTAACGACCTTTCTACACAACTTTCCGATTGACGAACTCTTGGGTTTTGGATCATGGGTTGCGAAGGTTTAAATCGCAACCCGTGATGCCGTTTTAGTCTGACGCCAATCGCCTTTGCGGACAGTGCTGAAAATCCTCAACGGTCGGCTGGAGTGGCGTGTGCCTATTCTGCATCAGATTCCTCTTGCAGGCGGATGATATCGTCTTCGCCAAGATACTCGCCGTTTTGCACTTCAATCATCACCAGCGGAATCACGCCCGGATTCTCCAGGCGGTGAAGCGTGCAGATCGGGACATAGGTGGACTGGTTCTGGCTAATGGTCAGCTCTCGGTCGCCACAAATCACGCGTGCTGTGCCGGAGACGACTACCCAGTGCTCGCTGCGATGATGATGCATTTGCGGGCTGATGTGATGCCCTGGCTTCACCTCAATGCGATTAATCCTGTAAAGTTTTCCCTCTTCTAAGAGGGTGACTGCCCCCCAGGGTCGGATCTGGGTTTTCAGCGGACTGGTCGGCGCTGGTTTGATCTGAACTTGCGGGTCCTTGCTGCTTTTTTGAGTCATGGTTCACCTGTTGAAGTTCGCACCTTAGTCTCATCCAACCACCTGGCGATGCTCCCTCATAGTGCCCTGACTTTTTTCTTCCAATGGTTCTGCAAAAGCATTTAATCCTAGAAGATCAGAGCGCCTGAATCGCCGTCTAACACTACAGGGCAACCTACCGGCAGCGCCGCGTTTTCGCCATCGTGGCCGAAGGGCAAATCGGACACCACTGGTAGACCCAGATCACTCAGGCGATCTTGCAAAACTTGGGCTACGCTCAGGCTGCGATCCGGGTGCAGCGGATCGCACTGACTGAACCGGCCCAAGGCCAGACCGCGCACGCCGCTCAACGCACCGCTCATGCGCCACTGCGTCAGCATCCGGTCTAGGCGGTAGGGCTGCTCCCCGACATCCTCAAACGCCAGGATAGTCCCTTTCAAGTCTGGGCAGAGGGCGGTGCCCAGTAGATGCGTGGCCACCGTAAGATTGGCAGGCAACAGCCGCCCCCGCACTGCGCCGCCCCCCCAGCCCCGCCCGGTCAGCGTCGGCAGCGCTCGTCCCTCCAGTGCGGCAAACAGGCGTTCGACAGACCAGGCCGGTTCGCGGCTGAGGGTGGTGAGCAGCGGTCCGTGCAAGCTGACCTGCCCCCGCGCCGCCTGAGCCCACAGCAGCGCCGTGATATCCGAAAAGCCCACTAGCCAGCGGGGCGCAGCCAACGGCCAAGTCCAGTTCTCCAGCAGGCGCGCGCCGCCGTAACCGCCGCGCACGCACAGGATGGCTCGATTGTCCGGCTGGCTGAGCGCTTGTGACAATTGGGCGCGGCGGTAGTCGTCGTCTCCGGCCAGATAGCCCCAGCGCACTAGTAGGTCGGGCGATAGCTGGACCTGATAGCCGCGCGAGCGCCAGATTTCCAGGCCCGCCTCCAGCGCCGCCAGTTCGACCAGGGCACCACTGGGGGCGACGGCCTGCACCCGGTCGCCGGGCACTAGCGGCGGCGGCGTGACCCAGGCGTTCATCGCCTGCCTCCGATTTTGCAGACTGGCTGTCCAGTTTTGCGGACTGGAGAGTGTAGAGGGAAATACAACCCTGCGCGACGGTTCAGTAGCACCCGGCCTCGTCTTTCACGGTTCCCACCATGACTTTTGAGCCTGCCCGGCCCCAGCCAATACAGCCGCGAACCACTGCTCAAAGCGGTCGCCCAGCGCTGCCAAGGAGTATTCCCGCTCTGCCTGCGCCCGACAGGCGTGCCGATCAAGCTGCTCAACCTTTGCAATCGCCTGAATCAAGCCGTCCACGCTATCTGGTTCTACCAGCCAGCCCGTCTGTCCCGGCACGACAATTTCAGCGGGTCCGCCTCGTCGGTAGGCAATCACGGGTACCCCACAGGCCAGGGCCTCGATCGCAACATTGCCAAACGCCTCGACCCACTTGGGAGTCATCACCAAGGCTTGGGCTCGACCCACGATCTGCTGCAATTGCTGCGTCGGCAAAAATCCCACGTAGTTCAATGGAGCGTCGGCAAACTGCCGTTGAATCGCGGCCCAATAGGCCTCGTCTTGAAGCAGTCCGAGGATATCGAGCGGCAAGCCAGTCGCCCGAGATGCAGCGGCGGCGTCTTCCAGTCCCTTTTCCGCTGCGAGCCTGCCGATCCAGCACAGGCGCGGTTCCGGTTTGGGATTGAACTGGTACAAGCTCAGATCCAGGCCGCTGCCCAGCGGGCAGCAGAGGTCGGCAAACTCGAAGGTCTCAGCCTGGGTACGGGTGTAAACGCCGATGCTGCCGGGATAGCGCCGGGCAGTCTGGCCGATGATCGCGTCGGTGGCGTCGTTCAGGGAGCCCATGCTCACCCAGTGGGCGACCGGCTTGCTCAGGAAGGACGTCAGGTAAAACGGCAGCCAGTCGTAGGCGAAATTGACGATCAGGTCGCAATCTGCTTGCAGCTGGCGCACGCGCTCCCACAGGTTGCCCAGCAGCGGGTCAGCGGGCATGAGAATCGGCGTCTGACGCGCCTGGTTTTGGGCAAAGGTCTGGGGCTGGCCAGGCACCAGGATCAGTGGGATCTGCTCGGAGTGCGAGCCTTCGGGAGCAACTAGGCGCAGCTCGTGGCCGCGCCGCAGCAGTTCTTGGGCAAGGTTTTGGATCGTGAGTTCGACGCCACCGCCAATGCCGGAGCCAAACGGCCCGACGGACGTGGAAACAAACAGGAGTTTCAGAGGGCTAAGCGAGACAGTCACATCAGGCTTATCGTAGCCTTTGGACGGCTCACGCACATGAAACACGCTTGCCTGAGTCGGTTGTGGGTTGTCGCCACGCAACAGGCAAAGGCCAGAACGAACTCCAAGGACTAAATGAAGCTCGGTCGTGGAGCCAGTGCAGGGCTAGCGGAGCCGGTTGCAGCACCCAGCCTTGGCATTTCCAATCTTCAGACCTGTCATTTGCGGGGAGATTCTGTCTGCTCTCAGCCTTCGAGACACACGTCTGGTACACGAATGAACTCGGCTGGATTGTGAGTCACTAAAGTTAGCGAGCGGTTGGGGGTTAGAGGGGGTGAGCCTGCTGGAGATGGAGGGCGGCTTCAGTCTAGATTGGGCTAGCTTCCCTCGAATGCCTCGATCAGTTCGTCGAGGGTGCAGCGATAGGCTTCGCAGAGGCGTTTGATTTCGGAGGGTGTGCCTTTGGGAAGGACGGTGCCTGCTTCCCACTTGGCAATCGTGGAGGGGCTCCTACCAATCGAGATGGCAAATTGGACCTGAGTGAGGCCGGTACGTTGACGCAGAGCGACCGGGGTGAGGTAGCTGTCATCTCTTGAGGGCATATTCGCAATCAATTACTAGTAATGCATGGATAGTTGTGCTTTACTAGTCTGTGGACTCTGTGGGGGTAGGGCAGGAGCAGCTCTAGTCGCCCAGTCTTCGTGCCTTCAACAATACAGTCCAATGAACGACCAGGAACGACTCGGGCCGTGGGTGGTCTATCGCCTCCTGCCCACTTTGCGACGACTGGCGCTGGCGCGGTTTCAGGATCGCGGTGAGGCGCAGGCGTATCTGAAGCTGCTTCGGCAGGTGCTGAAAGACGCCCGGTTCACCCTGGTCTTTGAGGAAACTCAGGCAGAGGAGGCAGACTGAGTTGCCAGCCTGGAGATTGTGTTTCAGAGGGCGAGGGCCGGAGCTTTGAGCCTGGGAGCTGAAGTCCCGAACTTGAGGCTTCGAGTTCTGAGCCTGGGGATTCGGGCTTTTCTCTCGGCGTTCCAAGCTTGGAGCCTGGAGATTTCAGCGTCGAGGTCGGAATTCCGAGTTCTCGGCCTGAGGCTTGGAGTCCGGCACTTGGGGATTCGGGCTTTTTGCTCCGAGCTCCGAACTCCGAACTCGGGCCGCTGGGTTTTGGGCTCCAACTGCCGGGTTCAGAGCCTAGGACTTCAGCCACAAAGCCCGAAACGCTGGCCTCGGAGTCCCGGAAATCAGGTTTGGGGCTCGGAACGGCGAGCTCTTCGCTCCGACCGTCAGGTCCTGAACCCGAAGCCCCGAGTTCCAGGCTGCGATTGTCCAACTCATGACCGCAGATCTGTGCTTCTAGGGCACTTCAGGCATGATGACAGAAGTAACCTGGTTCCTATGCTTGCGATAGATTTTGAAATCACTGTCAAGCGTTAAAAGCAAACCCTCAGAATATTGCTCAGCCATCCGCACCAAACAGGCATCAGCCAGAGACATCGGCACCAATAGGAAAGCTACCAATGGGCCTGTATCTAGCAGGATCCGACGCCTCATGAAGCCCCGTATTCATCGAGATAATCTGGATTATGAGAAAGATCGCTCGGCCCTTCCACACAGCCCACAAACTGTTGTGTCAGACTCAGAAATGTCCCCTCTGACTCCTGATCTGGTCTCTTCCCTTCCCTGCTCAGGGTTTTGGTTTGCAGGAACTCCACAAAATCAAGAACCTCCTGTTGCTGCTTAGGAGATAGCGTTCTCAACTTTTCCAAGACACTTTGCTCAATCCCCATCGCTACTTTGTCCTCTGCTTCATTTCCTGGGCTAGCGAAGCGGTTCAGACCCTTCTCAGTGCTCTAAGCTTCTCCTGCAAAACTGACTACTTCTCAGCATTTCGTTTCTCTTCAATCCTATGCGTTGAACCGCTGAGCTGATGGACCCGAAACAAGAAACCCAGAACTCGGTGAGCTGAGCATGGGGCTCAAACTTCCGAATTCTGGGTTAACCACTGAGACTGTTGGGAAGCAGTTGCCGAGTTAACGGCTAGGCGCTGGTGCTCGGAGGCAGCACCGTGCGGGTCTTGCGGGCGAAGCGCTGACCCATCGCATCCAGCGCAGAATCCAGACCCGCCCCTTTGCCATTGGCCTTGGCATTGGTGTAAACCACCAGCGCCGCCGCATACGCCTCACTGCCCACCACCATCAAGGTATCCTCCACCAGCTCCTGTAACTGGGTCAGCGATAAGAGCAGCGGGTACAGCACCTCGAACAGCGTCACATCCTGCCGCATCTCGTCTAGATCAAACGAGCGCGGCAGAAAGTCCGGCGTCTGGGTTGCCACTTCCAGGGTCTTGCCGACAAAGGCTTGGCTTTTGTCGCCCAGCTTGGGCAGAGACCGGCGCTCCTCAGGCGTGAGGTCAACTAAAAACGGCAGCTTCTGCCGGATGGCGCTAATCGCGGTCATCACCGCCTCTACATCAGACTGAGGCAAATCAGCACTGACTCTATCACTCATCATGTAGACTTTTCTCCGCAAAATGAACAGGCTGAGTGTGCCCCAATGCTGAGCAGATCTCACAACTATCTGAGCAATGGCTCGAGTGGCCTGTGGTTTCAGCCGGTTCCCGTAGAAAGCAAGACCTCCTCGACAGGGCGACGAGCACTGGCCAAGCCTACTTCGGTGGGGTAGCCGAGGCGGAACGCAAAGGTTGGCTTCCAGGTCGAATCGCCCATGAGAGCTGCCAAAGAGCGTGCCGTGCGCGGTTCCTTACCCAACTGCCGCTCTCGATCGACCCTTTCCATCAGTTGGTTAATCGGCTGCATCGCCAATTCCTGGTGGGTCGCCCAGAGGTGCATACGCTGCCAGAGCTGACCCGCTCGTAGGGATTGGGGCTGATCGTACAGCCCACGCACCGCAACGAAACCCAAAACAGGAGCGGCAGCCAGCGTCGTTTTCGTAGAGCCTAACCAGGCATTGTTAGCGGTGTCTTCGGAAACAGGCGGCAGCATCTTGACCAAGGCTCGCATGCCTGGGGGCAGGCCAGATGCGTCAATATGGGGACCGCTTTTGTATTGCTGTAGGTCCTGCCAGCTAGAGCGGAACCATCGATGGCTATCGTGCGCCATCACCGAATCGGCAATAATCTCCTCGGTTGCCTGAATAGTTGCTTGCGCAAATTTCTGACGTTCTGCTGCCGAGGTAAACAGAAAAACTCGTAGCTCAGGGTCACCCTGGACCAGGGTTTGCAAGGTTTGCAAAGTCTCGGTGGAGACTGGGCGCTTGCGGTCATAAGCAGCGCGGTTGGTATGACGCTTGGGGATAGCTTCATACAGATCCGAGGCAGAGCTTGGCCCCGGTGACAGCTCCAGACTGGCAACGAGCTGGGACTGAGGCGCTGAGGGGATGGCGGCTAAGGTGCCCGGCGCAAGCGTCAGCTGACACTGATAGCCATTGGCTTTAGCAGCCAAAAGCATATTCTCGACCGCGCACCCCAAGCCAATGTGCATTTCTCGCAGATAGGGGTCCATCGCCCCCAGATGACGTTTAGTATCCGCATAAAGCTTGATTTGCGACTGCGTCACCTGAAATAACCAGGGCTGGGTATTGTGAGGCGTTGCGGCCAAGATCGCAGCTTGCACCAGAGCCAGAGGCCCCTCAGAAGCCTCAGTTCGCCAAGTCTGCCAAGGTTCGTAGGCAGGGCCTTGACCGGTACTGAACACGCCATTATCGTAAGCCCGCCAAACACCGCTAGACACTAAAACTGTCACGGTGCTTGCCGACATCAGTTTGAGGAACTCTCTCTTCTTCATGACGCCATAATCCTGGGCAAAGGTCTGGTGATAGACAGTTCAGCCAATGCTCTGTCGCTCAGATAGGGACGCATAAGCTGGAGGATCAGGTTAATCCCTGCCTGAATGGTTGTCTGGTTGATCGGCTGATCTTCAACGTCAAGAAAGCTCAACCAATAGTCATTGATCAGCCAACCGATTTTGATCACAGAAGCCAGGGTTAGCGGATCATCCGGCATTTGGATGACCCCCGCTTCCGCCAAGCCTTGATAAAAACCCTCGATCTCCGCACCTCTTTGTTTGCGGATAGCCTGATACCGCTGCTTCAGTTCAGGATCGGCACGCAGCAACGCGTTCCGCTCTTGATAGAAGAAGCGATACTCCCAAAGCAGAAGAAAACTCCGGCTCAGCATGTCCTCCAGATTTTCTAGAGATGGCCTGTGCAACGGAGTCCAGCCCCCGTCCATTTTTGCGATCATGCGCTCCAAGATGGCACGGATGATCTCCTGCTTGTTTCTGAAGTGGTAGTAAAGGTTGCCAGGGCTGATTCCCAGAACCTCGGCGAGGTGATTGGTCGAAATAGTCTGACTGCCGTGCTGATTAAACAACTGAATAGCAGTGTCAATAATCCGGGACTTAGTATGCCTGGAACCCATCACCGAAAGCCCCAAATAGAGTGATTACTCTAATTTAGAGCAATCACTCTATTTGTCAAGCCCCCTGGCCCCAACTCGAGCTGCCTCCCCTGCGCCTGGCATTCCAGCTGAGACAGGCCTGGGAGCTAGCTGCCGCACTCAGCTTCAGCGCTCAGCCTCCAAGCGCGACCTGCCAGACTCAGGACTCAGAGTTGGCAGCCCAGAACTCGGGACTCCGAGCCCCGAGCCTCAGCTCCCGAGCCTTTTGCGCCAAACTCCGAGCCTATCGCACAACACGCCGAGCCTTTTGCCCCCA
The DNA here is from genome assembly GCA_031399305.1 of Leptolyngbya sp. SOY_34_metabat_272. Taxonomy (GTDB): domain Bacteria; phylum Cyanobacteriota; class Cyanobacteriia; order FACHB-261; family FACHB-261; genus FACHB-261. The sequence goes on from JANNOU010000216.1 coordinate 28,716, forward strand.
ACCCCGAGCCGCAAACTCCAAGAGCCGAGTTCCGACCCGCACGATCCAGGTTTGGAACCTCAGCGCTGAGCCCCTAAGCCGAACATCACTAACCCGAGCGTGTCACTCACCGCTTGCGCAGGGGGTCTGGGGGAGGCGCTTCGTCCCCCAGTGGGGGGTTTGGGGGGCAAACGCCCCCCAATTCCGGGTTCTCTCTAGAATCCCTAACTTCCCCAACTCAGTCCCATCCGCCCCCTCAAAGTCGAAACAACCGCATTGCTGAGTCTGAGACCGCTCAGCGCACCCGGCAGGTTTTGCGCTGGTAGTCAGATTGCGGTTCGAGCCAGGAACACGAGCAGGGACTAATTCTTGCCGCGTTCCTAGAGAAACGTCTGGAAGGCGTCACGATC
>JANNOU010000005.1:0-13305 GCA_031399305.1 Leptolyngbya sp. SOY_34_metabat_272
AGCGCCTGCCAGACGCCCCGGACAGTGCCCGCGATCGGCACCGCCAGGACCACACCCAGCAACCCGCCCACCTGCGCCCCCACCAACAGCGCCACAAAGATCAAGACCGGATTGAGACCGGTGAAACTGCCCATCAAGCGCGGGGCCACCAGATTGTCCTTGATCTGTTGGAACAACACCGCTGTCAGCACCACCCTGAAGCCCAACCATAGATCCTGCATAGCCACCAGCAGGCTCACCAGGCCAATGCCAATCGTCGCGCCAATGAACGGGATCAGTTCCGCCGAGCCGATCAGCAGGGCGAACAACAGACCGAACGGCACCTGTAACACCAGGAAGAGCGGGGCCAGACACACCACCATGAACACCCCCAACAGCACCTGGCTGAGAAAAAACTGCTCAAAGTTCCGCTGCAGTTCCCTCGGCAACACCCCCCGCACCCGACCGGGCAAAAGGTTCAGCAGCCCCCGCCACAACCGCACCCCATGCAGCAGCATGTAGAAAGTCAGCACGACCACCAGCAACCCATTGAGCAAGCCGTTGATCGTACCCAACGCCAAGCCCAGCACCGACGAGATCAGCTGTTGCACCTGGCTCTCGATGCGATTATTAATCTGCACATTCAGCCGCCCCAGATTCAGCGGCAGCCGATAACGAGCTGCCCAGGCATCCAGCGCAGCCAGCTGGTTCTGGCCCGACAGAATCCAATCCGGCAGGCGTTCGAGAAATTGGATCGTCTGGTCCACCACAATCGGCACCAGGGTCAGCCACAGCAACACCAACGCCAGCAGACTGACCAGCAGCACCACCGCCACCGCCTCCCCTTGCCTCAATCCCAAGCGCTGCAATAGCTGCACCAGATGATTGAGCAGGAACGCCAACAACATCGCCACCACCAGAACGGTGATCGTAGTCTGAAAATAAATAAAAATCTGGAACAGCAGCCAGATATTGAGCGCCAGCACAGGTCCCAGCAGACCCAGGAGCACCAGACGCTGGAGTTGATCGAGCCGTCGCATTCAGTGACCTTAGCTGCCTCGCGACTACAAGAACCTAGGTGTCTAGTGCTCTACCCAGCGCCTGAGTGGGCGATCGAGCCTCAGAGCCCTCAAGACTCGAATCGTCTCTAGCTGCGCTTATTGGGCAGACGGCTGTCGCGGCTGTCGCGGCTGTCGCGACCCTCGCGACCCTCACGGGGCTTCGCCTTATTGACCCGGATCTGGCGGCCCATCCACTCTGCCCCGTCCAGGTCAGCGATTGCAGCATCCTCTTCGGCTTCGCTAGACAAATCAACGAAGGCAAAGCCTCGGACCCGGTTGGTCTCGCGGTCCATGGGCAAGCTAACCCGACTGACTGTTCCGTACTCGGCAAAAACCTCTTGAAGATCCTGCTCCGTCGCACCGAACGATAAGTTACCAATATAGATAGTCATCTGACTAGCTCTCCGCACCGAGACAGGGAGTATCGCGCAGGGCCCGCAGGCAAAGGCCTGACCGCACTCACCAGAAATGACCCATCGCGCAATAGGTCATCCTTTGCTCAACTCAAGAGGGCAACCCTGTGGCTGAGACATCCATAGCCTACCATCAGTTCAATTGAGCGCAACCCCGACCGCCCATCGGTTCGGCCTAAGATCCGCCAAGGTCAGGAACAGGTTAGGATTGGGGCCGTCGCCGACCCTCTGCTCTGGCTAATTTACGCTTAAGGGCGTCCCGTTTGCCAACGCTGAATTTGGTCTTGAGCCTCCGCATGAACACTACTGCTGGCCGGAACCTTCTGGGCCGTAGCAATGGCGAGCTGCGAATCGTAATCGACCTGAGAGCGAGCAATCGCTAGAAGTTGAGTGCTCCAGGCCTCGATCTGAGCCTGAGCCTGGGCGCGATAGCTGCTGGTAGATGGCAGACGCTCCGCCATACCAATCGCCTGAGACAGGGCATCCGCACTGCCGGGGCTCGCTGCCTCCTGAGCCTGTTGCAGGTAGGTCAGACTGTCGAGATCGTCCTGCCAGGCTTGGATGCGACGACGGGTCTTATTGTAAAGCGCCCGATCTGTGCCAATACGCGAGGCTTCGGCGACAGCGGCGCGTAGGTTGCCGCTCGCAGCGTATTGCTCGGCACGGTCCAGAGTGGGCTGATCCTGGATGGTTTCGATTTCATCGCGCCAGGCGTCGATTTGCCGCTGGGCCTCATCGTACAGGGCTCGCCCCGGCGGGATTTGGGCCGCAGTGCTCATGGCCGAATAGTAAGCCTCAATCGTCCTCTGACGGGCAATTTGACGAGCCTGACTCAGGTAGGGGCCATCCTCAATCGTCTCAATGCGCCGCTGCCAAGTGCGGCTGAGCGACTGTGCCTGCTCCCAACGGGGGCGGTCAGCGGATAAACTGCCCGCTTGGGCAATCGCCCCTTGCAGATCCGCTAGTCGGCCAGAGCGGGCCAGTTCGCGGGCACGGCTGAGCATCGCTAGATCCTGAATCTCATCTTGCCAGCGACTGGCCAGCTCTTGGGCCTTGTAGTACAAGGGGCGGTTAGAGCCCAGCCGACGGACTTGTTCAATCGCCTGCTGCAGAGCCTCAGGTGTATCTACCCAGGTGAGCTCATGAGCGCGGGCCAGCAGCACAAAGTCGGCCGCCTCATCTTTCAAGGCGCTGCCCGCCGGGACTGCGCCTGCTGCCGCCAGCGCACCCTCTAGATCCCGCCGATCCAGGCGGGACTGCGCGATGTCCAGAATATCGCGCACCCAGAGGGCAATTTTGGCCTGCGCTACGTTGCGCACGTAGCGCTGCATCGGCACCTTCTGCGCCATCTCAATCGCCGCGAGCAAGTCCTCCAGACGGCCTGAGTTGGCCCGCTCCTCTGCTGCTTCCACCAGGCCGTACGCCTCGCGCTCCTGGTTGATCTCCGTACCCAGAGCGTCAAAACGGGTTACGCGCCAATACTCGTTGTCAATGCTGAGCAGCTGATTCGCCTGCAGCGTCGCCTCCCGCCAATCTTGTTGGCGCAGCGCGTCTTGAGCTTGCTGGTAGATACGCTCAGCTCGCTGCCATTCCTGTTGCCAGCGGGCGACTATCGTGTCGACCTGGACGCGGACCGTGCTTTTGGCCGGAACCACAGCGGTGGCTGCGATCGCCCCCTGCAGATCGCCGGAGCGATATAGCTCCTCTGCCAGCGCTAAGACCCGCCGGGACCAGACCTCAATGTATTGGTCAGCCTGAGTGCGCAGCGGATGCTCGCGAGGCAAACTGTCTGCCAGGGCAATCGCCTCGCGCAGCCCATCGAGGGTGCTCTGCTCCGCCATCGCGTTGGCGCAGTATAGCTTGTGGCTGGCAGAGACCAGCGGCCAACGAGCCGTCAGGCAGTTGGGCGAAGCGGGCATCTTCAGGAGTAGCAGGGCAGCAGTTACGCCGACCGTGCCAGTCGTCACCAAGCCCAGCAGACCCCAGTGCACCCAGGTGAGACGTGGCCAGCCCAGGTTCAGACGGCGAGACGGTTGAGCCTGGCTGGGGCGGTCACCTCGAAGTGGGCGTTCGCCGGGCCTGGGTCTGCTTGCACCCGGTAGCGCATCCGTGCCATCGGTAGGTCGAATCGGTCCGTCTGACATAATGCCTTATTAGAGCGGCGAGGTGATGGCTCCGCAGCGCACCCTGCGAATACTCTTCGCGGCTTAGCCGCTGCCCGCAGGCTAAAACTTTGCCTAGTTGAGATAGGTTAGCAGTGTTTGGCACTCTGGCGCTTCTAGCGAGAGTAAGTCACCGGGTTTGTCCACTTGATAAATGACGTTGTAGCGCCGCGCCGTCGAGACAACCAGCTGCCAGCCACCGTGGCCGCTGGGGTGCAGCAGCACTTCGACTTCCAAGGGCAAGCGGGGCAGGCCACGCTGGCGCAGGGTTTGGCCCAAGGGGGGGGGGATCGCCTGGCTATCCAAACAGACTGCCACTTGGGGCCGACCGTCTACGATCTGTCGGACATAGCAGTCGTAGTGCTGGTTGAAGAACGCGAGCACCGACATCAGTCCGGGAAACTTTTCTGCCACGGTTTGGGGGATCCCGTTGTGGGCTTGCATGTTGTCAAGCATATTGCTCAGTGTTCCCTGACAAGCCAGTGGACTTATCAGGGCAGTTGCGCTAGCTCTGGCAACCAGGCTGGTCTGAGCAGCGTCTATGGTCACTATCCTAGCGATCTGCACTGGTGGGCGTCCGCGCCTGAATTTGCAAATCTGAACGGATGGCCGCAGGCAGCCGCAGGAGAAACACAGAAAGTGGGATATCTACCAATCTGCCCTGGCCGAGCACCGGTCAGAGGCTCAAGCCTCGCCACTCGCTATGCCCAGACACCACATTGATTCACCGGACCTCTGGGGACTGGCTATTACCGGCTCCCTGGCCTTTCATCTATCTTTGCCGCTGCTGCTGCTGTGGGGCTCGCCCCTGGTTGCCCGCTCTTCAGCGTTGGCTCCGCTACCGGTTGAGTTCCTGCCGCTAGACTCATCGCCTACGGTTTCTCAGAGCTCGGCCACCGCCTCGACGGTCCCCCAGGCGAGCAGGCCCGAGAGCGCTGGCCTGCCGTCGCGCCCGCCCGCCGAAGACTCAGCCAGGGCGCACGCGTCTGCGCCCTTCCGCCAACCCGTCCAGGTCTCCCCCCAAAAGACGGTGCTCGATTCTCCGCCTGTGGCTGCGGTGCGTCCCCGTGTGCAGAAGCAGGCGCTGCTCACCCAAACTGAGCCAGCACCGGCAGCAGCACCGCTGCCGGTCCGGGACTCGGAGCCGCTGCGACCTGACCCGCTTGGGCCAGCTCAGGCCCAGCCGGAAGCACAACAGCCGCCAGCACTCGGGCCTGAGCCGGTCCAGCCGCTCCCAGCTCAGGCTGGGGCTGGACCAGCTCAGCCGCAGGCTGAGCTGGGAGCGCCGTCAGTCTCAGAGAATCCTGCGTCTGTCCCTAACGTTGCCCTGGAGCCGCTGGGCTCCGATGGCTGGGATCTGCTGGATGAGCCGCCGCAGGTGCTGCCGGATCAGCCGCTCCCGTCCTATCCGGCGGCGGCGTTGAGTTCAGGCTGGGGTGGTCGCACGGCGTTGTGGCTGGAACTCGACACGACGGGCGCGGTGGTTCAGGTGCGTGTGAATCAGTCCAGTGGCCATCCGGAGCTTGATGAAGCGGCTCGAGTGACGGTTGCGACTTGGAGATTCTCGCCTGCGCCCAATGGCCCGCAGCGAAGGGCCGTGACCCTGGTTATACGGTTTGATCCCAATCGTCCTTCTTGAGGCCGAAGCGGTTACAGTCGGGGATCGCTAGTCTTAAGCTTAGTGTGGATTAATCTCAACAGGTGGGTCGATGATCATTGAGTGGCTGCGGTTTAGGATGCGTCCTGAGCAGCGCGAGGCATTTATTCAGCGGGACCACGAAGTGTGGAATGCCGGACTACAACGTTTCCCTGGTTTTCTGGGCAAGGAGGTCTGGCTTGACCCCACGACTGACACGGATGTGGTTAGCATCGTGCGTTGGCAGACCCGCGAGAATTGGAAGTCAATCCCCCAAAGCGAGCTGGATGAGCTGGACCGCCGCATGGGCGCTCTGCTCATTCCCATTGCGGAGTTGCGGGAGTATCAGGTGCGCAAGTTTCCTAACTAGCGCGCCGTAGTCCAGGACAGACAGCCCAGAATAGGCGGGCCCAGAGCAGACGGGTAAAAGGCACAAAATTGTATATTCTCTGCCTGTCGATGCTTGGGGTTTGATCAATACTCTAAAGAAGAGTGCTCCGGTAAAGGTGTCCTCAGGATATCCAGGCGAGTTAGATGGCGACCAAATTTCGGATGACCATCTCGGTTGGTGATCGGGTTCAATTCATCGATCCCAGCCCGCCACCGCTGGGTGAACCAGACCGTAAGTTCGGACGTCAGCTGGTGGGTAAGCTAGCGACCGTGCTGGAGCTGGCCCGGTTCGGCGGCGTGATTGTGCAGATTGACGGGGAGTTGTATCCAATTGCGGCCAGTTGCCGGGAATTGCGCAAGCTCTCTTGAGCTCGGAGCAGCCTCTACCAAGCGGCAGACTACATTGCTCGAGTTCTGAGCCCTAAATTCCGCGCCGTTGGCTTCAAGTCCCGAGTTCTGGGCTCCGGCTTGTGAGCCTGGGGCCTGGGGTTTTGAGCCTTTTGCTCCATATTCCGAGCTTTCAGCTCCAGGGTCCGAGCTTTTGGCCTCCAAGCCCAAGCCTTGGACTCGAAGCCCCGAGCTTGGAAGCTCAGGGGCCGAGTTCTGTTCGCTGGCCTGCCCTAAGGCTGCGGTTGCAGGCGAGGCGGCTGAGGTTGGGCATTGGGGTTGGCTTCCAACTCAGCGATCCGAGCGTCCAGTTGACTGAAGAACTGGCCTAGCACGCCGGAGGGGTCGAGTGGGATGAGGTCAACCGTGACCAGCGGTTTGCGCCCGATGCAGAGGTCTGCAAGTCTGCGATAGAGCTGATCGACGAGCACTTGCCCGCCCTCCGGCGTGGCGGGGATCGGGACATTTTGGGCCTTGAGGGCCGCCTGCATGGCCTCTAACTGTGGTTGGCTCAGCTCTGGCGAGCCGCTGCCCACGACCTGCTGCAGGGCCATTAACTGAGCTTGAAGTTGCGCGTTGTCGGCGCGACGGGCCAATTGCGCTTGCAACGATAATTGCTGGCCACGCACCGCCAGTTCCGGATTGATCAACGCCATCAGGGCAATCGAGGTCGGCTCGACCAGCACCCCGCCCAGCGTGCTCACTAAAGAAGCAGCGCTGGTGCGAATTGTACGCAGAACTTGAGGGTCCTGGAAATTGATATCTGGGTTGTCTTTTTGTACGGCGGCGATCAGTTGTTCAAGGTTGAGCCCGGCACTGCCTAGCCTGGACACCGCATCTTGGCTCGCTTGCCGCAGGAGCGTCAGCCTTTGTTGCTGGTTGAGGACGAGTGTGACGCCTTCGCGGAGGCGCTCTCGGGCCTGGTCGCGCTGGGCGGTCCCATCCGGAGTACACAGGGGTGTGCGGCTGAGCAGCGCCTGTTCAGACAGACGCGGGTCGGGGAGGGCACTGGCCCCGGTTCCGGCGGGCGGCGCAGGGACTTGAGCCAGGGCAGACAAGGGGGTCACCGCCAGGACTAGCCCCAGTGAAACCAGAAAGCGGACTGACATTCGGAACTCCTCAAAACTTGTTAATCAACGATCGCGGGGCTCAGTCAAAGCTTGGGCTAGAGCGTTGTCTCTGGGCACCGAGTTGCTATGAGCGATGCACCACTCTGCTGGGGCAATGAGCGACTATTCTACAACCCTGCATTCTGGATTTTCTGAGGAGTTCCGTGAGGATTGGGCAAAGTTTATGACCCGCCAAGCTTACAGCCAGCGGTCAAGGCAACTCAAGGTAGTGTGCATCACAGCAAATTGTAAACTTCTGGCACCGCAAGCCATTACTTCGCCTAAACCTGAGTTAGAAACCAGGACCCAGTATTCAGCGACGCCTAAATACTTGCTTGAGGTCCCTCTTGAATTCTCGCAGCAACAGAATAAGAAGCGTCTGGCTGGCACTCAGCGAATCCTGTTTTTCGATAGGCGCAGTTGATCAGCAAGCGCAGCGAGAGATCCTTAGTAATGTAAACAAATTGATAACGATTTCACTTCTGTTGGCAGTCTTGAGCTGCAATCTGCTACGCGGGCTGAGTTAACCCACTTAAAAGCTCGGTAGTGCTGGTTAGGGTCGCTCCCGCGTCGGCCATCTGCGCCAAAGCAGCTGCGGCCCCCGCTTGAGTGACCCCTTCAATTGCGTCGGTCAGCAGGTAGACCGGGTAGTTGCGGGCGCGCAAGCCCAGCACAGCAGCCTTCACACAGTAGTCCGTCGCCACCCCCGCCACTGCCCAGGCGTCGATCCCTTTGGTTTGGTAGTCTGCCAGCAGCCGCTCGGTGAGGGGGCTATCCCAGACGTCAAAACTTTGCTTAGCGATCACCAGCTCACGGGCGTCCGAGGGGATCGCCGCGTCAAACCCCAGCAACGGCCCCGCCAGCTCAGCCTCGGCAACATAGGCAGCCCCAAGGGTACCCGCCACACAGTGCGATGGAAAGCCGTAAACCGTAAACTCCGAGTCGTCGGGCGCATGGGCATCCGCTGAGCCGACAATCGCCATGTCAACCCTACGGGCCGCGCTCAGCAGCTGCGCCCAGACTGGACGCAACGCCTCGGCACCCGGCACCGACAACGCCCCATCAGCACGGACAAAATCGTTCTGCGGATCAATAAGTAGCAGTCCAATTGTAGTGGTCATGGCACATCCCTATTTATAGTTAAAAACACTATAACTACTTCAAGCTTGAATGTCAAGATGTCGCTCAGGACAGAGGCAAGGACCTCTATCCTCTCGTAGATCTGAAAGGTAGGGTTGTTTAATTTTGGTAGATATGACTATATTGAGGTAGGTCAGCGAACCAGAGCTCAAGTCTGGCTCCGGCGATCAGACCCAGTAAACTGCAAGGATCTCCATGAACACTGCCACGTCTGCTACGTCAGCCTCTCGGTCTGTGCTGCCGTCCCTGCTGGTGGACCCGAGCAGCTACGGTTTACTGACCGACCTCTATCAGCTCACGATGGGGGCCTGTTACGCCGGGGAGGGTTTAGATCAGAAGTGGGCCAGTTTTGAGCTGTTTGCGCGCGCACTGCCCTCAGACCTAGGCTACTTGATTGCAATGGGCCTGGAACAAGCGGTGGAGTATCTGCAAAACCTGCGCTTTAGCCCCGAGCAGATCCTGGCCCTGCAGGCTACAGGACTGTTTGAGCGTGCCCCCGACCGTTTTTGGCAGCTGCTGGCACAATGCCGATTCAGCGGCGATTTATGGGCGGTGCCTGAAGGGACGGCGATGTTCGCCCAAGAGCCGCTCCTGCGGGTCGAGGCTCCCTTGTGGCAAGCCCAACTGGTCGAGACCTATCTGTTGACCACGATCAACTACCAGACTCTAGTGGCGACGCGCTCGGCACGGCTCCGCGATGTCGCAGGCCCTGAGGCCACGCTACTGGAATTCGGCAGTCGCCGCGCCTTCGGTCCGCAGGCAGCGGTGTGGGCGGCCCGGGCTGCTCTAGCCGCAGGGTTCGATGCCACGTCCAATGTGCTCACAGCCCTACAACTGGGACGCAAACCGGCGGGCACCATGGCCCACGCACTAGTGATGGCCCTAGCCGCGCTGGAAGGCAGCGAGCAGGACGCCTTTGAAGCCTTTGCCCGCTACTTTCCAGGAGCCTCCTTGCTGATCGACACCTATGATCCGTTGGCAGCGGCTCGGACACTGGCCCAGCGCGCCAAGGCAGGTTTTGAGGTGCGCGGCGTGCGACTGGACTCGGGCGATCTGGTGGCACTTTCGCAAGCGGTGCGCGAGATCTTGCCGGAGGTGAGTATCTTCGCCAGCGGTGACTTGGATGAGTTTGAAATCGCCCGCTTGCAGCAGGCCGGAGCCTGCCTCCAGGGCTATGGCGTCGGCACGCGTCTGGTGACCGGCGAGCCGGTCAATGGGGTCTATAAACTGGTCGAGATCGATGGCATTCCGGTGATGAAGGAGTCGGCGGGGAAGGTCACTTACCCCGGACGCAAGCAGGTGTTTCGCCAGATCAGCGGGCCGACCGTACAGGACCGCCTTGCCCTGGCCGACGAGAGCGCTCAGCTGGGGGAAGTGCCCCTACTGGAGCGCGTGATCCAGGCGGGCAAGTGGCTCCGGCCTTTAGAGACCGTGACAGAAATCGCCCAACGCACCCGTGCATCGGTTGAAGCGCTGCCACCCGCCGTGCGCCGAATTCGCCAGCCTGCCCACCCGCCCGTGCAGCTGTCGCAGGCGTTATCGGCGCTGACTCTGCAGGTTCGTCAGGTTCACCCCTAGCCTCGTCTTCTATCTCGTCCTCTATATTGATTGCTGCAAGTGCTTGCCATGACTCAAACCGTTGCTCTGTTTGGAACCAGTGCCGATCCCCCGACCGTGGCTCACAGTGCGATCTTGAGCTGGCTGGCGGACCACTTCGACTGGGTGGCGGTGTGGGCGTCTGATAACCCGTTCAAGCAACATCAGACGTCTTTGCAGCACCGGGTGGCGATGCTGCGCTTGCTGCTCACAGAGTTGCACCGACTCAATGTGCGTCTGGAGCCAGAGCTGAGCCATCCTCGCGCCCTGATGACTGTGGAGCGGGCCAGCCAGCGCTGGCCCCAGGCTCAGTTCACGCTTGTGATCGGCTCAGATCTAGTGGCACAACTGAGCCGCTGGTATCGGATCGAGGTGCTTTTGGAGCGGGTTGAATTGTTGATTGTGCCTCGTCCTGGCTACCCGCTGCGGCCAGCAGATCTGGCAGCCGTGCTGGCGCGGGGTGGGCGTTACTCCCTGGCCGAGTTGATGGGTTTACCGGTTTCCTCGACAGCGTATCGTGAGGGGGAGGCAGAAGAGGGGGTCAGCGCCCTTGTCCAGGCTTACATCGAACAGGAGCATTTGTACTCATGCCAGGACGTGGCAATCACGACTTGAGTGCGGAAGCGGCGCGGGGAGGCCTTGCAGATTTCAAGGTAGGAGTCGATAACGCCATTTTCTCAGTGGACATCGTGCTGAATCGCCTCTTGGTGCTGTTGGTGATGCGAAATGAGGCTCCGTTTTTGCATCAGTGGTCGCTGCCGGGAACGCTAGTACGCCATGGGGAATCGCTCGAGGATGCGGCATACCGAATTTTGGCTGAGAAAATTCGGGTGCGCAATTTGTATCTAGAGCAGCTATACACCTTCGGCGGTCCAGAGCGCGACCCGAGAGAAGCGTTGGACTGCTATGGGGTGCGTTATTTATCAGTAAGCTATTTCGCGCTAGTACGCTTTGCCGAAGCGGAGCTGATTGCGGATGGCGTGAGCGGCATCGCCTGGTATCCCATCGAGCGGGTGCCCACGCTGGCCTTCGACCACAATCGCATTTTGGAATATGGCTACACGCGTCTGCGCAACAAGCTGGAATATAGCCCGATTGCCTTTGACGTGTTGCCAGAGACGTTTACGCTCAGCGATCTCTATCAGCTGTACTCAACCGTGTTGGGCGAAAATTTTTCGGATTATTCCAATTTTCGCGCTCGCTTATTGAAGCTAGGCTTTCTGGCAGACATCGGCAAAAAAGTGTCTCGAGGTGCAGGCCGACCTGCCAGTCTATATCGCTTCGATTCTGAGGCCTTTGCGCCGTTCAAGGACAAACCGTTGGTATTTGTTTAGGGATTTATGAAAATTGCACTGGCCCAGCTCGACCCCACGATCGGTGATTTGTCTGGCAATGCTCAACAGATCCTCGAAGCGGCCAACCGCGCTGCTGAGGCAGGGGTGCGCTTGCTGCTGACCCCAGAGTTGTGTCTGTGCGGCTATCCGCCGCGTGACCTGCTGCTAGATCCCAGCTTCATCGCTGATTGCCAGATCGCACTCGCGCAACTGGCTGTCGAGCTACCGACTGATCTGATGGTTCTGGTGGGAACCGTGACGCCCAACTCCCAAGCAGAACAGGAAGGGGGCAAACCGCTGTTTAACAGTACCGCGCTCCTGGAACGAGGCCAGGTGCAGCAGCGGTTTCACAAACGGTTGCTGCCCACCTATGATGTTTTCGACGAAGACCGCTATTTTGAGCCGGGGAAGCAAGCCAGTTTTTTTACAGTAGACGGGCTCAAAATCGGCGTCACGATCTGTGAAGATTGGTGGAACGATGAGCAATTCTGGGGTCGCCGTTTCTATCCCTGCAATCCCATTGAAGATCTGGCGCAGCACAGCGTGGATCTGATCGTGAATCTGTCGGCTTCTCCCTACAGTGTGTTCAAGCAGAAGCTACGGGAATCGATGTTGCAATATAGCGCTTCTCGATTTCAGTTGCCGGTGATTTACGCGAATCAGGTGGGGGCCAATGATGATCTGATTTTCGATGGCCACAGTGTGGCGTTCAATCGTCGGGGTGAATTGGTGGCGCGGGCACAGGGATTTGCGACCGAGTTAGTGGTCCTTGAGATGGAGATGGATCTGGAACAGCGAGACTTGCAGGTCGGTAGGGTGCAACCTCTGCCCGATTGCGAAGAGGCTGAGATCTGGCAAGCTCTGGTTCTGGGGCTGCGCGACTACACGCACAAGTGCGGCTTCAAGAGTGTGGTAATTGGCCTCAGCGGTGGTGTTGACTCAGCGCTGACTGCGGCCATTGCGGCTGAGGCGTTGGGACCAGAGCGGGTGGTTGGTGTGCTGATGCCCTCGCCCTACAGTTCAGAACATTCGGTGCAGGATGCGTTAGCACTGGCCCAAAATCTGGGCATTACTACCCACACTCTGCCAATCGCCAACTTGATGCAGGGCTTTGAAACGGTTCTGGGCGACGTGTCTGCGGGGACGGAAGCGGGCATTGCTGAGGAGAATATTCAGTCTCGCATCCGGGGCAATTTGCTGATGGCGTTGTCCAATAAGTTTGGACATTTACTGCTGACCACGGGCAACAAATCGGAACTGGCAGTAGGCTACTGCACTTTGTATGGCGATATGTGCGGCGGTCTGGCGGTGATTTCTGATCTGCCCAAAACGCGGGTGTATGCTCTGTGCCGCTGGCGCAATGCTCAGTCTGCGATCATCCCTGAAAATGTTCTGACTAAGGCTCCTAGCGCTGAGTTGAAGCCGGGTCAGGTTGACCAGGATTCGCTGCCGCCCTATGAGGTGTTGGATGACATCCTGGGTCGGCTGATTGATCAGCACCAGTCTGCTGCGCAAATCGTTGAAGCTGGGCACGCTTCAGATTTGGTGGCTAAGGTGGTGCAACTGGTGTCTCGCGCTGAGTTCAAACGCCGTCAGGCTGTGCCAGGGCTCAAGATCACTGACCGCGCTTTTGGCTCTGGCTGGCGTATGCCGATTGCGGCTCGGCGTACGGCTTACGGAGCATTGGTCCAGCTGCAGGCTGGGGCGGTGAAGGTGGTGGGTGAGTCTCTGAGCTTTGTGGGAGAGGCTCAGAACTTTACCTGAGAGTTTTTGAGGGAAGGGCATTGAGTTTTAGGGAAGGCGTGGCTGGTAGAGAGAACCCGGAATGGGGGGCGTTTGCCCCCCAAACCCCCCACTGGGGGACGAAGCGCCTCCCCCAGACCCCCTGCGCAAGGGGTGCCTGGTTGAACTGAGGAGCGGTTGGGTCGGTGACTCGACCTCGGAACTCTATCTGTCCAGTCTGGAGCTTGCGGCGGACGGCTCGCTACTTGGAATTTGCCGCTCGAAGCTCGGCTCATCGAGCTTTAAGCTCTTAAGGTTGAGCAGAAAGCTCGGCTCATCCTGCCGAAAACTCGGACCTTGGAGGTTAGGGCTCGGC
>JANNOU010000011.1:0-13960 GCA_031399305.1 Leptolyngbya sp. SOY_34_metabat_272
CGCAAGGCTTGCAAGATGTCTGCTCGCCCGGTGAAAAAAGGGTTGCGCTCATAAGGCACAGTCCAAAGCGTTGCGGCCAGGTCAGAACCAGGGAACTGAGGCGCTGCAGACTGGTCAGCACTGGGAAAGGCTGGCGCTTGAGTCGGCTTTGCCCGTTCCTGAAACGCAGCAAGAATGGTCGCTTCTGCCTCCTCCTGGGAGCGCCCCACCAGGTCTACATACACAATCGGACTCAGTAAACCCGTCGGCTGACACTCTGCTACCCGAATTGGAATCAGCTTTCGCTGAAGACTCCGTGGGTCATCAACCAACGCTGCCGCCCACTCTGGTTGTGTGTACTCCGCTTGCAGGTAACTCTCCGACAGCACTGCAATGGTCTGGCGCGTGCCCACCGCCGCCCGCTGCATATCCAGCACAAAATTGCCCCCAGGCCGAAAATCCCAGGCCTGGATCACCACCGAATATCCCGCTGCCTCCAAGGTCCAGGCAATCCACTCCGCCCACGCCCGATCCGCCCGGTTGTAACTGACAAAAAAGTCTTTCAGCTCAGGTGTTCCTGCCGGTGGCGCAGACATAGAGACCCCGTGAATTTGCCCCAATCCTAGCCGAAACCCCAGAGGCCCCCCTCCCCCAGCCCCTTCCCCCGATCTCAAACCCAAAGGAGGCAAGTTCTGAAACCCCCAAACTTGCCTCCCCTCGCCCGATCTCGGGAGAGGGGCCGGGGGTGAGGGCCTCCGTAATCCCTGGGATGCCTCCTGGGGCGAGTCGCGCAAACCTCCGCGATCCCTGGGACGCCTCTGCAAAAGCCTGGGAGCTATTTTCCAGGACGTGGGACAACTTCTCGCAACTGTCGCCAACCCTCCCACCGCTCAGAAAACTCATCCCATACCCTTGCACCCTTCGTCCCACCGTCCAGAACACTCGTCCCACCGCTCTGCACCCACCGTCCCATCAGCCAGAACACTCGTCCCACCGCTCAGAACACTCGTCCCATTAGTCCGCACTATCCATCCCACCGGTCTGCACGATCCGTCCCACCGCCTGCACCGTTCATCCCACACCATTCACCCCAGGGTCATCACCATGCGCCAGCTCAACTTCAACGCACCCGAAGAAGTCATCATCGAAGACGCCAAACTCAAACTCGAACTCGCCCGCGAACGCCTCAGCGACCTCGCCAACCTCGGCATCAACCAAACCTGGCTCGACCAATTCCAAACCCGCATCCACGCCTACGAAGCCCTGCCCCCCGACGCCGACCTACTCGCCCGCCAAAAAAACCTCACCGCCGACAAAGACGAAACCCTCAAAGCCGCCGAGCGCTGGGGCAACCTCCTGCGCGACCGCTGCAAATTCGCCTTCGGCAGCACCCCCCGTAACCCCTTCCCGCTGATCGACTTCCGCAACAGCGCCCGCAACGAATCCAAAATGCTCCAAGTCCTGCCCAACCTGATCGCAATCGCCAGCCAACACGCCCCACTGCTCAAAACCTTCGGCCAAGCCCCCGACTGCCCCAGCCAGGGCCAGAGCCTACGCAACCGCCTCGACGAACTCAACTGCCAGCAAGAAAAAGCCAAACGCGAACGCCGCCTCGCCACCGACAACCGCCGCCAAGCGATCAGCGCCGTCTATGAACACCTGGGCCACCTCAACACCGTCGCCCGCATCGTCTACCGCGACCAGCCCAGCCAGCGCAGCCTGTTCAAAGGCCTGCCCAGCCGAACTGCCAACGCTGCCCCCACCCCTGCCGAACCGCCGCCGCAAGCCTAAGCCAGCCGCGCCAGCAACGCCTGAACCAGCCGCGCCGTCTTGCCATCTTGGTCGAACTCAGGCGCGTATTCCGAGATCTCAAGGCCCAGCAGCTGGGCATGGCCCAGAAGACCGGCCACACTGCCGAGCAGCTCCGCAGCCCGCAACCCGTTTGGCTCCCGAAAGGCCACCCCCGGCGCATCCTCTGGATCCACCGCGTCCAGATCCAGCGAAAGGCCAAAGCCAGCCGTGTCTTGGGTCGCGATTGCCAAGGCCTCAGCCAAAACAGCTGCCAGCCCTCGCCGCTGAACCTCATCCATCGCGAACACTCGGATGCACCGCTGCTCCAGAAAGCGCTGCTCACCCGGATCCACACTGCGCGTGCCAATCAGACAGACATTCTGGGGCAAGACTCGCGCCCCCTGCCCCAGTTGCGTCAGTTCGGGGAACCCCTCCCCCAGCACTGCCGCCAAGGCCATGCCGTGACAGGCCATCGACGGGCTAGTCTCCGGGCGGTTGCAATCGGCATGTGCGTCGATCCAGATGATCCCCAGACGCTCAGGGGCCGCCAAAGCGCGCGACAAACCGGCATAGTGCCCGATCGCCGTCGAGTGATCGCCGCCCAGAGTCACCGGCAGTTGGCCCGCGTTCACCACCCGCTCAACAGCGTCGGCCAAGTTGCGAGCATGAGCCGCCACCCAGGGCAGGGCCTCTAGCTGCTGACCCAAGCGATGCTGCGCCAGCTTCGGCTGAGCTTCCAGGAGGGCAGCCCACCGACCCAGCCCAAACGCCTGGAGCGCCTGCGGCCCAGCTTCCCCAGCCAAACGCCCCGAGCCCCAGCCAATCGCCGAACCGATTAGGGCCATCTCTCGCTTTGCTGGGATCATGGGCCACGCCTCAACCTGGATAGCCCCTGAGCGGGGCTTAAACTTTCTTACAATTTTGATAGACCCGTGATTGATTTGACGCAACCGCCGTGAGCACCCCCGAAATCGCCGCCTGGATCCTGAGCCCCCTGCTGGGCCTGATGATCTTGCTATTCATCATCCGCATCGTCCTGACCTGGTATCCCCAGATCGACCTCAACCAGTTCCCCGTCAACCTGGTGAGCTGGCCCACCGAACCCTTCCTGGTCCCCTCGCGCAAACTGGTCAGCCCCATCGGCGGCGTAGACATCACACCCATCCTCTGGGTAGGCCTGATCAGCCTGCTGCGCGAGTTGCTACTCGGTCAGCAGGGCCTGCTCTTCCTCTGGTCGCACCTGTCCTGAGCCTCGGTAGCCGCCAAGTTGACTCTGAGGTTTTGACCCACTAGCCGCCATGTCTACTCCCGTTAGCGAGCGCCGCCGCTTGCAGTCGCAACTGCTCACCCCCGACGCCTTCGCCCCCTACGGCGACGTGATCTTGCCCGCCGAAGACGGCGACGCCTACACGCCCGGCAAGGACGCCCAACTCGATCTGTCGCGCGGCACCCCCCGGCTGTACATCATGAGCCTGCGCAGTCGCGGCCTGCACTTCGACCAGATCACCCGCCACCGCCAGACCACCCAATGCCTGGGCAGCCTGGAGGGCCAAGGCTGGTACCTAGCGGTCGCCGCGCCCAAAGACCTCGACAACCCCGCCGCCGAACCCGACCTGAGCAGTTTGCAGGCGTTCTATGTCCCCGGCGACCGCGCCCTCAAGTTGCATCGGGGCACCTGGCACGCCGGGCCATACTTCGAGGCAGACGAAGTCCGCTTCTACAACCTGGAGCTGACCGACACCAATCGGGTCGATCACCACACCTGCGATCTGTCCGCACGCTTCGGCCTCAGCTTCGAGCTGGCTGCCATGGCAGGCTAAGCCACTGCCGCGAACAGCTCAGCGTAGTCCTTGCGCGGCGCGTCCGGACGGGCCACAATTTCGACCACCTTATTGCGGGCCGCCTCTTGAAACAGCGCCTCGACGCAGACCCGAGCCACACCCTCGCGGGCAATCGACCCGTCAAACAGAGTATCCGCCGCCTGCATCACCACCGCATCCTCAGACGGCTCGCTGCGTAAGCCGCCGGGGCGCACGATTGTATAAGTCAGACCGCTGGTTTTGAGGTACTCCTCCGCCTTACCCTTCCAGTACAGAATCAGCCAAAACAGATTCAGCGGGTGGAAGAACTGCGACACACACAGCGACGACACCAGCACAAACTGCTGAATGTTGGCTTTCTGGGCCTCGTTCGCTAGGTTCTGGGTGCCCTCGTAGTCCACCCGCATCGGACCAAACGGGTCTAGGCTAGGAGCTGCTCCAGTCGCGCACAGCACCACCGTACAGCCCGTCAGCGCAATCGCCAGGCTGGTCGGCTCTAGGACATCGCCGCGTACGATCTCCACCCCTTCCGGTAACAGGCCCTTGGCTTTATCCACATCCCGCACCATCGCCCGGGTGGCAATGCCCCGACGGTGCAGTTCTTCCACGATGTAGCGACCGGTTTTTCCCGTCGCTCCAGCAACTAGTGCTTTCATGAGTGTGCTCCTTAACTTTTTGTAATATTCTATGGATATGAAACCCGAATCTCCTCCTCCCACAGTACGACCCCCCTGGTCTTAAGGAATCTGATCGCCATCTGGCGATCACACGCGCCGAACCTAGTTTCGGTGCCGGTCGCCCAGGTAGGGTATGTCTGGGGGTCATTGCCCTGCTGGCTCAACCCTTACAAGGAACAAAGTACGTTTACTTCTACTCTGCAGAGGGTCATTGCAGCCTCCTCTGCGTCCTGGGATGTCCTATTGATTAGGACTGTTTGATTAGGACTGTGTCAAGCACGGTGAAACTACTGTGAAGAAGCAGTGAAGATACAGTCGCTTGTGCCGTTGGGGACAGCTCGGGTCCGGCGCACGACCTACAACCGTAGATGTCTCCTGTCAAGGCCAAGTCATTTGTCTAAGCATGTGAGAGAAGACGTGGCACATCAAACCGAACCCAAGCAAAACCGCAAGCGCCTTGAGGCCGCCTCCCACCTCAGCGACTACGAGTTGGCCGCTCTCGCAGCCCTCTATGAGCCGGGGGACAAGCCCAAGGTGATGTTGCTGGCCCAGCAGTGGGGCTATCCGCAGGAGCAGCTATGCGCCATCTGGCAGCGACTGCACCCCTGAATGGCGGCAGTTCTTGGGTCCGGTTCGCGGTTAAGATGACCAGCACATCCAACGCATCTGACCCTATGAGTTCTCCCTCTGACGCCCGCCCCGATGAGCAGCATCGCGCCCGCATGCAGCGCCGCAAGGAGGTTCAAGCGCAGCGACTGGCCGAGCGAACCCAGGAAAAGGGGTTGCTGATCGTCAACACTGGCGATGGTAAAGGTAAAACAACTGCGGCGCTGGGCATAGTGCTGCGCTCGCTGGGCACCGGCTATCGGGTCGCGATTGTGCAGTTTATCAAGGGAGCCTGGGAGCCAGGCGAAAAGCGGGCGCTAGAGCGCTGGGGCGACCAGGTTGTATTCCACGCCCTAGGCGAGGGCTTCACCTGGGAGACGCAAGACCGCCAGCGGGACATCGAGAAAGCCCAAGCGGCCTGGCAGGTGGCCTTGGGTTACCTTCGAGATCCCGCCTATCAGGTGGTGCTGCTGGATGAAATCAACATCGCTCTCAAGCTGGGCTATCTGGATGTACAAGATATCCTGGCAGGTTTGGCTGAGAAACAGGAGATGAGCCACGTAATCCTGACCGGACGGGGCGCTCCATCAGCTCTCATTGAGCAGGCTGACCTAGTGACCGAGATGAGGCTGGTGAAACACCCTTTCCGTAGCCAGGGCATTAAGGCCCAGCCGGGAATCGAATTTTAGCCGCTACTCCGACAGGGACATACAACTGTGTGCCCCCATCAACGTGGCTGTAGCGATTATTACCTAAGGAGGCCTCGATAAAATTACGGGACCTGTACCTGTGTCGCATCCACCGTTGCCGCACCGCGCACCCCCCTGGCAATCTCCACCAGCTGATCGAGCGTTGCTTGGTCAGAAACCTGTCCCTTAAGTACTACTGTGTTGCTCAACTGGGCCACCCAGACCGTGTCGATCCTGCTCGCCTCTGGATGCTCCGACAAGGTCAAAGCGACGCGCTTGGCCAAGGCGTTGGGATCGGGGTTTGTCGTCAGTGTCCCCGGCCCCGGCGCGGGCGCAGCTTCAGGCGCAAAGACCTCCAGTGCACTGAGGTTGGCACTGACGCTGAGGCTATTCACTTCTAGTGCAGCCCGCTCAGGTTGCACCGGAGCCGGGCTGCTGGGGGCCAAGTTCACTGCATTCGCAGGAGTCTGATAAGCGTAGGTCAGCGCCCACAAGCCCACACCAGAACCGGCGAACAGCAAGGAAGCCGCTCCCAAGTTTGTGACGAGATCTCCGGCGAAGGAATTGTTCTGGGCAGATATCAGGGGTTGTGCTAAGTAAGAACTCGTCATCGCGAGTACCTCGCCTCTAGCGATATACACTGGTATTTAACAGACAAACTGCAAGCGATCAGGACGCTTTGCCACGTGGGCAGCGACTCTTGCTTGAGTTTGGGTCGCGAGCAGCTTCAGGTCAGCCTGAGACCGCCCTATTTTCGTAGGCGGTCTCAGGCTGAGGGTCGCAACGACAGGTGTCAGGAGCATGTTCAGCATAGAGGCGGTGGGCTTGCTCCCAGTTCATCTCCAGCGTTTCCATCAGGAAGACATGGGCGCTGGGCGATTGGGGGTTTTGCAGCGCGGTCACCAGGGTGGCGCTCTCCCGAAGGTTAGCGGCTCGCCCCCAGTACGCTTGCAAAGCCTGCTCTGCACGGTGCCGACAGTAAGGTTGCATAGGGATTCCCCACTTGCAAAGGTAGTGTCCATTGAAGATCTTGCAGCAGCCTCCGCACCGAGCGGAGGCTAATCCGGGAGCTTCTAGGGAGTCTGGTTAAGGGGCTGGTTGGCTTAAGGGCCAAGCAGCTGCGCGTCTCCTGGACGGGGCAGGGGGGGCGGCGGTTGCTGTGGCCTGCGGGAGTCGGTGGCGGGAGCAGGGGCCGGACCTGCGGTCGCAGAGTTGGGCTGAATGGGGCGACCGTCGCCCGTATTGAACAGATTTACCAGGGTCTGAACCAGCTGCTCACGCTGCGCCCGGCTCAGGCGGCGCACCGCAGCGCGGTCGCCTTCGAGCGGGTTCTGGCTGAGAGTCTCGGCACCGGGATAGGCATCCGGGTTTATGTAGTCGTAGGCTCCCAAGTAATCAGCCACGGTGAGCTTCCAATCCAGGCGGGAGTACACAGAGCGGCTCTTGGCAAGCTGGTGATAGCGGATCAAGCGCTGAACCAGCGTGCTGCCTACCTCCCGATCACCGGCGCTGGCAGGCCGGTACTGGTCCTCGCGAGGCAGTTGGGGCAGTACGAGGTAAACCTGGGCCGCTGCCTCCCCCAGCGTCAAACGCTGAGCGGCAGCAGGATGCAGCGGCACCAGAAGCAGACCGATGAGCAACCAGCAAGCAGAGAGAGGACGCATAGACCTAAGACAACGCCACGACAAACGCTATTCGCCGATGATCTCTGGCTGAGTTAGCTCGTCGGACATCTCGATGATCGCTCGCATCACAGGTTTCATCAGCGATTCATCGACATCGTCGAATTCTTCGAAACGTCGACGCTTAGCACGATTTGCCACCTGCACGGTGATGCGGTAACGGTTAGAGGCGGCGTTGATCAAGTCTTCCGCCCGACGCATAAGTTGAACGGTATCGACGGTGGGACGTTTCACCATGTTGCTTTCAGGGACTCCTGAGAAGGGAGTGAAGGGCAGAATTATGAACTCGGGGCAGGTCATCCTAGTCTATCAGCGCCGTTGCCGCAGAGGCCAGGAACTCACCTCGTGTGCGGGCAGTCCTGGGCTGCTCGGGAGTGTCTCTGTGTATTAAGCTCTGCAAAGCAGTGTGGTTCTTAAAAAACGTTGAGGTGTTCATGCAGACTGTGCCCCGTTCACCCTCGTCCAGTGCGGCTAGCCCAGCCGTGACCTTGGCTGCACCGCGTAAGTTTGTCGCTCTCGGAGACAGCTTGGTCTATGGTTACGGCGATCCAGACGGGGGCGGCTGGGTTGAGCGTCTACGGCGCACCTGGATGCTGGGAATGTCGGGTGCACCAGTGCTCTACAACTTGGGCGTACGTGGCAACACTGTGCGCGGCGTCGCTGAGCGGCTTGAGGTCGAGTTCCGTCATCGAGGCGAGTTGCGCAACCGCTGCCCTGACGCGATTTTGCTCTCCGTGGGGGTCAACGACTCGGCCCGGCTAGGTAACCCTCATGGCCGCAATGTCACTGCGTCTGCTGAGTTCGAGCAGGCGCTCGGTGAACTGCTGGAGCGAGCGATGGCACTGGGACCGGTACTGTTTGTGGGCATGGTGCCGGTGGATGAGAGCCGGATGCCGTTTCTGGACTGCTTCTACTTCAACCGGGACGATCAGAACCGTTACCGCTTGCTCACCCGCCAAGCCTGTGAGCAGCGCGGCATTCCCTATCTAGACGTGTTTGAGCGTTGGACGACGCGTGGGGGGGCCTGGTATCAGCCACTGTTGTTAGGAGACGGCCTCCATCCCAACACCGCAGGCCACCAGACCTTATTCCGAGAAATCCTCAATTGGGACGCTTTGCAGGCCCAACTGCGGCGCTAGGGGCTGGTGTGGTCATCGTCATGGGTATCAACTGAAGGGAATTGGCAACGGATTCGGGAGCAGATGGAACGGATGGTCAACCGGTCAACCCCTCAACCACCCATCCGTTCTTGATCCGTTGCCCACTTGGCCTGCTGAGCCCGGAACTCGCAGCATTCGGCTGAGACCTCGAAGCCTCCAGCCTGGAACCCGGAGCTCCGAGCCTTCAGCTCGGAGCTCCGGGTTATTTTCTCGACTTTCGAGGCTGGGAGCTCGGGAGAGCGAGTGCAGGACTCGGAGTCTGGAGCGGATGGCTCGACCTGCGGGGCTGGGAACGCGACGCTGCCGGCTTGGAGCTTGGCAAGCGCAGTGTTGGGTGGCGAGGGCACGGAGGGGGTAGCGAGACCGAGGCCAGGACCCGCTGACCCAGCAAATCTGGGGCGTTTCAGCCTTCAGTTGACACCCATGGGTCATCGTTGCCCCAGGCGGTTTGCAGTTGTCTTGCTAATAATGGGAAGGAACTGCGGCAGGCTTAAGCGATTTCCTTTCATGTCTAATTCTCCAGATTTCCCGTCCTCTGATGATCCGTCGGCTTTCCCCGCCACCCCAGAGGAACTCGAAGATCTGGATGCAGCCTTCGACTTCAACTCGCCTCCCGGTGCCGACGCGGAAGCCATTCCGAACACGACTCAGCTCACGATGGCTCCAACGCCCATCACTCTGGTCGAAACCGCTTTCTTGGCGAGCACCTCGGGGATGCTGTGGTTGGTCAACTCCTACTTTCCAATGGGACCGGTGCTCAGAACCTTTTTCTCGGTGCCAGTGGCGCTGGCCTTTCTGCGCCGAGGACGGCGGGCCTCAGTGATGACGATGGTGGTTGCCAGCCTGCTGCTATCGGTGCTGATGGGGCCAAGCCGTAGCATTCTGTTCGTGATGCCTTACGGGCTATTGGGGGTGCTGCTGGGCTGGCTGTGGCGGCGGGGGGCAAGCTGGTGGCTGTCGATTGGCCTGGGCTCGGCTCTGGCGGCGTCGGGCCTATTTTTCAGCATTGGGCTGCTGTCGCTACTGTCGGGCGAGGATCTGTGGCTGTATGTAACCACACAAATCTCAGGGCTAGTGGATTGGCTCTTCCTGAAGCTGGGGCTGCTGGCTCAGCCTTCGTTGCAGGTGATCCAAGTGGCGGCGGCCCTGATGGTGTTGGTCAACGCGGTTCTCTACCTGTTTTTGGTACATCTGGTGTCCTGGCTGATCCTGGAGCGTCTGGGCAACCCAATCCCCGATCCGCCCGATTGGCTGCGCTTCCTGCTGGCCTACGAGGACGACACGCCTTGAGGCTCCGGTGATCCGCACGTATTCTCAACCCGAACGGGCTCAAGTCTGGCTGGCGCAGCACCGAGGCCAGAGGCCGCTGTTCTTGTGTGTCCTAGGCTTTACCGAAACAGGATTGATCCCCGGCATTTCGGCAGCAGGGGCCACCCCTGAGGACCGGCGATTCACGGCAGTGGCAGATGCAGAATTTCTGGTGAACGGCCCCAGTCTGGCCCCATGTTATCCGCTGCCGCCGCTTCAGGCTGGCGCTTCACCGGTGCTGATCAGCCGGGCGGTGGTCGCGGCACTGGCGATCCCAGTCGAGCTGGTGAACGCGGGGTTACCGGTGGCACCTGCGGTTCCCTGCCTGGATTTGGCAGGCAGCCCAGCACGCTGTCTGAGCACTGGCGTAGCCCTGAACCTGGCCCAAGTCGAGGCGCTCTTTCGCGCTGGGCTGAGCTGGGGTGAGCAACTCTCGACCGACGTAGGTTATCTGGTGATCGGCGAATGTGTGGTGGGGGGCACTACCACGGCTCTGGCAGTACTCACGGGTTTGGGCATTGAGGCTCGCAATCGGGTGAACAGCTCCCACCCCACCTGTAACCATGCCCAGAAGTGGGCGCTGGTTCAGCAGGGGTTATCGGCGTTGCGAACCTCAGATCCTCTGGCGCTGGTCGCCGCCGTGGGGGACCCGATGCAGATTGTGGTCGCCGGGATGACGCTGAGCGCTAGCCGCCGGGCGGGCGTCCTCTTAGCTGGAGGCACGCAGATGCTGGCGGTCTATGCGTTGGCACGGGCCTTGGCGCTCCAGACTGGTTGCGCCTGGAATCCGCAGCAGGTCGTGGTGGGCACCACGCGGTGGGTTGCAGAGGATCCCACGGGTGATACGGTCGGCCTAGCCACTGCGGTGGGCGAGGTGCCGCTGCTGGCAACCGCATTGAGCTTTGCCGAGTCCCGCTGGCCGCAACTGCGGGCTTACGAACAAGGGTTCGTTAAAGAAGGGGTTGGCGCAGGGGGGCTAGCAATTGCTGCTCACCTGTACGCAGGCTGGCAGCAAGCTCACTTCCTACAAACTATCGAAACACTGATCGAAACTCGCCAAAAGGTGGAGGTTCGGTAGAAGACAGCTCCTACCCAAGGTACAAGTCCGCCAGCGCTGTTTGCCATACCATAGGCGGAGGCCGTAGGCGCGGAAAAACGCTTTGGAGTCGGGCTCAACCACTCCAACTTTCAGCGACCAAAGCAGAAGTGAGCTGAGTTTTTGCGAGGGAAGCAAGCCATGTTAGGAAGTTCAGAGATCACCTGGAATCTAGCCAGTACAAAGCTCTGGTTAGCCCAGACTCAAGTCGGCGATGGAATTGGCGCATCTGCGTTCTCAGGATCCCGTTTTCTCGTGACCCTGGTCGCAGGCATTGTGTTGGCGTTTGCCTTGCAGCTAGTATTGACAAATTTCTCTATTGCCTTGGGCATTTCAGCATTAGGCATGCACTCTAACTCTGACTCTGAGTCCTCAGATGACGACTCTGGGAGTTTGGGGGGCACCATTAAAAAGATTGGTTTTGGCGTGGGTCTGTGGACTCTGATTAGTGTAACCCTCTCTCTATTTGTAGGCAGTCTACTAGGTGTCTTCCTGGGTTTCTGGGGCGCGATTCCCAGCGAAGCTTATGGAGCAACGATGGGACTGATTATTTGGGCTGTGTACTTTATTGTCATTTACGTTGTGAGCTCGACCACCGTGGGGTCGATCGTCGGCTCTGTAGTTAGCTCAGTCGTGAATACCGCGACAGCAACCTTCCAAGCCATCGCTGGGACGGCTGCTGCTGCGATCGGCGGCAAGGCAGTCAATGATCAAGTAGTTGCCACGGCTGAGGCGGCAGCGGCGGCAGTGGGACGGCAGCTGAGGTCGGCGGTCGATCCAGTCAGCCTCAAGGAGAATTTGGAAGATTACCTGGGAAGTTTGCGACGGCCCGACTTGGACTTGCGGGGAATTCGTAACGACTTCGAGAGCTTGCTCAGCGACCCTGAGCTGAGATCGCCAGAGATGAAGGACCGGTTGCGCAGCATTGACCGTCAGTCGTTTGAGGGTCTAGTCAGCAGTCGGACCGATCTTTCAAAGCGTGAAATTGCCCGAGTGGTTGACCAGCTTGAAGCGGCTTGGCGACAGGCGCTAGGTCAGCAGCCTCAGACTGATGCTGCCAGTGAGCTGCTGAATTATCTCAAGTCTGCAAATCCACAGCAGCTGCGCTCCAATGACCTCAACACCAAGTTGGATCAGCTGCTCACCGAGCTGCGGGGTCGTCACCAATCGGATGAGCCGAAGCAAGCTCCTGGCTTAATGGCACAAGCCCGGCAATTTGCAGTCAGTAGCTTGATGGGAGCTGTGCTAGGCCGGACTGATCTGTCAGATCTGGATGTTGAAAAAATCCTGGGACAATTGCAAGTTCTTCGAGGTCAGGCGACTGAGAAACTGAGCGGCACGCCATCGGGTACAGTCGCAACCGACGTGGAAAACCATCTGCTCAACGCCTATTCTTGGAAGCTGAATCGGGCCAGCGTCGAGACTGATTTTCGAGAAGTGCTCTATGACCCTGAGGCTGATCCAGGGGTAGTTCGAGCGCAGCTCGAGCAACTCAATCGCAGGCGCTTTGTGGAATTGCTGAATCAGCGCGGCGACCTGACGCCAGACCGAGTGGCAGGCATTGCCGATCAGTTGGAAGGGATTCGAGTCGACGTGCTGACTCAGGTGCGGGCACTGGAGCTTCAGAATCGGGCTTCTGATCTGCGTCGTGAGGTGGAGCAATATCTAACCACCGCCAACCGTGACGAGCTGTTCACGGCCAATGATCTCCAACCCAAATTCAGGGCCATCCTGAATGACCCAGACACCGATTTTGAGCCTTTGCGCGATCGCCTCAGCCAGTTTGACCGCAACACCCTGGTCGCATTACTCGGTCAGCGACAGGACCTCAATCCCGAGGAAGCCAACCAGGTTGCCAATTATCTAGAGGAAAGTCGCGCTCAGGTACTGCGGGAAGCGGAAGAAATCCACTACCGCGCTAAATCTGAAGCCGAAGCAGTTCAGATTCGGGTTGAGTCCTACCTGCGTAATACCGGCAGAGACGAGCTGAATCCCCAGGCCATTGAGCGCGAGCTCAAGCTGCTCCTAGATGACCCCAAAGCAGGGGCAGCAGCCCTGCGCTCACGCTTGGCCCACTTTGACCGCGCCACGCTGGTGCAACTGCTGAGTCAGCGCCAAGATCTCAGTGAGGCGCAAATCAACCAGACGATTGATCAGTTTGAGACTGTGCGCGACAGCATCCTGCTAGCGCCGCAGCGGCTGGCTAACCGGGCTCAAGACCAGTACGACCAGGTGACTAGCCAGATCGCCAACTACCTGCGCAACACTGGCAAAGAAGAGCTGAACCCCGACGGCATCAAGCGCGATTTACAGACCCTACTGCAGGATCCCAAACAAGGGGCTCAGGCTTTGCGCTCGCGTCTGGCCCAGGTCGATCGCGACACCTTGGTGCAACTGCTCAGCCAGCGGCAAGATCTGAGCCAAGAGCAGGCCAATCAGATCATCGACCAGGTTCAAGAAACGCTGCGCAGTGTGATTCGAGCGCCGCGTCGCCTAGCCTCACGCGCCCGTACCAGGGCAGTGGAGTTCCAGACAGAGCTAGAGACTTACCTGAGTAATACCGGCAAAGAAGAGCTGAGCCCTGACGGTATCAAGCGCGATTTACAGCTGTTGTTGAGCGATCCGCGTGCGGGTGCCTACAGCTTGGGCGAGCGGCTCGGCAGCGTGGACCGTTCGACCGTCGTCGCGCTGCTGGCCCAGCGGCCAGATATCTCTGAGGAAGAAGCGAATCGGATCGTCGATCAAATTGAATCGGTACGCAATCAGCTCGTTGAACAGGTGCGGTCGATCCAATCTCGAATTCAATCGACCATTGATCGCGTTTTTGAGCGCATTCGCACCTATCTCAACTCGCTCGACCGCCCAGAGCTGAACTACGACGGCATCAAGCGTGATCTGCGGACGCTGTTCGACGACCCGCAGGCAGGCTTCGATGCGCTGCGCACCCGCCTCAGCGAGTTTGATCGAGACACCCTAGTGGCGCTGATCAGCTCCCGTGAGGACATTTCCGAAGCCGATGCCAACCGGCTGATCGATCAAGTCGAGGGTGCGCGCAACAGTGTCCTGCAGAGGGCCGAGCGGCTGAACCAGGAAGCGCAACGGCGGATGGAAGCGCTCAAGCTCCAAGCCCAACGTCAGGCTGAGGAAACCCG
>JANNOU010000026.1:0-68970 GCA_031399305.1 Leptolyngbya sp. SOY_34_metabat_272
TGAAGCCAGACCTGGAAACAGCGGCGCTTCCTCTCGGTGGTACTTGGCGAGATAGTCACGGAACGAAGTGCCCCCCGTGCCCACGCTCACGCCCACGATCTCCAGCTGCTGAATCGCCAACCCCAGATGGGCCTTGTGAAAGCGAGTCTGGCTCTCATCGTAGGCCCGTAGACACCTCAGCACCGGGCCAGCCTGCGCCTGCGCCAGCAAACTGGTGACCCGCTCCGCCCGCGTCGAACCAGCAGCGCGGCTGAGCAAAAGCTCGTAATAGGCCGCCAGGCTGTGCTCGCGATAGCGCTCAAACCACGCCGCCACCTGCGCCCCGTAGCGGCGGTTGAACTCCAGCTCCGCCAAGTGCGGTTGGCCCTGCGCATCCTGAGTGCCCCCCGCCCAGTAGAGGTTGCGCACACCGCTCATGATTTCTAACTGCCGAAACTGGAACGACTGAAAGCCACTGGTGGGTCCAATGCTGGTGCGAAATTCCGCAAAGGCGCGCATCGTCCCCAAAATCGGCATCGTCGTGAGCACCACCTCATACAAGCGCAGGACCCGCTTGAAGAAATAAACCGCCTCACTCGTCTCGCCGATCACCGAGTCCCCGGCCTGGTTCAGCGCCTCGGCCAGCGCCTCTAGCACTCGCTCCAGGTCCGTGATCATCTGGTTGAAGGCGAGTTCACAGATTTGATGGACGGCGATAAACAAGTCCTCATCCTGTGAGGCGGTCAACGGCTGCTTACAGCGCAGCAACGCCTCCAAGCTGTGGTAGCTCCAGTAGTGATTTTGCCTGACATCCAGGTTCGGGTCCAGCGGCGGCAGCGGCTGGGGCTCGCCAGGTTGCGAGGTCATCTAGCCTCCCAAATCAGGGGGGCTAGGAAAGCCAACTCAAGCATTGCCGATGCCAACCTGCGCCAGCGAGTCGCTGCCCAGAGGACTGGGCTCGAAGCCGACCACTTGCTTGGAGCCTGCCAGCAGCAGCGACACATGAACCAGGGGCACCAGAGGCGCGTCCCGTTTGAGCAGTTCCTGCACCTGCACGTACTTGGCGTTGCGCTCCGATTCGGTGGTCAGGGCCAGCGCCTCTCGCAGCAGCTGATTCACCGTCGGATTGTTGTAGCGGAAGCGATTGTTGCCGGGGATGTTGTTGCCGTTAAACAGCGAACCTAGGAAGCTCTCGGCATCGCCGAAGTCTCCCACCCAGCCGAGCATAAACATCGCCTGCTTGCCGTCACGCGTCTGTTGCAAATAGGTCGCCCACTCCAAATCGACGATTTTGACGCGGATGCCCACCTTGGCGAGATCCTGCTGGAAGGCTTCGGCCATGCGCGCCGCGTTGGGCAGAACCTGGCTGCCCCGGTTCGAGATCCAAATCTCGGTGTCAAAGCCGTTGGCGAAGCCCGCCTCGCTCAACAGCTGCTTGGCCTTCTCAGGGTTGTAATCGTAGGCTGGGATCTGGTCAGCATAGCCGGGGATGCTGGGGGGCATGGGGTTGACCGCAGGCTGGGCATTGCCCTGATAGAACGCCTGGATCATCGCCTCCTTATTGATCGCGTGGTTGATTGCCTGACGCACCGGTAGCTTGTCGAATGGCGGCTTCTCCACGTTGAAGCCCAGGTAGCCGATGTTGAAGCTGGGGCGCTTGAACACCTGCAGCTTGGCGTCGGCCTCGGCGGATTTCAGCAGGTCGGGGCTCAGACCGTCCATTAGATCGAGCTGCTGGGTCGAGAGCGCCGTCAGCCGCGCTTGTGGTTCCGGCACCACCTGGAAGATCACCTGGTCGATTTTGGGCTCGTCTGGCTTCCAGTAATCTGGGTTGCGCTCCAGGGTAAGCGTCTCGTTGGGCTTCCACTCCTTGAGCTTGAAGGGGCCAGTGCCAACCGGGTTGTTGTTGAGCGGCTTGCCCGACTTGAGCGCCGTGGGCGACACGAAGCCAAACGCAGGCAGGCTCAACGCGCCAATGAACGGCCCAAAGGGTCGCTTGAGCTTGAACTCAACCGTCGACGGATCCACCGCCTGCACCGATTCAGTCAGCAGATTCTGGTCGCCCGCAAAGCCGCCAAACACGGTCTGGAAGTAGTCGAACGAGCCGCCGCCTTCCTGGTTGACCCAGCGGGTGTAGTTGGTCACCACTGCATCGGCATTGAACTCTGTGCCGTCGTGGAACTTCACGCCCTGCCGCAGCTTGAACGTGTAGGTGCGCCCATCCGGCGAGACTTGCCAGGATTCCGCCAGGGCGGGCTCAATCTCCGTCGTCCCCTGCTTGTCAGATACCAAGCCCTCAAACAGGTTGCGCGTCACCTTGGACGATTCGGCGTCGCTGGTAGTCGCTGGGTCCAGCGAGGGAGCATCCGCGCCACGCCCCACCACGATCACTCCCCGAGCACTGGCAGCGGGGGTCGTCCCACCGGGCGTACTGGCTTGCTGCGGCGGCCCCCCACAAGCAATGCTCAGGGTCAACGACAGGATCGCCAGGCAGAGGAAACTGAGTAGTCGCTTGAGCACAACCGGGCGCTTGAGCATGGACATAGACGTCTCCACAGACAGAATCAAGGCAGACAGATGATGCAACCGATGGCATCCGCCCATTGTGCCTTGCTCGCGCCAGTCGGAACTAGAATTTAGGTTACACTGACCCGTGGTCCGATGGAGAAGCGCAAGGAGACGTTGCCATGTCTGACCCGTTTTCGGCGGCGGTCAGTCGCCGTATTTGCCAGCACATGAATGAGGATCACGCCGATGCGGTGCGGCTCTATGCCCAGACCTTCGGCAAGGCTGCCGAGGCAACCGCCGCAACCCTGCTCGCGATTGATCCTCAAGGCATGGACCTCAGCGCCCAGGTGAATGGGGTTACCCAGCCCTTGCGCATTGAGTTTGATCACGTCCTGAAAGATTCAGAAGACGCTCACCACACCTTGATCGCCATGAGCAAACAGGCACGCCAGCCACAGCAACCCGTCTGACTTCTATCCGCCTCCAAATTGCCCAAGTGTCAGCGACGAGAGTATCCTCAAATCTGAAGACCCCACCAACTGGAGGTGTCCCATGGCTGTGAACTGTGCCGAAGCCTGCGTCAACGGCTGCGTCCTGGGGGACAAATGCCCCCATCGCGAGCACTTAGCCGCAACCTCGAAGTTTTTGCAAGAGAAGTCGATGGACGAAATCCTCGCTATCGCCCAGAAGGGTGCAGAAAAGCGCTTTGTTCAGCGCCTACAAGAGCAAGCCGATCAGTATTTTTCCGAAGAAAAATAGAAGCCTGGCAAGTTTATTTCAACTGCACTGAGCCTGGTCGCGTTCTACCAGTCAATCGCTTTTCAGGTCTCAGGATTGCCGCGCCACTAAGCACACGACCATCGCAATCATTGGCTGGGCGTCTGGCGCTGATTACATCTAGCCACCGTCTGTCTCGGCCGCGAATTGCAGTTTTGCGCAGCGCATTGCTGGAGACCTGAGTGACAACCCCCAGACTAGAATAGCGGCTGGGTTGCTGGCGGTAATGATGCCAGAAAATCGTTTTCGCTCGGCTGCACAGGGACTCTGGACTGACTAAATCAGGCACGTCATCAGCCCCCACTAACACCACCGCTTCAAAGCCGTGGGGCGAACCATCGTTGAGCCAGCAACGCACCAAGTGACCAATTGGTTCTTTTTTCTTAAAGATTCCAAATATTAACATATGTTTCTGTGAGTGCTACTTCAACTAGTAGCTGTAGTCTGCCTGTTCTAAACGATTTTGGGAAGAGTTTTAGGCTTGGTTTGAGCTTTAACGTTAGATTTCGTAATGGCGCTTAGCGCTGGGGCACCGTCGGGATGGTATGACTGGAAGCGGCTCGCGGCGGCTAGTCAGCTTGTTGTTGATTGAGACATGGATCGCCTATGAATGTTGGCAAACCCCGATCTGCTTCCCCCGTCTGGCATCCCTACACCCAGATGAAGACCGCACCAGTGCCGCTGAAAGTGCGCAAAGGACAGGGAGCGGTGCTGGAGCTAGAAGACGGTCGGCAAATCCTGGACTGTATTTCGAGTTGGTGGGTGACGATTCATGGGCATGCCCATCCCGTGCTGGCCGAGGCGCTTTATCGGCAAGCTCAGCAATTAGAGCACGTGATCTTCGCGGGTTTTACGCATGAACCTGCCGAGCAGTTGGCAGCTCAGCTGCTAAGCCAGTTGCCAGAGGCGTTAACTCGCGTGTTTTTTTCAGATAACGGCTCGACTGCTGTCGAAGTTGCGCTCAAGATGGCCTGTCAGTATTGGCACAATCAGGGGCAACCCCAGCGCACGCGCTTCATTGGCTTCACCGGTGGCTATCATGGCGACACCTTGGGCGCGATGTCGGTGGGGGGCAGCTCGCCGTTTTGGCAGCCATTTCAGCCCCTGATGTTTCAGCTTGAGGAAGTACCTTTCCCAGAGACCTTCGAGGGCGATGCGGAGGTCGAAGCCAAAGAAGCGCACAGCCTCGACCAGCTGGCACAGCTGCTGCAAACCCCTGAGCGCTATGCCGGAATTTTCATCGAGCCGTTGGTGCAGGGAGCGGCGGGCATGCGTCTATGTCGGCCTCAATTTTTGCAGGCGCTGCAGGCGCTAGCGCGACGGGCTGGCGTGCTCTTGATCTACGACGAGGTGATGACCGGCTTTGGTCGGACGGGGGACTGGTTCGCCTGTGGCAAATCGCAGACGGTTCCGGACCTTCTCTGTCTCTCCAAGGGGCTGTCGGGCGGCTGTTTGCCCTTGGCGGTGACGCTCTGCAGCGAGGCGATTTATCAGGCGTTTTATAGTGATGACGTCCAGAAAACCTTCTTTCATGGCCACTCCTACACAGGCAATCCCCTCGCCTGCGCCGTGGCTCTGGCCTCGTTCGAACTCTTGGCGCAAAACCCCGAACCGTTTCAAACCATGGAGCTGCAACACCGTCGCTATTGGGCGCAATGGCTAGACGGGCACCCCCGGCTTGAGCGCGTGCGCTTCTGCGGCACGATTGCGGCGATGGAAATTACCACAGACCAGCGCAGCGATTACTTCAACGCGCTGGGTCCGCTGCTGCGCAACCGATTTTTGGCGGCGGGCTTTCTGTTGCGCCCCCTGGGCAACACGCTGTACCTGATGCCGCCCTATTGCATGACCGCTAGCCAGCTGGACTCGACCTACCAGGCGATTCGCGGCGTCTTGGATACCCTTTAGGAACCCTCTGTGAACTTGATGAATTGGACTGAACTGGCCGAGCAAGTGTTGACGGGGCACGCCGTCACGCGCCAACAAGCCCTGGCGATGGTCCAGGCCCCAGACGAGGAACTACTGGCGATTTTGCACGCGGCCTATCGCATCCGCGCCCATTATCACGGGCACAAGGTACGGGTGCATGTGTTGCAAAACGCCAAGAGCGGAGCCTGCCCTGAGGACTGCGCCTTCTGCAGCCAGTCGAGTCGGTACGATGCTGAGATCGAGCGCTATCCCTTGCAAGCGGTGGCCGAGCTGGTGGCGGGCGCGCAGCGAGCCCACGCCATGGGAGCGTTTATCTACTGCATGGTCACAGCGACCCGCGGCCCCTCAGCGCTCGACCTAGAGACGATCTGCGAGGCGACCCGGCAGATCAAGGCCAACTACCCGCTCAAGATCTGCACCTCGCTGGGGCTGCTACGGCCCGGACAGGCGGAGCAACTGCGCGCAGCTGGCGTCGATCGCTACAACCACAACCTAGAGACCTCGAGCCGCTACTTCCCGCAGATCGTCTCCAGTCACTCGTTTGAGCAGCGCCTTGAGACGGTCCGACGAGCCAAAGCAGCGGGGCTAGAAGCCTGTTGCGGCGGCATCCTGGGCCTGGGTGAGCAGCCTGAGGACTGGGTAGACCTAGCGTTGAGCTTGCGCGAACTGCGCGTGGACTCTGTGCCGATCAATTTCCTGAATCCGCGACCGGGCACGCCCCTGGGCGAGCGCCCACCCCTGCGCCCCCAGGCCTGTCTCAAGGGGTTGGCGATGTTCCGGTTTGTGCATCCGGCCCAGGATGTGCGGGTGGCGGGGGGGCGAGAGGTGGTGCTGGGGCAGCTGCAGCCGCTGGCGCTGTATGCCGCCAACTCGTTGTTCACCAATGGCTACCTGACCACCGCTGGGCAGGGCGATTCGGCAGATGCCCAGATGATCCGGCAGGCGGGGTTCGAGGCAGAAGTGGTAGCCACTTAGGTTGAGGTTGAGGTTGAGCGGTTGCGCGACCTGGGGCTAGGTCTCTTGCACCGGGGCGGGTAAAGTTAAAATCAGCGTACGCTTGAGCTACTCCTGATTCAACGTCTTAGAACGCATCAGACTGACATGCTTCACCTCGCTCAGGTCCAAAAAAAGGGTTTTCTGGGTAAGACGGAATTGCGCCTCCTGGCTTGCGAGCGAACTGAGAACGCTTGGGCCGTGCTCAGCGACGAAGAGCTGGTGACAACAGGCGACCTGGGCTACGGCGAGGGCCTATTGGTTCTGCTAGACCTCGGCCCCAATCAGCAGGTCCAAGACGTGCGCGATGCCTCCCCGTGGATCCTGGAGGTCTTGCAGCGTTACCTCAGCCCTGGAGTAAACGCATCCAGTCTGGAGGAGGAGTTCAAGATCGTCGAGGGCTGGCGACAGTCGCTGACCTTGCAGAGCCAGGAGTTCAGTCGCCGCCAAATGGAGCTGGAAGCGCGCCGTGAACAGCTCCAAGCGCTCGAAGACAGCCTCAGCCGCCGCGAGCACGATCTGGAGGCGAACTTGCTCAAACTGCACGCGGAGCAGGAGCACGCCAATCGCAACCGTTAGGCGCTCAGAGTCCCTGCAAAACCTCGGGTACTCGGAGCTGGTCGCCTGTCGCCGTGGCGAGCGCACGGTGGTCTGTCACCAGTATTCGCGAGCGCCGCTGCAGCTCAGTGCGCCGCTGTATCTGAGCGCCGAGACGCCGACACTTTACCTGCGTAATCCCAATGGCGGTTTGTTGGGGGGGGATCGGCACCAGTTGCAGGTGAGGCTCGAAGCTGGGGCCAGCCTGGAGCTGCGCAGCCAAGGGGCCACTCGCATCCATCCTGGCCTCAGCGAGCAGCACCAGCACTTCAGTCTCGCGGCAGGATCCTGCCTGATCTACCGGCCCCACCCCCTGATCCCCGGTCGGTCTGCCGACTATCGTCAGGAGACGCGTGTGGACCTAGCCACCGATGCTCGTCTGCTCTACGCCGAGGTTTGGGCGGGCGGGCGGGTAGCGATGGGCGAGTGCTGGCAGTTTCAGCGTCTGGAGAGCCGTCTGCGCATCTGCCGCGACGGCCAGCCGGTGCTGTGGGAGAATCAGCGACTCGGTCCAGATCTCAGCTCGCTGTCCAGCTTGCCGCTGCTGGGTGGGGCCAAGGCTTGGGGGACGTTCTATTGCTTCGGCCCTTGGCCGCAGGCTGCGCAGCCGCTGCCCGATTTACCTGGTGGCCAAATCTGGGCGCTGGACAACCCGACTGGCGACCAGCTAGTGCGCTGCACAGGCCCCAGTGCCCAGCAGATCTGGGAGCTGTTTCAGGCAATTTCAGGGGGTTTCAGGGAGTTTTCAAGGGCACTGGAGCGCTGAACTGGCAGGCTGAAGCTCAGGGCTCAGCAAACGCAGTTTGAAGCTCGGAGTTTGCGGCTCAGAACTCGGAGCCCGAAGCTCAGGGCTCGAAGTGTGGGGTTTGCCGCTCGGAGCGCGAAGCCGAGAACTTGGCGTTTGCGGCTTTGAACTCGGAGCGCGAAGCTCGGGGCTGGGAATTTGGGGCTCGCAGCGCGGACAGTGTAGCTCAGGGCTCGGCCCAGGCCCTGCTGCGTCGGAAGCCTAGAGATCCTCGTCCTAGAGATCCTCGTCTGGTCCTATCGACTGCATGCCCTGGACGATGCGCGAGAGTTCGCTCTTTTCGTCCACCATGATCCGCGTGGGTGAGCCGCTGATGATCCGCTCTAAGCCACGGAAGGAGTCTTTGATATCCACTCCCCGGTCGGTGATCACATACTCGCGGATGCCCTTATCGTGCCAGGAGCCACGCATCTTGAAGACGTTGATTGCCCGCGACATTTCGCCCCGGATCTCGACGTACTGCAGCAGCAAAATCGTGTCGGTGATCGTGGAGATGTGCGCCTCGGTAATCGAGTGCGAGCCCATGAACTGGTCGGTGGTGTTGGTGAACAGGCCCGTGATCTCCTCCTGCTTGGCGAAGCCGGTCACCGCAATTACAAACTGGCGGAAGGAGTTGTTGCTCACGCCTCGCGCCAGCGCCGATAGCGAGTCGATGGCGATGCGCGAGGGCTTGAAGGTGGCGATCTCCCGCTTCATGATCTGCAAGTGGTCTTCCAGGCCCGCCGACTCGGGATAGGCGCAGATGATCTTGAGCAAGCCCCGCGCCTCCATCTCCTCGAAGTTGATCCCCCAGGAGGAAGCATTGCGCGACAGCTGCGCTCGCGACTCCTCATAGGCGAATAGGAGCGAGCGGTCGTGGCTGAGAAAGGCGTTCTCCAGAAACTTGCTCACCAGCAGCGTCTTACCGGTGCCGGTCGCCCCAGTCACCAGGATAATCGAGTCCTTGAAGAAGCCACCGCCGCACATCTGGTCGAGCCTGGTCACACCAGAGGAGACGCGCACATTGGAGGAGCGCTGGGTGAGCTGCATCGCGCCCAAGGGGAAGATGCTGATGCCTTCTGTGTCCATGGTGAAGGGGAACTCGCCCTTCATGTGGGTGGTGCCGCGCATCTTCAAGATCTCAATAGTGCGGCGGCGGCGCTCTCCCTCTAGGGCATTGCGCAGGATGATCACGTTGTCAGAGACGAACTCTTCGACCCCAAAGCGGGCCACCGGCCCGTACTCTTCGACCCGCTCAGCGGTCATGATTGTGGTGACCCCGATCTGCTTCAGCCGCGCCACCAAACGGAAGATCTCACGGCGCACCACCCCCACTGCGTCGTACTGCTGGAACACCGCAGTCACTGAGTCAATCGAAACTCGCTTGGCGCGATACTTGCGAATTGCATATTGAATACGCTCGATCAGCGCCGACAGGTCAAAATCGCCGGTTACATCCTGCCCTTCGGGGTCGGGCGAGGCGTCCAGGATAAACAGTTTGCCGTCGTCAATTAGCTTTTGCAGGTCCCAGCCAAAGCTGTAAGCATTTTTAATAATGTCGGCGGGCGACTCTTCAAAGGTGACGAGAATGCTCGGCTCATTGAAGTGAACGATGCCGTTATAGATAAATTGGATGGCAATTTGCGTTTTGCCGGTACCCGAGGTGCCACTCACCAGCGTCGTTCGCCCCACTGGCAAACCGCCATGACTGATATCGTCAAAGCCCTCGATCAGGGTACGAATTTTGTGAATTCCCCGGTCATTGATCGGGTCGTAGTGATCCTCAGTCATGATCTACAGCTCCCCATCCAGTGATGGCCCCGCGCCCTGTCGGCTGCCTGCACTTGCGAGGCACTAGTCATGCTCTTCTAACTCCTCATACAGCAAATCTAAACCAATCAAAACTCGATCCCGGTTTGAGAGATCCCCAATGATCTTACGCACTGGCGGCGGCAGAATTTTCGCCAGGGTCGGCGTTGCCAAAATCTTGTCCTCCTCAGCGAGCTGTGGGCTTTTCAGGACATCAATCACCTTGAGCGTGTAGACACCCTGGAACTCAGTCTCCAGAATATCATTCAGCGTCTTGAGCGCTCGTACAGAGGTGGGGGTATTCCCGGCCACGTAAAGCTTCAGAACGTAGGCTTTCTTCATAGCAGACTCTACGGCTCACGGGGAATGGAGCGGCGATACAGTTCACACAAGTGAGCAATTACGTCGATTAGGGCGATGCGATAGTCTAGCAGGACTTCGTCGCTTCGCCCCTCCAGCTTGAGCTGTTTGGCGAAGGCATCCATCAGTTCCATGTGAATTTCTAGCACCTGGGAAACAGAGACATCGGCAAAAAAAGCCAGATTTACAAACTCATCGATCCGCTGATTCAACTCCGATTTGGGCCGAAAGTAATGCAAAATAATCTCGTGGTAGGTGGAGCGCAGCTTTCGGTAATATTCCTGTCGCTCTGGTTCGGGTAAGCGTTTCAAGAAACAATTGGGATCTCGCTTGTAATAAACTCCAACATAGCCCAGCCGCTCTCGGAGCTTGTCAGCCAAGCGATGCTGCTGGCTGAGGGAGTCGTGATCGGGTT
This sequence comes from Leptolyngbya sp. SOY_34_metabat_272, assembly GCA_031399305.1. Lineage (GTDB taxonomy): Bacteria > Cyanobacteriota > Cyanobacteriia > FACHB-261 > FACHB-261 > FACHB-261. Next base: position 10,152 of record JANNOU010000026.1, read on the forward strand.
CACGCGGAGACTCTGACAAAGCTTTCCTTTGAGCTGAACAGGAGGGGGCAGTCACAGAACGGGAACAGCCGACGCGCTGGCGATAGGCCGGTGTTGAAGAGGCTAGAGCCCGGCAGGCGTTGGCGGCACCGGAAGTCAGCGAACAGCTTCGCCCAACCTACCCAGCTCTAGAAAGGGTAACAGCACAAGAGAGGGCCAATACCGGGATAGACGATACAATGGTCATTGTAAGTCTGAGCGGCGGGGATCTCTACTGAGCGGTGTTGCTGTGAAGGTGAATCCAGTCGTTGCCCTGGCTCCGTGGTACCCAACTTTTTTTCAGTCTTCTGAATCTTGCATCCACCGCTTGCTTGGCAAACCGCTTCTCTACTGGTTCTGTGATAGATTGCCTGGACCCACGACTCTATTCACTGCTTTCCACGCCTCGGGGCGAGCGGCAACATGCAAGCTTCATCCCTGAACTGGTTCGCGCAACCGGCCCCGACTTGCTCAGTCACCGCGACAGCTGCTGAAGTGGTTGCGCTTCTGGGCCCCTGCCTCTCGGCTCAGGCCCATCGGCCTCTGGTGGCGTTGGACGAGCGAAACTGCCCGCTAGGTCAAGTCGATTGTGCAGCTTTGCTACAGCGACTTCTTCAGGTGGGTAATGATTTTGCACTGCGCGACTGCGTACAGGCGCTGCCGGTGGTGCGGCATGACCTGCCACTGAGCGAGTTCTGGTTGCTCTGGCAGCAGCAGCCGGAGCCGTTTTGGGCGCTGGTGAACGCGGAAGGGACCTTTGTCGGCTTGTTGGATGGCTTTTCGCTGCTGCACACCTGGTATTTACGTTGGGGAGGCGAGCCGGTTTCTGCACGGTTCTCCCTGGGTAATGACTCGCAGCCGCTGCCCACGCCACAGTTGCCCACGCTCCAGCCACTGCTCCATTTGGTGGAGTGCCTGCCACTGCCCGCGTTGCTGACCACACGCTCAGGCGAGGCCGTGAAGGTCAACCGACTCTGGCAGGAGCAGTTGGGCGAGGTCCGGCCCGATGCCATGCCCGTTCCTCCAGCGGAGACAGAAAGCAGCACTGGCAGCACCTGCATGCTTCTGCCCAGTGGCAGCCCCTACTCGCCTGCCATCTACCAGTGCAGTAGCACCGACGGCAGCGAGCACACTTGGCAACTGATTCAAGCGCCACTGTTAGCGGGCAACCTGCGGCTAGTCTTAGCTCAGGACATCACTGAGCAGAGGCAGGTCGCCCGTGAGCTGGAAGCCCGCAACGCCGATCTCGTGCAGCTTAACCGGGTCAAGGATGACTTCCTCTCTTGCATCAGCCACGAACTCAAAACGCCGCTGACCTCAGTGCTGGGCATGGCCAGCCTACTGGTGGAAGAGTCTTTCGGCAGCCTCAACGAGCGTCAGAAACGCTATGCGACGCTGATCCATCAGAGCGGGCGGCACCTGATGGCAGTGATCAACGACATCCTGGACCTAGCCAAGGTCGAGACCGGCCAACTGGAACTGTTGCCCGAGGCGATCGATCTGGCAGAGGTCTGTGAGCGCAGCTTTGAGCAGACCCGTCGCCTGTTCCAGCATCGGGGGCAAGAGTCGTGGACCGAGGGAAGCGTCGGCATCCAGTTCTCGCTATCGATTGACCCAGACCTCGACAGGCTGATCGGCGACGAATTCCGGCTGCGGCAGATGCTGGTGAACCTGCTCTCCAATGCCTTCAAGTTCACACCGCCGCCGGGTCGGGTGAGCCTGAGCGTGCGTCGCTGGCAGAGCTGGATCGCCTTCAGTGTCAGCGACACGGGGATTGGCATCCCGATAGACAAGCAGCATCTGGTGTTCCAGAAATTTCAGCAACTAGAGAGCCCGATGACCCGCCGCTTCGAAGGCACCGGCATGGGGCTGGTGCTCACCCAGCGTCTGGCGCGACTGCACGGTGGCGATGTTACTTTTGTCTCCCAGGAGGGCAAGGGCAGTCAATTTACCCTACTACTGCCGCCCCACCCGCCTCTGAAGCTGCCGCCGGGACAAGGTCTGGTGCGGCAAGTGACGCCTGGGCCGGTTCAGGGCGCTGGTCTGCAGGCCCTGGGCAGTTGTCTGGCCTTGATCATCGAGGCGGTGCCCACTGAGCTAAATGCCCTAGCTGAGCGCTTGGCCCCAATGGGCTACCAGGTGGTCGTGGCCCGCTCCGGCCTGGAGGCGCTGGAGAAGGCACGACGGCTGCGTCCGGGCCTGATCCTGCTGAGCCCCTTCTTGAGTGGCCTGTCGGGCTGGGATGTGCTGGCGCTACTCAAGCAACAGTCTGAGACCCGAGAGATCCCGGTGGTGGTCCTGGCCAGTTTGGCCGAGCGGCGACAGGCGCTGGCTGCTGGAGCGGATGGTTTCCTGACCCAGCCCATTCAGCCGGGTGAACTGCGTCGGCTACTGCTGGAGCTGGAGTCAGAGGCCCCGGTCAGCGCCGCGCCGCAGAGCCTCACGGTATTGCGCTTGGGGTCGACCGATTGTTTGAGGCACGAGGAGACGCCGCAACTGGCGGAGTTACTGCACGCCTGCGGTTACCGCCTACTGGAGGCGGATGGGCTAGAGCAGGGAGAGCTATTGGCGCGCATCTGGCAACCCGACGTGGTGCTATTGGATAGCCTGGAGCCAGAGCCTGCGGCGGCGCTGCGGGCGCTGAGCCAGATGACCGTTTTGGCCTCTCTGCCCCTGGTCTACCTGGCTAGCAGCTTTGCCGCGCCTGCGCCGATTGCGGGTTTGAATCTGCGCATCTTGCCGCTCGAGCCAAGCGGTCACAGCCCTGCAGCCGAAGCGGTCCTGCAGGCACTCCAGAGCGTGGTTGGCTACACGGCCAGTCCCTTGGTGCTGTTGGGCGACTTTGGAGAGCCGCCGATTAGCAACGCCTCTGCGACGTTGCCGTTGCATCAACCAGACCTGCCGGGGCGCTCTGCGCTGCTGGCCCACTACCTGCGCACAGCAGGCTACCGGGTGCTGCTCACCCAGAACCCTGACGATCTGCTGCGCCAGATCAAGGCGGGCAACGGCAACCTGCTGCTGCTGCTGCTGCGCTACCGCAGTCCCGAGTTGCTGAGCGCAGCCCTAGAGCTAGCACAGTATCTGCACTTAGAGCCGCGCTCAAACCTGCCGCTGGTGGTGCTGGATGACCGCCAACGCCATCAGAATCTGCTCGAATGTGTGCTGTTCGACGCCCAAGGCAGCGCAGCGGCCGTCTATCGCGCACCAGAACAAGCCAATGGCGCTGAGCCCGATCCGCTTTACGACAGTCTGCGTGCGGCTCATGCCCTCGCCCTGCCGAGTTCAGTCTCAATGGCTGAGCTGATGCAGATCCTCCGGCACTGTCTAGCTCAAGAGCCGTTGTCGGCAAGCACGCCTGGGCAGCGCCCCGCAGGCTAGCGAGCGCCGACGAACAGCACCTCGGTTTCCAGCCAGGCGATCACCGGTGCTAGACCCTCGCCGCTGCGGAGATTGGTGAACACAAACGGCTTCTGGCCTCGCATGCGCCGACTGTCGCGCTCCATCACCCCCAGGTCTGCGCCCACGTAGGGAGCCAGGTCAATTTTGTTAATCACCAGTAGGTCTGAGCGCGTGATCCCCGGTCCACCCTTGCGCGGGATCTTATCGCCCTCGGCCACGTCGATTACGTAGATGCAGGCATCGACTAGCTCCGGGCTGAAGGTGGCCGCCAGGTTGTCGCCACCCGACTCCACCAAGATGATCTCCAGGCTCTGGAAACGGGCCTCCAGGCTGGCAATTGCGTCCAGGTTTAGCGAGGCGTCTTCGCGGATTGCTGTGTGGGGGCAGCCGCCGGTCTCGACACCCAGAATGCGCTCTTGGGGCAGCGCGCCGTTGCGGGTCAGGAATTCTGCGTCCTCGCGCGTGTAGATGTCGTTGGTAACTACGGCCATCGAGAACCGGTCACGCAGTGCCTGACACAGCGCGGCGACTAGAGCAGTTTTGCCGGAGCCCACCGGTCCGCCAATGCCAATCCGAATTGCAGCTGACATAGTAGTAGACCCTCGCTCTAAGTTCTCGCTACAACAGGTTGCCGCTACAAATTGACGATGTAGGCATCGCGAATCCCCGAGACGCCGCGAATTTCGCTGAGCAGGCCCTCGGGCAGGGGATCATCGATGCTGACCACCATGACCGCATCGCCGCGTACCATGCGGCGGCCCACCTGCATACTGGCGATGTTCACATTGAAGCTACCCAGCAGCGAGCCGATTTTGCCGATGATTCCTGGCATGTCCCGGTGCAGGGTCAGCAGCATGTGGCGCGTGGGGGCGACGTTGATCGGGAAGCCGTCAATGTTGGTGACGCGCCGTTCGTCTTCACCCAACAGCGCGCCGGTCACCGAGCGGCGGCCCAAGGGTCCTTCGGCGGTCAGGTGGATCGAGCCGGTGTAGTCTTTGACGCTGGGATCGCGGGTTTCGGTGACGTGGATGCCGCGTTCGCGGGCCTCCAGGCTGGCGTTGACGTAATTCACCCGCTCCTGCAAAGCTTGCGAGAGCAGGCCCTTGAGCGCGGCGACCAGGATCGGCTGGCTTTCGCGGGTCGCTAGGTCGCCCTGCAGCCGGATGTCGAGCGCCGTGACTCGTCCGCCCGCCAGCTGGCTGACCAGATTGCCCAGCATCTCGGCCAGCAGCAGGTATGGCTTGAGCTGCTGCAAGATCTCGGGGCGTAGGCCCGGAATGTTCACGGCGCTGCGGGCGGGCAGGCCCAGGAGGACATCGCGGATCTGCTCAGCGACATCAATGGCGACGTTGGTTTGGGCTTCTTCGGTGGATGCGCCCAGGTGGGGGGTCAGGACCAGCTCTTTGCCCAGGCTGCGCAGGGGAGAGTCGCTCAGCGGCTCTTGCTCAAACACGTCCAGCGCCGCCCCGGCGATCTTGCCTGCTTGCAGGGCTTCGGCCAGGGCCTGCTCGTCGATGATGCCGCCGCGCGCGCAGTTGATCAGGCGGGCGGTGGGTTTCATCTGGCTCAGGGTTTCGGCGTTGACCAAGTGGGTGGTCTCTGGAGTTTTGGGCAGGTGCAGCGTGATGTAGTCGGCCTCGCGGAACAGCAGATCTAGCTCGACCAGCCCGCAGCCCAATTGCTCGGCGCGCTCGGCGGTGAGGTAGGGATCGTAGGCCAGCAGCCGCATGCCCATGGCCCGCGCCACGGTGGCAACATGGGAGCCGATCTTGCCCAGGCCGACGATCCCCAGGGTTTTCTTGTAGACCTCCACGCCGGTGAAGCTTTTGCGATCCCAGGCTCCTGATTTGATCGAGACGTTGGCGTCGGGGATGTAGCGCGAGAGGGTGAGCATCATCGCCAGGGCGTGTTCGGCAGCGGCGATCGTGTTGCCTTCGGGGGAGTTGACCACGACGACACCATGGCGGGTGGCGGTGGGCACATCGACGTTGTCGACGCCCACGCCTGCGCGACCGATGATCTTCAGGTTTTTACCAGCCTCGATTACTTCGGCGGTCAAGTGGGTGCCCGAGCGGATCATGATGGCGTCGTAGGCCGGGATCAGCTGGATCAGTTCGTCTTGGCTCAGGCCCGTTTTGATATCGACCTGCGCCACTTGGGAGAGAATATCGATCCCAGCTTGATCGATCGGATCGGACACGAGGACCTTTGGCATGGCTAGGGGGGATGAGAGTAACGGGAAGATTGGGTGGCGGGGCAACTCGGGCTATTTCACCACAGCGAATCATTGTACGGCCAGGGCTGCTCACTTCCGTCAAAAATTGATGTTCTCTATACAGTTTCTCGGGCTCTGCCCATCTCTCTGACTAAGCCAGAGTCTGTGAGCTGGTCGCAGTCGCGGGCTCGACTCGCCAGGATCGCCCTGTCACGGGCAAGTTTTCAGCATCGCTCAGCAAAGTTGCTAAGCCGGGATACCAAGTTGCTTGGCTGGCCTCGAAGCTTGCTTGGCCACGCGAGAACTTTGCTGAGCTGGCCTAGAAACGGCTTGAGGCTGACTAGAAAACTTGCTGACTGGTTCAGAAAATTTCCAATTGCCTTGAGCAAAGTTGCTGACTGGCGCTGAAACTTTGCTTCGCCGTGCTGGAATTTTGCTTCGCCGGTTAGGAACATTGCTGACTGGCGCGCAAACCTTGCCACAATACACTGGAACAGAGCCTTGCCCAGGGAGCGCAATGGCTGACGCGAGGCTAAAGTGACTGCATTTTCTGAAAAGACGTGTCTGTCGGGGAGGCAACGATGCGACTAGATGCTGGGTGTCAGCTTGTGTTTGAAGCCAGCGCACCGACCCCCCTGATTCTGATGCTCAGACCGCGTAGCGGGGCCGGACAGTGGGTCGCCCGTGAAGAGTACGTCCTGCAGCCGAGCCTGCCGATTGTCGAGTACACCGACAGCTACGGCAATCTCTGCCAGCGGCTGGTGGCTCCCCAGGGCTCATTTCGGGTCCAGGCCACGGCCTGCGTCGAAACTGCCGACCAGATCGATGTCCAGGCCGGGGCCACGTTTGTACCGGTCCAGGACCTGCCCGAAGCCACGCTCCAATTCCTATTACCCAGCCGCTACTGCCAATCGGACCAGTTGGGCGACCTAGCCCAGAAGCTGGTGATGGAGGCCGCGCCCGGCTATGACCAAGTCGAGGCAATTCGCAGCTGGATACAAACCCAAATTGAATATCGCTACGGCAGCAGTGATGCTTCGACCTCCGCAGTCGAGACGGCTCAAACCCAGGTGGGAGTCTGCCGAGATTTTGCACACCTGGGCATCGCCCTCTGCCGCAGCCTGAATATCCCGGCTCGCATGGTAGTCGGCTACCTCTACCAGCTCGAGCCAATGGACTTGCACGCCTGGTTCGAAGCCTTCGTCGGCAGCCGTTGGTACACGTTTGATGCCACCCAAGCTGAGCCGCGCGGCAACCGCATTACGATCGCCTACGGTCGGGATGCAGCCGATGTCGCCCTAGCCACCCAATTTGGCCCGCAGCAGTTGACCGAGATGCAGGTGTGGGTCAAGCCAAGCCCACCCTAAACTGAGAGCAGAGCGCCCGAAAACTGAGAGCAGAGCGTCCGAAGTCGTTGCCATGACCCTCACCACTGCGAAATGGACCCTTGACGACTACCACCGCATGATTGCCGCCGGGATCTTGGTAGGGCGACCGGTTGAATTGATCAATGGGGAAATTGTGGAAATGGCCCCTGAGGGAGAGTCTCACGCTTACACCAGCGATGAGGCTGGGGAGTATCTGATTTATTTGCTGGGCGATCGAGCCAAAGTCCGGCAAGCAAAGCCTATAACCCTGCCGTCGAGCAACTCTGAACCAGAACCTGATATCGCCATCGTTCAGCGGCTAGGACGCGATTACCGAGAGCATCACCCCTACCCAGAAAACATCTTTTGGCTGATTGAGTACTCAAACACCAGTTTGAGTAAGGACCTGGAGATTAAAACTAGAGTGTACGCAGCTGCTAGCATCCCAGAGTACTGGGTGATTAACTTGCGAACCCTGCAACTCGTGGTGTTTCGCTCACCCAGCGATCGGGGTTATCAGTCGCGAGCAGTTCTGATTCAGGGCGAGGTCAACCCCTTGGCATTTCCTGAAGTTGCAATTTCAATCGAGCGCTTGCTAGGGAGCGAGACGAATTCGACTCATGGTTGAATCTGCCCCCTGTCTCCTGAGGGCGCAATCTTGGGGTATTGTAGTTGGGCCATGGCTTCAAGCTTGGCTGTCTGCTGAGAAATCAATCTATGCCAACCGCTACCGCCCCCGCTTGGGGAGTCCGCTGGCGCATTCCCATTGCCCTTGGCGTGACGGTATTTGTCAACTACCTAGACCGCAACAATCTGGCACTGGCGCTCCCTCGCATCGCGCAGGAGTTTGAGTGGACCGATCGCGAGGTCGGCGCTAAGGGTGAAATCCTTTTGGCTGCGTTTTTTCTGTCGTATGCGCTGTCAAACCTGCTGCTCAGCCCGTTCGCCGAGCGCTTTGGTCCCAAGCGTAGCGTGATTGCAGCGATTGCGGCGTTCTCCGTGTTTACGATTCTCACTGCGCCCTTCGGGCAGTCGCTCCCGGCCCTGATCGGGCTGCGCCTGCTGTTGGGGCTTGGCGAAGGTGTGCATATTCCGATGCTGAGTGCCATGACCAGCCGCTGGTTCCCGGTCAGTGAGCGCTCACGGGCCAACGCGATTTGGGGCGTGGGCATCTTGCTCGCCACGGCGACCGCTCCCCTGATCATCATTCCGCTGATCAACACCCTCGGTTGGCGTCTGACATTTGCAGTCCTGGGCGTGGTGGGCATGCTGCTCGCCATTCCCCTAGTTTGGCGGGTGGTGCAGGATGAGCCGCGTCGTGACCACGGCGTGAGTGCAGCCGAGCTGGCGTACATTCGTACCGGACAAGAGACGACTGTTGAGCCTGCACTGGGGACGCTTAGCAAAGGCTATGGGCGCGATCGGCGCTTCTGGCTGGTGGTCCTGGCGGGGACACTCAATGCCTTCTGCGCCTTTGGCACGCTCAACTGGTTACCGACCTACTTCAACCGCGCCAAGGGAATTGATTTCGAGCGTTTGGGGTGGCCCCTGGCACTAATTTTTGCAGCGGGCATCGTAGGTATCCTCTTGATGGCTTATCTCGGGGATAAGCTCCAGCAGCGAACCCTGCTCGCGGGGATGAGTTTTCTGGTCGCAGGCGGCATGATTTACATTGCATCGAGTGTAAACACGCTAGAGCTTTTGGTGCTATTCTTCGCGCTTGCCGTCTTTTTCCAAAGCGCCTACGCTGCCCAAGAATACGCGATTGTTCAACGTTTGTTGCCCTCCGAGCAGGTGGGGGCTGGCACCGGTTTGTACAATGGGCTTTCGGTGCTGTTCGGCGGGGTTGGCGGCTCATTGGTCCCCGGCTCGATTGCCGCTGTGACTGGCAGTTTTGACACGGCCATTTTGAGCATCGTGGTGGGTGCTGTCCTGGCGGCCTCAGTCCTGTTTGTGCTAGCGCGGCTAATGCAGTATTGATGACATCCCCAAACTCACCCGGTAATGTCTAAAAGCCAGATCATCAAGTAGAATGGCTCCTGTTGCCAACTCACGTTTCGAACTCCCAACTGCCTACTGAACTTTTCCAGACAGTCAGATCGGAACGTGGGTTCTCAGATCAAACAGAACCGGAAAATTTGTGCAATCAAACCCTGCTCTCAATCAGTCAGCCGCTACAGATCCAGTCACCCGTGCCGCAGAGTTACCCTTTACTCTTCAAGATCTGAAGGCCGCAATTCCAGCCTACTGCTTTAAACCCTCTACGCTGAGGTCTCTGGCTTACTTCTCGCTGGATATTTCGATAATCGCGGCTCTCTATGCGATTGCTCATTTTCTAGATTCTTGGTGGTTTTTTCCAGTGTTCTGGTTGATGCAAGGAACCATGTTTTGGGCGCTATTCGTCGTTGGGCATGACTGTGGACACGGATCCTTTTCTAAACGTCAAGGGTTGAATCACCTGATTGGTCACCTCGCCCATACTCCTCTCTTGGTGCCGTACCACGGTTGGCGCATCAGTCACAGAACCCATCATGCCAACACGGGCAACATTGAGACCGATGAAAGCTGGTATCCAGTGACCCAGACTCAGTACGAGCAAATGCTCTGGTACGAAAAGCTATTCCGCTTCTATTTGCCACTGCTGGCCTACCCGATCTATCTGTTCCAGCGGTCGCCCGAGCGCAAGGGCTCTCACTTTCATCCCAACAGCCCCCTGTTCCGACCCTCAGAAAAATGGGCTGTGTTGACCAGCTCAGTCGCCTGGCTGCTGATGGTCGGTTTTCTCGGCTGGCTGACCTATCAGTTCGGCTGGCTGTTTCTGGTGAAGTACTACCTCGGCCCCTATGTGACTTTTGTGATTTGGCTGGATCTGGTCACCTTCTTGCATCACACAGAGTTGGATATTCCCTGGTATCGCGGAGAAGACTGGTATTTTCTGAAAGGAGCACTATCTACCATTGATCGCGACTACGGCTTGATCAATTCTATCCACCACGACATTGGTACCCATGTGGCTCATCACATTTTCCTGGGCATACCACACTATCACTTGAAGGCAGCAACAGAAGCCATTAAGCCGATCCTGGGCGATCATTATCGACAGTCCAGTGAGTCCATCTGGGAAGGTTTTGCTCGCTCTTACTGGGCTTGCCATTTTGTTCCTGATCAGGGGTCCGGGGTTTATTATCAACCATCCAGCAATCGCTGACCCTGCGCGATGACCAATCGAGGCGCGTTACGCCAAAATACACGCGCCTCGATTGGTTCGATATCGTATATGGTGTCTATTCATTGGGTTCTTGGAAGGAGATAGAACGGTGTTCCCGGCTCAGCAGCGCAACACTCAGAGTCACGATCACCACCCCAAAAAGCTGTAGACCATTCAGGGTTTCCTGAATCGTTAACCAAGCTAGCGCCACAGTGAGCGCCGGGTTACTCGCCCCCACCATGGATGCAGAGGTGGCACCGATGAGCCGAATGCCGAAATTGTTCATCAAGTGTCCGGCAAAGGTGACGATTGCAGACAAGAGCCCGCCAATCCAGAGTGCAGACCAAGGAAGCTGAGAATTTTGCACAGGCCAGGCCAGGAGGCTCGCTCCCGATAAAACCAAGGCGGTTGCAAAACTGATCCAGGTGAACGGAACGGGGTGCAACTTTTCAAAACTCTTTTGAGCAATGACGGTATAGAGAGCGTAGGTCACACCAGAGGCAATGCCTGCGACATAACCAATCAAACTGTGGCCATCCGTGGTTGGGTTGATCTGGGGCATGGTCAGAGCGCTACCCAGGAACACAGAACCCATCACGCTCCAACGCAGTAGGCTAGGCCGATCGCTAAATAGTCGCCAGGAAAATAGGGCCGTGAACACTGGGTAAGTAAAAAACAAGGTCATCGCGATGCCAGTGGGAATCAAGCCGATCGCAACGTACAGCAGTGCCAAGTAGAGGAACATGAGCAGCCCACATCCGATAGATTGCAGCAGGAGCTGCCGCTGCTCTAAGTTGCGCAATTGCTCAAGATCTTTCCAGGTAGGCGGATAGAGTTTTGTCGCCAGGAATGCCATGAGCGGCACAACCAACAACATGCGCATGAACATCAGTAAGAATGAGTTTTGTAGAGTGGGGTCCACAAAACCACCGGTCTGAAACAAGCCTAAAATCGGGTATTCATGGAAGAGAACCCTGACGATCACATTTTGGAAACAAAAAAAGACAGAGGATAGCAAGACTATCAGAAAACCAAGCACTGCTAGGCCAAAAATTAAGTACAGTCTGATCTTACAGAAAATTGAAAACTTGGTTGCTCGTTGCCACCTCTATCCGGGCTTATGCTCGACTGCCAGCCGCAAGTCTCGAAACAGTTCTGCCAAATCTTTTGGCCTGTAATGTGCATTCAAGCCGCTTGGATTGGGCAGAACCCAGAGGGTCGAATCTCCGATCTTTTCGCTCTGCTGCCCCAAGCTAGCTTTGCGGCCAAAGGCAGTTCGATACGCTCCTATCCCCAGAATTGCCACGAATCTTGGATGATAGTGCTGCACCTTCGTTTCCAGACATCTCCTACCTTCGGTCAGCTCCTGGACGGACAGCTGATCTGCTGACGCTGTCGCTCGTTCGACTATGTTAGTGATTCCATAGCCACGCCTCAAGAGCTCATACTCTTCAAAGGGCGATAGCAATCTATCGGTGAATGCCGCTGCTTGCAAGGCTGGCCAAAAGCGGTTTCCAGGTCGAGCAAAATGATGAGCGACTGCTGCCGAATAAAGTCCAGGATTGATCCCGCAGAACAAGACCTTTAGCTCAGATGCAATCACATCTGGCACGGTCTTGTCAGCGGCAGTCAGAATTTCTTCTTGGCTTGGTTTGTGAGGATTCATCAATCTTGAGAAACTCCAGCCTCGTGAGCAGACTCAATGAGTCTGAAAGATATTTTGAACCATTTTTCGATCAGCGCTGGCCGCTGCTCGGTCGAGTTCTGCGAGCTCACTGGCGCTAAGTCGCCAACCCAGGGCACCGATATTTTCCTTGGCCTGTTCCACGGTCTTCGCGCCGGGGATTGGAATTGTGTCTTTACCAATGCACCAGTTGATGGCGACCTGTGACCTGGTTTTGCCTCGGGCTTGTGCGATTTCCCCTAAGCAGGCTAAAAGTGGGCGAATTCCTGGCAATAGCCGCTTGAATAAAAAACCTCGAAGGCCCTTGGGCAAAGGGCCTTGCTCGGAGTATTTTCCTGTCAGTAATCCTAGTGCCAGCGGGCTGTAGGCAATTAGTTTAATCCCCAGTTCATCACAAGTGTCTTTGAGCCCGAGCTGAGTGACCGGATAGGTGGATAGCAGTGAATACTGAACCTGCAAAGTGGCAATCGGAACCCCGCGCTCAGCAAACTGTCGATGCGCCTGCTTGAGCCGCTGAGGACCGTAATTGGACAGACCCACCCCCTTGACCAGCCCCTGCTCGTATAGATCGGCAAGCCCCGCCAAGAGCGGCCCTTCCTGCCAAGGGGCGTAGTTGGCGGGGGACCAATGCATCTGCACCAAGTCCACATTTCTGCCTAGGCGCTTGGCCGATGCCTGGCCAGCAGACACCATTGATCGCCGCGTCAATCGCCAGGGGTAAGCCGCAAGCTTGGTGGCGATGCAGATCTGGTTTTTGCCCGGACCCGAATATTGTTCAGAGAACTGCCCCAGCAGCAGCTCGCTACGCCCATTCAATCTCCCCGTTCCGTAGGAATCGCCGGTGTCGAACAGGCTCACACCGTTGCTGACGCAAAGGTCGAAAACGCTTTGTAACTGCGCATCCATGCTCTCGTCGTAGCCCCAGAGCAGGCGGTTACCCCAGGCCCAAGTCCCGCACCCCAGGCTCGGCAGGAAGAGTTCTGGGCTAGTTTGCATAGAGTCGGCAGCGCACAATTCCAGCATTCTACCTGTTGCGCAGGGGGGTCTGGGGGAGGCGCTTCGCAGGGGGGTCAACTGAAGGGAAGTGGCAACGGATTCGGGAGCGCATGGAACGGATGGGCGACCGCTCTACCCCTCAACTCCCCATCCGTTTTTCATCCGTTGCCAATTGGGTCGACTCGCTTGCACTTGGCCACTCGGCCTGCCGAGCCTGGAACTCGCAGCATTCGGCTGAGCACTCGGAGCCTTCAGTCTGGAACTCGGCGCTCCGCGCTGAAGGCTCGGAAGTTCGAGACATTTTCTCGAGTTTCGAGGCTTGGCGCTCGGCAGGGCGAGTGCAGGAGTCGGAGTCTGGAGCGGATGGCTCGACCTGCCGGGCTGGGAACTCGATGCTGCGGGCTTGGAGCTTGGGAAGCGCAGTTTTGCGGTGGCGAAGCTAGGGAGGGGGTAGCGAGACCGAGGCCAGGACCCGTTTCCCCAGCAAGTCTGGGGCGTTTCAGCCTTAAGTTGACCCCAATGGGCGTTTGCCCCCCAAGTTCCGGGTTCTCTCTACCAGCTACGCCTTCCCGAATCCCCTCCTAAGTCAGTGCCCGTCTCTAGATTCAATCGAGATCTGGCGCAGGCCAATAACCGGAGGCACGGGAAACGCTAGGCTCAGAAGGCAAAGGTCAGACCCCGATCATCTCAAGCAACACGAGGTTCTCTATGAGTCTGCTAGGAAACATCATCTGGTTGATTTTTGGTGGCTTGTTGAGCGGCCTGGGCTACATCATCGGCGGGCTAAGCCTGTGTTTGACGATCATCGGCATCCCCTTCGGCCTCCAGGCGATCAAACTCGGCATCGCCACCCTCACCCCTTTCGGCCTGGAAATTGTCGAAGAGCCCAATGCCAACGACCCCCTGCAACTGATCTTCAACGTCATCTGGATTTTCCTGTTCGGCTGGGGCATCGCCCTGTCCCACCTAACCCACGCCGCCATCCTCTTCATCACCATCATCGGCATCCCCTTCGCCTGGCAGCACCTGAAACTCATCCCCCTCGCCCTCTTCCCCTTCGGTCGCAGCCTGCGCTAGCCCCCCAGCCTGATGATCCTGTAGCCACCCAAATTTCCCGAATAGAGGAGATAGCGCAAGCCCACCAGATCCCTCCCCTAGCCCCTCCCCGCAGAGGACAGGAGAAGCAGGCCCCGAGCGATTCACCCACTCGCTCAAATTTGGGACAGCCAAAATCTAGGCCGATCACCGGCCCTGCCATGAACCTCAAACCCCTGGTCCTGGCTCTCCTGTTGGCCCCGCTCGGCACCGCCTGCGGCGGGCAGGCAGACTCTGACAGCACCAAAGCCCGCGCCCTGGCCGAAGTCGCCCGCCAATACATCGCCGTCGGCCAAAGCGACCGAGGCTCCGCGCTGTTTAGCCAAGCGCTCCAGCTCACCGAACACATCGGCGACGCCTGCCGCCAAACCAGCACCCTAGCCCAGATCACCGGCCAAGTCGCCGCCAGCGGTCAGCAACCCCAAGCCAGCCAACTCCTAGCCCGCCTCCTCCAACGCGCCAAACAAACCACAGCAGGCGAGTGCCCCAACCCAGTTGATCCCTATCAACTGGTCAACCAGTACGCAGAGCAGGGGCAATATTTCCTGGCGCAGCAGGCCATCGATGCCGTCGACCAACCCAGCAGTCGCACGCATGCCCTGGCAGCCCTCGCCCGTCAGGCTGCCATCGCAGGCCGAGCCGAGCTAGCCGCCGCCAGCCTCAGCCGAGCCTGGCAACTCGCCCAGACCCTGAGCGAAGCTTCCCAAGGCGAACTCTACGCCAAAGCCTCAATCTATGCTCAGATCGCCGACCAGTCCGCCCGATTGGGACAGATAGACCCCGCCGCTGCCATCTTGAGCCAAACCCTAACCCTGGCCCAAAGACTAGACGACCGCGAAAAAAAATTCCAAGGCTTGGCTCAGGGGATGGACTTCCCCGTAACACCCCGGCGCGTCGATCCCGCCCTATTGTGGGTCGAAGCGCTGCAACGAGATTCGGTTCTGCGCTTCAGTAGACTGAGCCGAGCCAGCTACCCAGCCACCCAGTCCGAACCGGTCGTCGAAGCCGCCGGCGTGTTTCTCGACCTCTTGCGAACCCCCCCAAAATTCCGACATGCTTACTTCCGCGACAACGAGTTGACCGAAGCTGCCCTGCTCTACGCTGGCCTCGGACGCCACTCACAGGCTCTACGCATCGCGCACCACATCGGCGACAGCTTCCTCAAAACCAACACCCTCACCGAGATTGCCAGCAGCTACCGCCAGACCGGCCAAATAGCCCCAGCCACCACCCTGCTCGCCCAAGCCCTGCAGCTGACCCCCAGCATCGAAGGCGACTTTTTTAGAGCCGAAGCCCTGGCCCAAATCGCAGCCCAATACGCCAAACTACAGCAGCCCGCCAAAGCCAAGCCGATCTTCGCCCAGGCCCGCCAAATCGCGCAGAGCCTGGCCTATGCCTATGCCCGTGACGGCGCCTTCGCCGCCCTCGCTGACCAACTCCTAGAAGCGGGTCAACTCGACTCGGCGCGGCAAACCGTCCAAGCCATCCAAGACCCCAACCTGCGCTCGGTCAGCCTGAGCGCCATCGCCCGCCAGTATGCAGCAGCAGGCCAAGCGGAACTGGCTCTGCAACTCGCCCAAACCATCCCCGAAGCCCCCTACCAAGTCAGTACCCTGACCGACATCGCTCACCACACCGCCCAACAAGGCCACACCGCCCAAGCCGTGCAGATTCTGACCCAAGCCTTGCAGACCGCAGAAGCGATTCGCTAAAAGTGCCCCTCGAACTCGCCAACTCGCCCCTTAGAACCCCGTTCTAGTAAGCTCTAAGCAGATCTAGAAACGCAAAGACGGCTGGCAGCCGAGGCGCGTCGGCTAGCGTCGCAAATCTGATCACCCGAAACAACGGCACTGGCAGGCTGTACACCTGCACCCCTAAGGGCAGCGGTTCAGCGGCCAAACGGGGCACAATGGCCGCTCCCAAGCCTTGGGCAACCATACTGACAATCGTCGAATCCGTTCTGAACTGATAGGCAACCTGCAGCGCCTTGCCCAGCGCTAAACAGTGAGCATAGATCTGCTCGTCACAACTATCGCCTGGTCCCATAATCAGCGGGTAGCTCCCCAGCTGCTCCCAACTCAACTGGGCATCTGGCAACTCGAAACTGGGCGGAAACAGAGCCACAAATTCGTCTTGCAGCAGTTCCCAGGTTTCAAAGTCATCGCTCATGGGGCAGTCGGTAAAGCCGATATCAGCCCGTCCTTTGCGCAAATCTTCCTCAATGCTGGGGGTATCGACGTGCTCCACAATCTTGACCGCAATCTTCGGGAAACGGCGTCGAAATTGAGCCACCACAGTAGGCAAAATATGGGTTGAGACGGTGCGAAAAGCCGAGAGTCGGACCTGTCCTCCCTGTAAACTTCGCGAGAGATTGGCGTCTTTAAAAATCTCCTCCTGCAGTTGCATCATCTGCTGGGCGTGGCGGCTGACCAGCGCGCCAACGGCAGTCAGCCGCGCCCCGTAGCGACCCCGGGAAAACAGAACCACGCCCAACTCTGCTTCCAGCAATGCCATGGCATTGCTGACCGCCGACTGAGATATTTCGAGCTGTAGCGCTGCCTCACTGAAGCTGCTAGCTTCGGCTACGGCAATCAGGATCCGCAACTGAGAGAGCTTCAACTGATTCTGACGGCTGCGCTTCATGGCTTAAGAATAGGCAATACCTGCAGAGTTGCTTGCCTGGCAAGAGGGTATCACAATCTATCGATTTTAGTGATGGTTGAGATATGGGCAGTGTTTTGATTCGGGTCCGCATCCTGAGTAAAGTAAATCTGCTAAACATCCCGCTTGTGTTGTCATGCCGCCTCTGAACTCTAAAGCTCTACACACCAGGGGCATCCTGTTACTCGTGCTCATTACCTTGATCTGGGGGACATCATTTCCTTTGGCCAAAAGTGTTGTGAGCCAACTAGAACCGGCAACCTTGATTGCCGTGCGTTTTGTCTTGGCGGCGGTAGCTTTTGCCCCCTGGTTACGCAAGTTGAATGCTCGTCTGATTCGAGACGGGGTGCTGCTTGGACTGATCTATTTCGCTGAATGTGCGAGCTCATTGATTGGGCTGCAAACGATCTCTGCGAACCGAGCCGCGTTCATCATTAGCCTGAATGTGATTCTGGTGCCTCTGCTCGGTCTGCTGCTGGGTCGCCGTCTACCGATTCAAGTCTTATTGGCCTCGGGGCTGGCTTTCGCAGGCATTGGTGTGATGGCTTGGGAGGGGGGTGGTCTCAGCCACGGTGACCTTTGGCAGTTGGGCTGTGCCCTCGGCATCGCCGTCTACATTCTGGTGCTGGAGTCGGCGACCCGCCGCCACCCGCCGCGCCCGCTCGCAGCCATCCAAATTCTGGTCATGGCATTGCTAGGAACGATCTGGGCCATGCCCCAACTGGTTGGGCAGATAGATCAGGTAGAGCAGATCGGCCAAAACTTCAGCGCGCTGCTCTACCTTGGCCTGGTGGTCACCACCGCTTCAGTTGGGCTGCAGGCCATGGCTCAGCGCTGGGTTTCAGCCCCTGAGGCGGCCCTTGTGTACACGCTTGAGCCTGTGTTTGCCGCCATCTTTTCGTTCTGGTTGCTCGGCGAGGAATTGGGAAGGCGTGAGCTGCTGGGAGCAGGGTTCGTGCTCTGCGCCATGCTTCTGAGTCAGAGCCGGTGGGTCAGTCAATCCGCTCCTGCTGAGAACCCTAAGCGTTGGCTGTAGCTGGGCAATTCCGGATCAGCCCTGAAAACGCTAAATTGGGGCTGAGATTCTATCGACGCGAGCCCGTCTCCCATGTGGCAGCTGCCATTCAGCCCCGCTTCCTCTGCTGCCAGATTTGGCATCAAGCGTTGGTGGTTGGGGCTCGTCTTGCTCCTGGTGTTGCTGCTGAGTAGCCCAGCCCTAGCCTTACCGCCGCCCGATGACCTGCCCGAGGAGATCCTACGCACTGCCATCTATACGGAGGCCCGCTCGCCGGTGACTGGTGAGCCCCTGAACGCCGCAGAGTACGCTCGTTTGCAGGAGGAGCTCCAGTCGATTCAAGCGACGCCACCCGTCAATCGCAAAATCCGGCAGCTGATCGGTCTGTTGCGACTGCGGAAGTTTTTGCGCACTTTTTTCCCTTTCTTGATTCGCTGAACTGGCGCGGCCCGAATGCTGTAATGGTGCCGTACAATTGTGTCCGTCAGATATTCCGTCAGTTAGGAGATTCGCGATGCCAGCAGCCGTGGGGATGGTTGAGGTGCGGGGCCTGCCGCCTTCGTTGGCTGCCGCGGACGCTATGTGTAAAGCCGCCAGTGTCACGCTCGTGTCTTATGAGAAGCTGAGCGGCGGCTTCTATACAGTCGTTGTGCGCGGCGATATTGCCGAGGTGCAAGTCTCTGTGGCGGCTGGGGTGGAGGCGGCCAAACAGCTCTACCCTCATAAAGAGAATGACAAGCTATTCCTTTCCTCCCATGTCATCGCCCGTCCCGACCTCAACATCGTGACCGTTCTGCCGATCGACTACAACCCGGCAACCGAGCAATTTCGCTTAGGCGGCTAGGTCCAACCCCTAAAGGACCAGCACCTGAACCCCTCAATTTTGGTCGGACAGTTCGGACAGTGCAGTGGGCTTTTCTTAAGGTTCTAATGCCCGCGCCATAACCTCAGCGCTAGCCGGTTACCGGTAAGGTTTGATCTGGTCATCTGCGCAGGTCATCAGACTTGATGACCTGCGCAGGGCGTGAAGGGAATCTACTGGAGTCATGAAAAAAGAGGAAGGGACAGGCGGACTGAGTCCTCGCCCTGTTGAGGAAGAGAGTGTGTTTCAGCGCTTGGCAAAAGCGTTGCGGAGAGCCTACCAGTTTTGGATTGCACGGATGGCGCAGCGCTTTTCGCCAATTGCTTGGGTGGCTTTCGCCCTGGCGATTACGGCGACTGTGACCTTGCATTCGGTGACCGCTAAATCGGCACCTACCGGGGCGCGCCCGAAAGTGATTTTGATCTCGCTAGATGGGGCAACGGCCTCTGTGACTGAGCAGTTCTTCAAAGACGGCACACTCCGACCCAATCGGGGCTTGGGTCTGCTCAAAAGTCGTGGCGTGTTTGCCCAGCAGAATGTGACCGTCACGCCCTCGCTCACGGCCCCCAGCCACATTGCGATTGGCACCGGTTCGACTGCCGCTCGCAATGATATCAGTGCCAATTCTTTCCATCTGGTTGCCAGCCCTTTTACCCAGAATGTCAGCGGCTTTGCGGCTCCAATCGGCGGCTACGCGCTGACCGGGTCTGGCCCTGCGGATACCGCCTCGCCTACCGCTGAGTCACTTTGGATCGCGCTGCGGAAAAATGGCAAAAAAGTGGTCGCTGCCACCTTTCCTGGCGCAGACGGCATTGATGTTCGGGTGCCAGGATTAGCGAGCAGCCCGATTATTCAACCGGCCAGTGAGCGGACGGTCGATTACACCGTGCCCTTCGGGGCGTTCGGGGGGGTTGGCGCTCAGGGCTTCGGACTGACCAAGGCCGACTTCAGCCCCGCACCACCCACGACCGTGAATCAATTGCTGGCGGCGGGCAAAACCTTTTACGGCACCGTTTTGCAGAAAGTCACGTCGCTGGAAACGTTCAGCGTGGGCGGCGTGACCTACAACATTCAAGTCGCCGCTTTCGACAGCAGTAATGATGGCAAGACCAACTACGATACGCTGGTCTTTTTTGACCTGGCTCAGGGCATTCAACCAGGGCCGTTTAAGCGGCCTGCCACTGGCCCTGCCTATGTCCGGGCCGCAGACAAAAAGTCGAGCCTTTTTTACCTGGAAGGCAGTCCCAATAAAGTGGGAGCTAGCTACTATGTCAGCGCCTTAGCTCCAGATCTGGCCAGCGTCCGCATTGCTCGTTATTCGGCGAATTTTATCCCGCGCAATGCAGCTGTGCTCGCTAATGTCGATGACATCAATAACAACGTTGGCTTTTGGGCTCCCCAGCCAGATTTTCGCATCCCGGAGCGGCTCAGTCCTGGATTTACCAATTTCCCAGACAGTGAGCTGGAGGCGATCTATGAAGATCAAGTGCGCAGCTTTGTAGATTATCAAACTCGGGTGGTACTGCGGGCCATTGCGCAAACTCCGGGGGCCGATTTGGTACTGACCTATATCGAGCAGCCAGACGGCTCAGGCCACCAATTCACCCTCACCGACCGTCGTCAGGCGACGGATTTCAAGAACCCAAACTCAATCGGTTCGGGGCAGGATGCAGCTAAGGTCAACCGCTACAAACGCTACGTCCGCCGGGCCTATCAGATTGCCAATCAGTCAGTGCAGCGGATCATTGATGCGGTGGGTGTCGATAGTAGTGGGCGGCCTCGCAGCAACATCATTGTCGTGTCTGACCACGGCATGGCTCCGTTCCACACGGCAGTGAGCCTGACCAATTTCCTGACCAGCCAGGGTTTTGACCCGAGTAAGGTGCGGGCGGTGACCTCGGGCGCGGCGGCCAATCTTTACATCAATCTGCAGGGGCGCGAAGCGGGCGGGACGGTGAGTGCTGCCGAGTACACCACCCTGAAGCAACAACTGGTTCAGGCTCTGCGCCGCTTGGCGGACCCCAATCGTACTTACACGCAGGGGGGCAAGAAGCCCATTTTTGAACTGGTCGAGGCTCGGCCTGCCAGCCCCAATAAACCACTGGGCTTGGGGACCAGTGCGTTGATCGGTCAGGATTCCGGCGATGTCCTGGCGATCCTCGCGCCGGGCTACAACTTCGATGGGACGCAGAATCCGGTGGTACAGCGGGCGGGCGACGCGCCATCGAGCGCTCCGGTGTTATCGGTGCCCAACTTTTATGGGGCGCATGGCTATAACGCTCAGTTGCCCCTGATGAGCGCCATCTTCTACGCGGCTGGACCCGACATTGGCCGGGGCAGCTTGGGCACGGTTCGCAACATTGATGTGGCTCCAACAATCTTGAAGCTTCTGGGCGTGCGCCCTTCGCCGAGGGTTCAAGGGACGCCGCTGGATCTTTCACCCTGAACAGAGGTACAAATCTCTTGCAGGGGTGCACGCCCGTGTGCCCCTGTAAGGAAAAAGCTCCACGATCATTCTCCGCTACCCCCAGGAGGATGCCGACAAGTTCACGGAGGTTGCCGACAAGTTTAGGGCGATTGCCGACAAACCCTAGGAGGTTGCCGACAAGTTCACGGATGACGCCGACAGACCCCAGGAGGATGTCGACAAGTTTAGGGCGGTTGCCGACAAACCCAAGGGAGATGCCGGCGAACCCCAGGAGGTTGCCGACAACTGGCGTCATCCGCCTAGGGGCGGCCAACCTCCTCGGGGGTTACTACGCTGAGTGCCTTGGGCGCTGGGTGCAGAAGCTACAAATCGCCGGGCTGATTGCGGCGTTTGAGGCGGTCGATCTCGTCTTGCAGCTGTTGGATCTGGCGTTGGAGATCTGCCGCCTCGGTGGCGCTGGGCGGAGGCGTCGGCTGGACATTAATCGTAGAGTCTTCGCCGCGAGCGTAATGCCCCGCTTTGATGTTGCGATATTCCGGCGACTGCGCCCACTCACGCAGGTAATGCACCCGATCCACCGGAAAGGGATGGCTGAGGATCGACTGGCCACCGTTGTAGAGCAGGAATTTGTAGACCTGGTTGAGGCTCTCGTTGTCGAGCTGTTGGAAGTTGTCGGACTGCTTGAAGTATTCCTCCAGGCTGCACTCGTGACCGAACTGGTGGCTGCCGCCAGAGAACTTCATCATCGAGCTGACCACCGTGTTCAGGTCGTCGAGGACCAGCAGCGACGCCCGGTCGCAGGAGAGTTCCGCCTTGCGCTTCCACTCGTAGAAGGCGTAAATCAGCCCGGTGCCCACCAGATTGCCAATGCCCATGGTCAGCTCGCCCAAGGTGGAGATCGCCCCCATCAGCCACATCGCCATCTGGATCAAGATCGTGTGGCCGCACTTGATGTGACCGAGTTCATGAG
Organism: Leptolyngbya sp. SOY_34_metabat_272; assembly: GCA_031399305.1. Classification (GTDB taxonomy): domain Bacteria; phylum Cyanobacteriota; class Cyanobacteriia; order FACHB-261; family FACHB-261; genus FACHB-261. Next base: position 32,070 of record JANNOU010000026.1, read on the forward strand.
CCACCACCGAGCGGAGCTCAGCCTCGCCCATCAGATCCAGCAGGCCCGAGTGAAGCACCACATAGGGCCGCTCCTGACCCAGCGAGTAGGCATTGGCCAGCGGGTTCTGGGTGACGAACAAAATAGGCTCGGGATGGACATCGAGGTCGCGCACACACTCGCGGAAAATGCCGTAGATCGAAGCGTACTGGCGGGGGCCAACCTGAATGCTGTTGCCAGAGTGGTAAATCAGTTGGGGACGTTCGTAGATAAATTCGACAAACTTGCGAGCGACCAGGTCAAAGCCGGGCAAGCTGCGCAAAGCCTGCTCAGCTTGGCGGTCTAAGGGATGCTTGAAGGCGTCGCTGGAGAGGCCAGGATAGGTCGGCATGGCGAGTCCTCGGGCTTGCTCTCATATTCTAGTGAGGCCGAGTCAGGCGCGACCGGCGGCTGGGCTAGGTTGAAGGCGTTGGCTACCTAAAGTGTCTAAAAGTGTCTAAAGCCAGTGTTGTACGATCAGGTCACTCGGAATTGAACGATTGCTGATGCGAAGGTGGCAGTCGGGGCGACGCCACAGGGGGGAGCGCATGATGAAAAGACGCTCATTTAGCTTGGCAACCTTAAGCTTGGCAACGGCAACCTTGCTCGCCAGTTGCGTGAGGGGCCTCAGGCATATTTGGAATTCTGAGCGCCGCAATCAACCCCAGACGGTCACGGTCAGCTTGAGCGGCTGGCAAGCCAATCCTAATGAACAGGCCCTGCTCGCTCAGCTGTTGCAAGACTTCGAAAGCCAACACCCAGCGATCAAAGTTCGCTACGAGACCATCGCCGACCAGTACATGGACGTGATCAAGACTCGGCTGATCGGCGACGCCGCCCCAGATGTCTTTTATCTGGATGTGTTCCAGGCCCCTTTTTTGATGAACAAAAAGGTTCTGGAACCGTTGGATGCCTACATCACTCAAGACTTTGATCTCGCTGATTTTGAACCGCCGCTGCTGAATGCCTTCCAGGATCGGGGTCAGATCTACGGCTTGCCCAAGGATGTGTCCACCCTGGCGCTCTTCTACAACAAAAAAGCCTTTGCGGAGGCCGGTCTGAGCCGCCCACCCCAAACCTGGCAAGAGCTACGCGAATTCTCAAAAAAGCTGACCCTCGACCGCAACGGCGACGGCAAAGTTGACCAGTATGGCTTTGGTGTGATTCCAGAGTTGGCGCGTCAAGCCTTTATGATCAAAGCCTTCGGCGGTCGCTTGGTAGACCCAAATGGCTACGCGGCCTTCGCAACCGAGCAGGGCTTGCAAGGCCTCCAAGGGTTGCTCGATCAATACCGCCAAGACCGTAGCTCCGCCCAGAAAACCGACGTGGGTACCCATTCAGGTAGCGAAATGTTCGCTCAGGAAAAAGTGGCGATGGTTATCGAGGGCAACTGGGCCATCCCCTACCTCACAGAGACGTTTCCAGCGCTTGAGTTTGGCACCGCAGAAGTTCCCACCGTGAACGACCAACCAGGAACCATGGCCTTCAGCGTGGCCTATGTCATGAACCAGCAGGCCAAGCACAAAGCCGCAGCTTGGCAACTGATCGCCTATCTGACGGGTAAAGAGGGTATGAAACGCTGGACCCGTGGCGGCTCAGCCTTGCCGAGCCGTCGCTCGGTGGCGGCTGAGCTGGGCTACGACCAAGATCCGCTGCGGTCTGCCTTCAGCGCCGGCGTCGATTACGCAACTCCCTGGCAAGCAGGTGAGTATCTGCCGCTGATCATGGACAACTTTGACAACCAGTTGCTCAGCGCCTTTCTGGGGGAGCAGACTCTACTAACCGCCCTCCAGCAAGCTCAGGCAACCGCCAATCGGGAGATCGCAGCGACGCAATAGCCAGATTTTCAGGCCAAATTTTTAGGGACGAGGGCTGGTCATGATCAGGAAAATTCAAAGCCAGCCGGGCGATCTGGGGGAAGCGGTCTCTGGATACGGGTTTATGGCCCCAGCCATCCTAGTCCTGGGGCTGTTTGTCCTGGTCCCCATTTTTTACGCAGTGTTTCTCTCGCTACACAAGGTTCAGCTGTTGGGCGGCGTCGAGTTTCGCTTCATCGGCCTACGCAATTTTGGGCGCATGCTCGGCGACGAGCGCATCTGGATTGCCTTGAAGAATACCGCTGAGTATGTAGCCATTGTGGTGCCAGTCCAGACGATTTTGGCACTCATCTTAGCCATCGTTCTCAATACTCAGATTCAAGGGCGGAACTGGTTTCGGATTATTTATTTCCTGCCAACCGTCACCTCTTCGGCAGTGCTGACCTTGATTTTCATCTGGCTTTACAACACCAATGGTTTGCTTAATGACTTTCTCGCCTTTGTGGGTCTGCCAACTTACAACTGGCTGGGCGATCCCAACGTGGCGCTCAAGGCGATTATGCTGATGAATATTTGGTCAACTGCACCGCTATTTATGGTCATTTATCTCGCTGCGCTGCAAGACATTCCAAAATCGATCTATGAAGCGGCAGCAATCGACGGAGCCAATGGCTGGCAAAGGCTCGTACACATCACCATTCCCAGCCTGAAGCCGGTGACTTTTTTCGTGATCACCATGGGCATTATCGGTACTTTTCAGCTGTTTGATCAGTCTTACATTTTCTCCGAGGGCAAAGGTGGCCCCAACAACGCCACCCTGACTGTCGTGCTTTTGATCTATCAATATGCCTTCAAGACCCTGGACATGGGCTACGCAGCGGCACTTGCGTTTATGCTGGCAGCAATCATTATTGCGATCACGCTGATTCAACGCAGATTCTTTGGAGACGGCAGGCTTAACTGAAGGGACGCTTATGAGTCAGCCTCGCCGCTTTTTGGGCTTAGATATCTGCCTATATGGCCTCTTGATCCTCTATGCGTTGATCACGCTCATTCCCTTTCTTTGGTCATTTTCTGCGTCGTTTAAACCCTTGTCTGAAATTGTCTCGGGTGAGTCGAACTTTCTGCCCAGGAATTTTACACTCAACAATTACCGACAGATTTTCATCGAGGAACCCTTTTTTGGGCGTTGGTTTTTCAATAGCGTCCTGATCGCAGTGAGCGTGACGGCTTTTAATTTGCTTTTTAATTCGATGGCGGGTTATGCCCTAGCTCGCCTGCGATTTCCGGGCAATCACTTTTGGTTCTTGCTGATTTTGGCGGTTTTGGCGGTCCCCAGCCAAGTCACGCTGATTCCCAGTTTCTTGATTTTGAAAGCGTTTGGCTGGCTCAATTCCTATCAAGGCATGATTGTGCCAAGTGTGGTCAATGCGACTTTTATCTTTATGATGCGGCAGTTCTTTGTCAACTTCCCCAGAGAGTTAGAAGAGGCGGCACAGCTTGACGGATTAAGTCGCTTTGGCGTGTTCTGGCGCATCGTTCTGCCGCTGGCGAAACCGGCTCTGGCGGCGCAGGCAGTGTTTGTGTTTATGGGTTCGTGGAATAACTTTTTAACGCCGCTGCTGATCCTCTTTGATCAGGAAATGTTTACCTTGCCGCTGGGTTTGAATACCTTCAAGGGACAGTACATCAGCTATTGGAACTACATCATGGCTGCGTCGATGGTGTTCACCCTACCGGCTCTGGGCATCTACGCCTTTTTCAACCGCTACTTGATCCAGAGCGTCACCTTCACAGGCGGCAAGCGGTAAGCGACTCGGCAGGAGGCCAAAGCTTACCTGGCCGGGTACTATCGAGCCCTCAAAGTGCCTGCTATGGTGTCTGGTGAGGGTTTGATGATTGGACTCTCCAGATGGATGACCACAAGCTGAGTCAGCTGCAACAAAGATTTGCTGAGATCTACTCACTTCGGCGCAACCTGCTGCGGCGAGATTATGCACTGGTCCAGATTGCACGGCAGTTTGATCTCCCGACCGTCAGCTGTCGTCGCATGTTCTATGCCTACTGCACCCAGCGGTGGCTGAACGACCCGTGGCTACGGCTGGAGAAATGGTCGGAGAGCTTGAGCCGACTGGCTCTATTCCTGTTCAATCGGGCTGAGAGCATCGCGATCGCCGCCAGCTTGGTGCTCTACTTCACCGTAGACGCTCACGAGCGACAAAAACGAGTCCGCTACGAAACCCTACAGGTCATCTACTCGATGCAAGAAGGGCCGAAAATCAGCAAAGCCAGAATCAAGATCCTGGAAACATTGAACGCTGATCGCGCTGATCTGACCACGCTAGTCTTGGTGGATAAAAGCCTAACTAACATCGACCTAGAACGCGCCAATCTCCAGGGTGCGATCTTGAACGGCTCCGAACTTCAGGAGGCGAACCTCGGTAGAGCCAATCTGCGGGCAGCAGAATTGATCGCCGTGAACTTCCTGAACGCCAATCTGCGCGGCGCGGAGCTTCAGGGCGCTGTGCTCCAGGATGCGGACCTCGACGGCGCTGACCTGCGCGGGGCGCAGCACTTGGATCCAGAACAGGTGAAACTTGCGAAGAACTGGGCTTGTGCCCGATACGACGAAGCGTTCCGCCGCCAGCTAGGCCGGGCGGTTCTAACCTGCCAAACTTCAGATCGCAAGGCGGCTGTGCGGGAAACTCAGCCGGACCGGCCGACGTCTACAGTGACAACGCTCAGGTGATCGGGTCAAATCTCCCAGCCATGTTATTCAGACACCCTCAGCTTTTTTTGACGGCTTTCTGCGGCTTGACTCTAGGGCTGAGCTTTCCCAGTCAAGCTCAACCCCAGAGTCAAGCCAGGCTCAGTTGGAACTTGGGAGACAGCTCCAGCTCCGGCGAGGTTCAGCTGCGGGCCTGCACCCAGGCCAATTTCGACAGCAGCGGCGGCTGTGCACGGGGCGATGTCGCCGCTGAGTCGGTGGCCACCCGAGGCGGCAGAACCTTGACCAACCTGCAATCCAACACGCCTCACCGCGTTTGCCTAGTGGCCCAAAATCTCCCCGGTCGCAGCGGTCCCTGGCTCGCCTGCCAGGGTTTCACCCCCGCTGGCGGCGACCTGTCCTTCAGCTTCCGGAGCGAGGACCTGGTGCGCGGACGCTAGAGACTTCCTGTGCCTCTGGGTCTGGGTGACAGATGGCGCGGCGCTCACGCTCACCACTGCTGTGTTTAGAGTCAACAGGGAAGCGTTTGGCGTCGCCGCAGGTCCGTTCAGCGTCAACGGCGAAGTGTTCAGAGTCAACGCAGGTCCGTTCAGAGTGACGGAGGGCGCGTTCAGAATCGCCACGGGTCCGTTCAGAGTGAACGGACCTACGTTGACCAGTTAGGCACTAGCGGTCAGCGCCTCTGCCACAATCGTCAGCGCCTGCTCAATCTCGGCAGCGGTGACGATCAGCGGCGGCACAAAGCGCACCACCTTGGGACCGGCGGGCACCAGCAGCAATCCCCGCTCCAGCACCGACTTGACCAGCGCCACCGAGCTGAGTTCCGCCTCTTCGCGCAGCACCAGACCCTGAATTAGGCCCCAACCCCGAGCCTGCTCCAGCGCCCTGGGGAAGCGCTCGACCAACCGGTTCAAGCCAAGCTGCAACTGGGCTCCCCGTTCGCGCGCATTTTCGACCAGGCCCTCGCTGAGCAGGGTCTGGCCCACGCGTAGCGCCGCCGCACAGGCCAGCGGGTTACCGCCAAAGGTGCTGGCGTGATCGCCGGGACCGAAGACATTGCAGAACTCCTTGCACAGCATCGCGCCGATCGGCACGCCGCCGCCCAGCCCCTTGGCCGAGGTGAAGACATCCGGCTCAATGCCCAAGTTCTCATAGCCCCAGAGCTGGCCGCTGCGGCCCATGCCCACCTGCACCTCGTCCAGAATCAGCAGGATGCCCCGCTCGGTGCAGAGTTCGCGGATGCGTTGGAAGTAGGCCCGCTCGCCGGGACGCACGCCGCCTTCGCCCTGCAGCGCTTCCAGCAGAATCGCACACACGCGGCCATCCAGCTCCTGCACCGCACTTTCCAGTGCCGCCAGATCGTTGTAGGGGACGTAGTGGAAGCCGGGAACCAGGGGGTCAAAATGCTTTTGATATTTGGGCTGGCCCGTGGCCGTGATCGTCGCCAGGGTGCGCCCGTGGAAACTGGCCTGAGCGGTTAGGATCACCGGCTGCGCAATGCCCCGTTGCGTGTGGGCATACTTGCGCGCCAGCTTGATCGCCGCCTCATTCGCCTCCGCACCCGAGTTGCAGAAAAACACGCGATCGGCGCAAGAGTGCTCAACCAGCCACTGGGCCAGCTCGCCCTGCACTGGGATGTAGTAGAGATTGGACACATGATTGAGGGTCCGCATCTGCTGAGTGACCGCCTCGACCAGGGCCGGATGCGCGTGGCCCAGGGCACAGGTGGCGATGCCTGCCACAAAATCTAGATACTCCCGGCCCTCACTGTCCCAGACGCGGCTGCCTTCCCCTCGCTCCAGGGCGATCGGGAAACGACCGTAGGTTCCCATCACGTGGGCATCGAATTGCTCCGGCGAAAAGGCTGATTCAGCCCCGACCGGCGCGACGGGAACAACTTGGACCAAGGTTTCTGGACTCACGGGACCCTCAAGAATTGGTAGTCTGGATTACTTTTGCCGACACTCTCTCCATTATTATTTCTAAATTTCCAACCGCAGTCACCGGTTGTCCTGGGACCCTGTCATCGGCTGCTGCAATTAGCAGGCTTCAGGCAGCAGGCCCAGCTCCTTCAAATGATTGTGGAGCCGCTGCTGCAGCGCCCGAGCTTTGGTAGAGTCCTCGGCTGCGATCAGATCTAGAGCTTGGCGGTAGTTGCTGACCGCCAGGTTCCAGTCACCGACTTGCTGCCAGGTCAGACCTCGTTCGGCGTGGGCATGCGCGGCGAGCAGCGCCGCTGGCTGCGCCCGCGCCGCACACAAGGTCAGAGCATAGTCGAAACTGCTGAACCCCAGCTCAAACTCGCCCAGCAAGCGGAATAGCACACCCTGATTGATGTAGGTGCAGGGGTCCTCCGGGTCCAGGTCTAGGGCTTGATCGTAATCTGCGAGAGCGGCTTGGAATTCCCCCAGAATGGCGTAAAGATTGCCGCGCTGGTTGTGGAGGCTGACCTTAGGTTGCGCCCGAATCTGCGGGTCCAGCTCTGCGATTAGGCGTCTCAGGTGCTGCTGAGAGATACGCGAGAGAATCTGCTGTCTAGCGATGGGGACGAAGGCGGGCGATGTAGGGCGGTGGCGAATCCGGAGGCCAGTGCGGCGACTCGTGACGTAGGGCAGGGCGAAATGGGTAGAAGCGAGATGAACTTTCATGGTTTGGCTCCCTGGGTAAAGTAACCCACAGTTGCACCTTAGAGAATTCCGCCAGGATCGAGGCGCACAGATGTGGCAGTTCTGTACGCGGGGCACGCAGCAGGTACCCAACCGCTGGCACGCGGCAGCGGTCTCTAAGGTTTAGACGTTGGTTTGGACGTTGGTTTGGACGCTTGACTATCCATCCTTTCAAGCCGGTTATGGCTCATCCGGCTGCTCAGCGACGGGGGTACTACGGCTGACTACCCGAGCTGGTGAGCACAACTACGGGGCAGCCACTTGAGAAACTGGCCGCTGGCGGCTTGTAATTCTGTAATTTCCCTGAAATCGGCCCCGTTCTCAGACCAGCTCTCTAGAATTAGATGCGGGGATACCCTGCCAGGTATTTGGGCTGTGGCGATAGTCAGTGTTCGCTCAGGCCCGAGCTGCTACCTGTTCCTATGGCTTGGGGCAGACTCAGGCTCCAGGCATCTTCTGAGGAATTTCCTTTCTATGGTGGATACCACACAACTGCATCCCCAGCAGGAGTTTGCTATTGGTCGCGATCTGATGACGCTATCGCGCCACGTGCTCCAGCAGATGGGGGGCTTTGATGCACAAGCGCAAGATCTCAGCGCTCTGATGGGCCGCGTCGCCCTAGCGGGCAAGCTCATCGCCCGCCACCTGGGCCGCTCCGGCTTAGTCGAGGATTCCCTAGGCTCGACCGGTGAGGTCAACGTGCAGGGCGAAGAGGTCAAGAAGATGGACCAGTACGCTAACCGCATCTTCATCCGGGCGTTTGAGCAGAGCGGTTTGGTCTGCCGCTTGGCTTCTGAGGAGATGGAGAAGCCCTACTACATCCCCGAGAACTGTCCGATTGGGCGCTACACCCTGCTATTTGACCCGATTGACGGCTCGTCCAACGTCGATGTCAACTTGGCGGTCGGTTCGATCTTCTCGGTGCGCCAGCAAGAGGGTGCCGATGATCTGGGCGAAGCTCTAGATCTGCTCCAGGATGGACGCAAACAGCTGGCGGCAGGCTATATTCTGTACGGCTCGGGTACCGTTCTGGTGTACACGATTGGCAAGGGCGTCCACTCCTTCTATCTCGACCCCAGTTTGGGCGAGTTCATCCTGGCCCAGGAAAACATTCAGCTTCCGACCAAGGGCAATACCTACAGCATCAACGAGGGCAACTTCTGTTCCTGGCCCGAGTCGATCCGGCAGTACGTGATGCACCTGCACCGGACTCCGGGCTACACCTCGCGCTACTCTGGAGCGCTGGTCGCGGACATTCACCGCATCCTGATGCTGGGCGGTGTCTATCTCTATCCGGGCACGGACCAGCACCCGGAGGGCAAGCTGCGTTTGCTCTATGAGACGGCACCCATGGCCTTTTTGGTCGAGCAGGCCGGGGGCCGAGCCACCACGGGCACTCAGGAAATCCTGGACGTGATCCCAAAGAAACTGCATCAGCGGACGCCTTTAATCATCGGCAGCCGAGAGGATGTAGCGTTAGTGGAATCTTTTACCAGCCCAGGAGAAACGGTTTTGAGAGGAGCAGGGTGACCCTCGGTCGAACCACACAAGCACAAGCAAAAGTGAGCAACCCATGACAGCAACAAATCCGCTTTTCCAACTCAAAGAACACGGCCAAAGTGTCTGGCTGGATAACCTCACCCGCGATCTCATCCAGTCTGGCGAACTCAAACGATTGATTGAGACCCGAGGATTGCGCGGCATCACCTCTAACCCGGCAATTTTCGAAAAGGCGATCAATGGCAACGTCATCTACGACCCCGACATTGAGCAGGGGATCAAGGCCGGTCAGTCGGTCACCGAGATCTACGAAGCCCTGGTGATCAAGGACATTCAGGACGCCTGCGACATCTTCGAGGGCGTTTACACCGAGTCGCAGGGCTTGGACGGCTACATCAGCATTGAAGTGTCGCCCAACCTGGCCAACGACACCGAAAGCACGATCCACGAGGCGATTCGCTTCTATGAGCTGATCGGGCGCAAGAACGTGATGATCAAAATTCCCGGCACGGCCGCTGGCTTCCCGGCGGTGGAAGCGGTGATTGCCCGTGGCATCAACGTCAACGTGACCCTGCTGTTCTCGGTTCAGGATTACGAAAACACGGCTTGGGCCTATATTCGCGGCCTGGAGCAATTTGCTGCAAGTGGTGGCGATCTGAGCAGCGTCGCCTCGGTGGCCAGCTTCTTCCTTAGCCGCATTGACTCCAAGATTGATGACCGCATTGAGGTGATGCTCAAGGGCGAGCCCGATGCCAACCAGCAGGCGCGCCTACGTTCGTTTCTAGGCAAGACCGCGATCGCCAACGCCAAGATCGCCTACGAGAAATATAAAGAAATCTACGCCTCTGAACGCTGGCAGCCACTGGCCGCCAAGGGCGCAAAAGTGCAGCGGCTGCTGTGGGCCAGCACCGGCACCAAGAACCCCAGCTACAGCGATGTGATGTACGTCGATGAGCTGGTGGGACCGGACACAGTTAACACGATGCCGCCGCAGACCATTGAGGCTTGCGCCGACCACTGCGACATTCAAGATCGCATTGAGACCGGACTGGACGGGGCGCATCAGTTGTTCGACTCGCTGTCGGAAATTGGCATCGACCTCGACCAAGTGATGCTGGAGTTGCAAACCGAAGGGGTGGACAAGTTCGTGCAGCCCTTCACGGCGTTGCTCAATTCCTTGCAGGAGAAAGTCAATCGTCTGACACCGGTCTAACCACCCGTTAGAACCTGGGGGCAATCATGAGTGATTGCCCCTCACGCTTTTGAGTTCATCCAATAGGGTTTGAGTTTATGGTTAGTCTGCTCGAAAATCCGCTGCGGGTTGGCCTTCAGCAAGAGCGCATTCCCGAGCCCTCTATTTTGGTTATCTTCGGAGCCTCCGGAGACTTAACCCAGCGTAAGTTGGTTCCGGCACTCTATGGCCTTCGGCGCGAGCGCAAACTTCCCCCCGAACTCACGATCGTGGGCGTGGCTAGGCGCGATTGGAGCCACGATTTTTTCCGCGAGCACATGCGCGAGGGCGTAGAGCAGTTCTCGACTGGCGTGGGTGCCGACGAGCTCTGGAAAGACTTTGCCGAGGGGCTCTACTACTGCGCTGCGGACATGGGCAAGGGCGAAGACTATCAGAAGCTCAACACCCTGCTGCGCGAACTCGACGACAAACGGGGCACGCACGGCAATCGTGTGTTCTATCTGTCGGTGGCCCCCAAATTCTTCCCCCAGGCGATCCAGCAATTGGGCGCAGCGGGCATGATCGCTGACCCCAAAAAGACGCGGCTGGTAATTGAAAAGCCCTTTGGTCGCGATTTGGCTTCGGCTCAGGAACTCAATCGGGTGCTGCGCGAAGTCTGCCAAGAATCACAGGTCTATCGCATCGACCACTATCTGGGCAAAGAGACGGTTCAGAATCTGTTGGTACTGCGCTTTGCCAACACGATCTTTGAGCCCCTGTGGAACCGCCATTACGTGGACCATGTGCAGATCACAGTGGCTGAAACCGTAGGCGTGGAAGACCGGGCGGGCTATTACGAAACCTCCGGCGCACTGCGAGACATGCTGCAAAATCACCTGATGCAGGTGTTCTGCCTCACGGTCATGGAACCGCCCAATGCCTTGGACGCTGACGCTCTGCGCACTGAGAAGGTTAAAGCCATCCAGGCTACCCGTCTGGCGGACACCAAGCGGTTGGAACTCTCCAGCATCCGGGGACAGTACTCGGCAGGCTGGATGCGGGGCAAACCGGTCGCAGGCTACCGCCAAGAACCCAACGTCAACCCCGAATCGACTACGCCCACCTATGTGGCGATGAAATTTTTGGTGGATAACTGGCGCTGGCAGGGGGTGCCTTTCTACCTACGCACCGGCAAGCGGCTGCCCAAAAAGGCCTCCGAAATCGCCATCCAGTTCCGGGACGTGCCGCACATGATCTACCAGTCGGCGGCGCAGCAGGCCAATCCTAACGTTCTGGCAATGCGCATTCAGCCCAATGAAGGCATCTCGCTGAAATTCGAGGCCAAAATGCCCGGCCAGAGCCTGAACACACGCTCGGTCGATATGGACTTCCGCTACGGCACAACCTTCGGCGTCACCGGCAGCGATGCCTACGACCGCCTGTTGTTTGACTGCATGATCGGCGACCAGACTCTATTCACCCGCGCCGATGAAGTCGAAGAAGCCTGGCGCGTGGTCACGCCTGCGATCAACGCCTGGGATGCTCCCACCAACCCCGCGCTGGTGCCACAATACGAGGCGGGCACCTGGGGGCCGAGCGACGCGGAGCTGCTGCTTAACCGCGACGGCAGACAGTGGCGTCGGCTTTAACTTGGAGTTAGTTCGGATTAGCGTAAAGTCAATAACTAGGCTGCGGCCTTCCCCCCACTGGATATGAACACCCAAACTCCCACCCGCGACCAGCAATCTATCGTCCAGCTGCAGACGCCCAAAGACGTCTCGGTCAGCGAGATTGAGGCGGAACTCAGTAAAATCTGGCAGTTCCACGGCGACCACACGATCACCCGTGCCGCAACCTTCACCCTCCTGGTCTATGAGCCGGGCGAAACGGTGGGCGTACCCTCCGCCTCGGTCGACGCCATTGCCACACAAAACCCCTGCCGCGTGATCGACCTCTGCCCCAGCCCCAATGGCACAGATGAGGGGTTAACGGCTCAAGTCGCTGCCTACTGCCCAGTGCAGAAGCACCGCAGCAATTTGGTCTGCTGTGAATACATCACGCTCCAGGGCAACTTCACAGCCTACGAACGGGTCAAGAGCACAGTCGCGGCCTTGCTGATTGCGGATCTGCCGGTGTTCATCTGGTGGAAAGCCAGCCCAGCCCCGGGCTTGGGCGTATTTGACAGCCTCGCAGCCCTGAGCAGCAAGCTGATCGTGGATTCGGCTTACTTTGAAAATCCTGAGGCTGACCTGCTCAAGGTGCACCAGCTAATTGAGAGCGGCATCCAGATGGCCGACCTCAACTGGTCGCGCTTGGCCGCTTGGCAAGAACTGACCGCCCAAGCCTTCGATCCGCCGGAGCGTCGCGCCTCGCTGCGCTCGGTGGACCGGGTGACCGTCGACTTCGAGAAAGGCAACAGCACCCAGGCGCTGCTCTATCTGGGTTGGCTCGCCAGCCGTCTGCAGTGGCGTCCGCTGTCCTACAGCATCGGTGACGACGATTACGAACTGCGTCGGGTGACCTTCATCGGTCCCGATGAACGCGCGATTGAAGCGGAATTGGCGGCAGTGCCTGTCGGCAATGTAGGCACCGTGGTCGGTGACCTGATCGGCCTGCGTCTCACATCCACCGACACCCAGGCAGACTGCTGCACGGTGTTGTGTTCAGAGAGCACCGGCTGCATGCGCATGGAGGCGAGCGGTGGCGCTCAGTCCTGCACAATCCAGCAGGTGAGCTCTTTGGCCGATCAGGCCGCCGATTCGCTTCTGGGTCAACAGCTGCAACGCTGGGGTCAGGATACGCTTTACCTGGAAAGCTTGGCGGTCACTGCGGCCATCCTGAAGGCGGCTGCCCCTACTGCGGTGCAAGCGTAATCGATTAGACTGGCTCGACAGGGAATGGCTGAAGGTGGAATCATGAATCGAGTCGCGCTGGCCTGGCTGGTGAGTCCCAGCATCTTGGGCTGCTTATCGTTTCCCTTGCCGCTTGTGATCGCGGCTGAGGTCAATGAGCCTCAGCCCGCGCCGCAAGCCGGGTCCGCTGCTGCACCGCAGGCGGTCGAGATCCGGGTAAGCGGTCAGGCTCCAGAGCATCCCATGCTGGAGTTCACCGAAGAGGAGAGCAACTCGGCCATTGCCCTATTTGGCTGTGACTGTCCGGCCCATTTAAACAAGCTGCGTCAGCTACGCGGTCAACCGCTCTTGCAGTGAGCCTGATCGTTGCGGGCACTGCCAGCGGCGTCGGCAAGACCACAGTCACCCTGGCCCTACTGGCAACCCTGGTGCGACGGGGGCTCAGAGTGCAGTCGTTCAAAGTGGGGCCAGACTACATTGACCCCATGTTTCACACCCAAATCACTGGGCAAGCCTGTCGCAACCTGGACCCGATCCTGACCAGCGAGGCTTATGTGGTGGCTTGCTTTGCACAGCACACGCAGGGCGTGGACGCAGCGCTGATCGAGGGGGTCATGGGGCTATACGATGGCGCGGCGGGCTGCCGCGATCACTTCGCCAGCACTGCCCATCTCGCCCGCCTGCTAGCGATTCCTGTCCTGCTAGTGGTTGATTGTAGCCGCATGGCTCAGTCCGTGGCAGCGATGGTTCACGGCTATCGCAGCTTTGATCCTCGTCTCCAATTCGCAGGGGTGATTCTCAATCGAGTGGGCAGCGACCGCCACCGCCAACTGCTCGAAGCGGCTCTAGAACCCCTGAACTTGCCGATTCTGGGTGTCTTGCCGCGCGATGAGCAGATTCAGCTACCCAGTCGCCACCTCGGCCTCGTGCCCACTGATGAGCTGCCCTGCCTCACGCCACTGATCGACCAGCTCGCCCACCTGGCACAGACTCACTTCGATTGGACTGGCTTATTGCCCCATCTGCAAAGCCACCCCCAACCAGCAAGTTCAAATCCTGTGCGCCAGGAAATTGAGTCGCCAGTGATCTTGGCCGTCGCCCGCGACCCGGCGTTTAGCTTCTACTATCCAGATAATCTGGAACTACTCACTGAGCTAGGCGCGCGATTGCGATTTTGGAGCCCACTGTGCGACGCCGCGTTACCCGTCGGGGTGCAGGGGCTTTACTTCGGCGGCGGCTTTCCAGAGATGTTTGCGCAGGAGCTGTCCGAAAACCAAGGCGCTCTGAACAGTGTGCGACGGGCGATCCAATCAGGGCTGCCAGTCTATGCAGAATGTGGCGGGCTGATGTACCTGAGCCAGACGCTCACTGACTTCGAGGGACAGAGTTTCTCCCTGGTAGGGGCACTGCCGCTGACCACTCGGATGGGTCCGCGGCTGAACTTGGGTTATCGCACGGCGACCGCCTGCCAGGATACCCCGCTCATGCCAACCGGTCAGACCGTCCGAGGCCATGAATTCCATCGCTCAACCCAGAGCACTGACTCCACTCAGCCCCTCTATCGGCTGTCTGATGGCAGACACGAAGGTTGGCAGTTGGGCAACCTGATTGCCTCTTATGTTCACCTGCACTGGGGGGCGACGCCAGAGCTACCGGAACGGTTCCTGCGTGCCTGCAGGGGATTTGCCAAACTCTGGTAAAATCGTCGGGTGGTTTCCCAGGTTGCATAGCATTTGAGCCAGTCGATAGACCTGCCCAAGGTTGATGAATTCCTTCAGGAGCTGGCCGCAATTCAGCAGACCAGTTCTAAACGCATTGCCCTGCTCGGTTCTCGCCACGTCCCGATTACCCACCAGAACTTAATTGAGACCCTCAGTTATGCGCTGGTTCTGGGAGGAAATCGGGTTCTCACTTCAGGCGCGACTGGCACCAATCTTGCCGCGATTCGAGGTGCTCTGCGAGCGGATCCAAACCTATTGACGGTCATCCTGCCTCAGAGCCTGGAACGTCAGCCGATGGAGTCGCGGGAACAGCTCGAAAATGTGATCCATCTGATCGAGCACGGCGAAAATAACAATCTCAGCTTGGCAGAAGCCAGCGCCCAGTGTAACCAGGAGATTGTCTCTAAGTGTCAGCAGCTGATCTGCTTTGCCTTTCACGACAGCACCACACTGTTGCAAACCTGTCAGGATGCAGAAGACCAGCGTAAGATCGTGACGCTGTTTTACTTGGACTAAATTTGGGCTAGAATTGAGGTCCCGTTGGGGAGTGGTGAAATAGGCATCACGTCAGGTTCTGGCCCTGAAGTCTCCAGGTTCGAGCCCTGGCTCCCCAGTTTTCTACCATGCAGCTGCTGGTTCGACCCAAGGGTCGTTAAGGCTTCAGATCCTGCTGGGCCGCGAGCAGCCCAGACAGGGGTAGTAGCTCCGAAAGTCATCGGCAAGCTCTTGGGCTTTCTGGCACAGACCCTGCGGTCGCGACCGTCCGAGCAGCCTCTTAGCGTGGACAAGGTGAGCGCTCCCATCAGCATTGCAGCCTTGCCTCTACAGAATCTTTACGATTTTGGGCGCTGACTCTCTGGAATCTTGATGATTAGGCCTTTGACCTGCGGCGATCATGGCGATCAGGAGAGGCCGAACTCAGTTTTAAGTTTGCTCCATCCTTGAACCTGTGCCGTCGCGAATCGGCGCGGCGCGTTTGGGAGGAGCTGAGTTTCAGCCGGGAACGGGGTGGGGAGCGAGAACAGCCTGACCCTGGGTGAGGCACGTGCCTCAGTACAGTACCCAATTCAGCAGTCTGCCTTCGGAGAATCAGTCGAAATGGAGACAAGGTCGGGTTCGCCCAGCAACGTCAACGCGCTCATCCCCAGGGAATCAGGGGAGCTGCTACACCTATTCACGAGTGGGCAGACGCTGATTGGGCGGGGACAGGGACTGCTCCTGCTGGTCAAGGCTCACTACGTGGATGTGGTTGGCCCCAACGCCATGGTTGGGGGAGTGGTGGACTATACCTGCCGTCAGCTATTGCTGCTCGGTTCACTACATCTGGTTCGCCCCCAAGGCTATGCGGAGCGTCAGGCAGCGTTCAACGAGCGCCTGGTGTGGATCGATTATTTGTCTAACCTGGCGGTCGAAACCGTTCCCTTGCAACGCGCCCAAGCCTGCTTGCAAAAACTGGTCGAGATCGCTGGGGCTGCCGCGATTGCGAACCTCTCCAATGATTGGCTGGGTCGGATCTGTGGCGTGTTGCCCACCACCATGGTCCTAGCCCGTCAGTCTGTGGGACTTGGGAACTCGACCCAGGCTAAACCCCCAACTCGCCATCGCTCAGTCAATCCCCTGATCAGCCCAGGCTCCCACGGCTGCGTGACTGGGATGAGCGGCGGCTACAGCTGACAGCTCAATCGGATGTGCAAACCCTGACCGCAAATTGTCCGGATGGTACCAGAGGAGTCAGTGCAAATTTGGCACTAGGCTGTATCTTGATGCGTATTTCGAGCTCAGGTTCTGCAGCCTCTTGCTATCCCAACTCCCTAAACTTGCCACTGCCTTCACCCGCGTCCCCTGGCTGGAGCCAGCCCAACCGTTGCCGCGCTGGCTCTCGACCGTCAGACTTTGGCTCAGCTTAGTCCTGGCAGGTTTGCTGTGTGCAGGCGATCAGAACGAACACCTCCGCTCCCCTGGCTACCGAGCGCCAATCGCCAATTTGCTGGCGCTGCTCGCGCCCCAGCAGCCAAAGGTTCAGCTCGGACTGGCGAATCTGCCAAGGCTCTACAGCCAGGTTCTAGCCAAGCGGCAGCAGTCAGACGCCCAGAACCTGAAGCAGATCGCGCAGGCCAGTAACCTGGGGCCAGGCGCGACGATTGCCCTATGTGTGGGTCCTCTCTACTGCGTGGATTTCAACGGTGATCAGCCTCCTAGGGAACCCGCCAGTCTGATCAAGGTGCCGATCGCGCTGATTCTGGTGAAACGACTGGAGGAGACGGACACCAGTCTCAATACGCCGATCTATCTCGACCCGGGCAACTACACCGAAGATCACTCGTATATTGCCGTGGGCCAAAGCCACCCCTTGCGCTACCTGATGACCGAGATGCTGGCCGAAAGCAGCAACACGGCTACCAACCAGCTGATTGACTTCTTGGGTATGGATGTCATCAACCGCGAGCTGGAGGCAATGGGGTTCAGCCAGACTCAAGTTCTCTCCAAGTTGGTGGGGAACTACACCTATCCCGATAACCACGGCGGTGGGCCGAACCGGATCACCAGCAATGAGCTGAACCGGATGATGCAGATGATCTACGCTCGCAAGACCACAGGCTACCACGCCATCCGTGCTGCCCTAGCCAAGCAGTACGACGACACCATGGGTATCACGGCACTCTCAACTGTCCACCTACTGAATAGCCAAGTGGTGCGTTGGCTAGGCGAGAAAACCGGCGGTACCTCTCGGGTCTTGGGCACCACCTTCGCCTTTACCCTGGGCGATCAGGCCTGTTTCTTGACCTTGACCACCCACAATCCGGGGGGGGAGCGCCAGATCCGGCAGGCTATCGCTCGAGTGCTCAAGTCGTTGTAGGGTCTGGCCCTCGGCTGTTGCTAACCTTGCTCTGGATGAGCTTGAGGGTCGAGTGCCAGTCCTCATCGTTGGCAAAAGCCCGTCGTGGCAGGATCTGAAAGACCTCAGGCGTGGGATAGAGCAGCAGCACCTGCGCGTTCCATACCGCTTGCTGATACTGCTCCCAGGTAGTTCGTCCCTGCAGCGTCTCACCGTTCACGCACACCTCACGGTCATCAAACGCCAGCAGCAACTCCTGGCGCAGCGCTCTCTGCTGGCGGAAGCTCAGTACCGCAAATAGTCTCAGAATCACACTGGGGTAAAGCAACAGGTATAAACCCCCGGCGAGCAAGAGGCCGTCCCGCCTCAGGAAGCCAGCTGGGCTGAAGACTTCTGCGGTAGCTGCTAGCAGGACGATTGCTCCCAGCAGCGGCAACAGACGGGCAAACGGTTTGCGCTGCCAATGCAGCAGGCTGGCCTGGTAGAAGTCCCCAAGCGTGTAAGTGACCTGAATGTGCATACCTCGGTCGCTCGGGTTCCGTTGTGATACAGCGCAATTTTCACACAGCCCCCCGTCAATGCAAAGATTGCGCAAGCCCTAAACCTATCCTCTCGTGTTTCCACGCAGGCCTCACTAGATTGGGAAGGTCGAAAGCAAAGACTGCTGGCTTTCGCGATCGCAAACCCGAGACCTAACCCTGGAGAGTCCGTCTTATGCAAAGCATCCCTCTTCTAGACCGGATGGCTGATCTCTCTCAAGTCAAGGTCGTGCGTCCAGAAGGTGGCCTGGACCAACACAGCAGCGCCCGCTTCAGCCAACAGCTTGAGCAAAGCTTGCGAGAAGTGGACTCGACGCTGGTCGTCGATCTGCAGCAGATCGACGTCCTGGATGTTCACGGTCTACTCGCTCTGGTCAGCGGGCTGAAGATTGCTCGTCAACTGGGCAAACAGCTGATGCTTTGCTCCGCCAAGCCCTCAGTGCTGATGGTCCTGGAACTCACTCGCCTGGACAGCGTGTTCGAGATCCTGGAAGCCAAAGCTTAGGGATTACCAGACTAGTCCTCAATCGCGCGCTCGGGGCGTTTTTGCCCTTACTCCTCCAGCCAAGCATCCAGCGCCCCGAGCGCGCGATTGAGGCTGTGCGGCGTGCGCACCGAACCGGCGGTCAGATTGTTGAAGCCCTGGACCAGCCCCTTGCCGCCCAGCGCTACCAGACTCACCCGATGCGTCTGGCCCGGCTCGAAGCGCACCGCATTACCGGAGGGAATGTTCAGCCGCTTGCCAAACGCCTGCTCCCGGTCGAACCGCAGCGCCCGATTGACCTCAAAAAAGTGAAAATGCGAACCTACCTGAATCGGGCGGTCGCCTGTGTTGGTCACTTCCAGCTCCTGCACCGCCCGTCCGCTGTTAGCGGCAAGGTCAGAATCCTCAAGGAAATATTCACCAGGGATCATGGGTGTCAGACGAGCCTCACGGGCAAGGGTTGCCGCCTAGGATAGACCTTAGACCGCCGAGCAGGCAACGGGCCAAGTCAACGGCAGCCAGACACGGAAGCAGGTGCGTCCCGGTGTACTGCTGACCTCAATGCGGCCCCCCAGGCTCTCCAGCAGCTTTTTGACCAGCGGCAGCCCCAACCCAGTGCCATTAACCGCCTGACGATTGGCCTCGGAACAGCGGTAGAACTTGTCGAAGATGTGTTCCAGATCGTGGCCAGTAATGCCGGGGCCACCGTTAATCACCTGAATGCGTAGGCCCTCGGCACCATTGCCAGACTCGACGGCAGCCTGCAGCTGGACCTCCCCGCCTGGGGGCGTATACTTGCAGGCATTGTTGAGCAGCTCATGGATGATGCGGCGCAAGCTACACAGGTCTGACAAGACTGCCGGTAGGTCCGGCGGCACTTCCAGCAATAGCGTCAGCTGACGATCTGCAAGATTGGACTGCAGCGTGTTGGCGATTGTGCATAGTTCCCGACTGATCTCGATGGATTCCAGGGTCGGCGTCTGCCCACCGGCTTCCAAGCGCTGCAAGTCCAGCAGGTTGTTGACCAAGTCGATTTCGTACTGGCATTGATCATTGAGGATCTGCCAGTAGCGTTGCTGCTTCTCCAGTGGTGCATCGACGCGCAGCATCTGCAATGCCAGCTTCATGCTGGTCAGGGGAGTGCGCAGTTCGTGGCTAATCGTGCTCAAGAAATTGTCTTTGAGCTCGTTGAGCTGCTGCGCTTGGGCCAGGGCAGCTTGCAGCTGTTCGGTCCGTTCTTGAACCTGCCGCTCCAGCAGCTGGTTGTGCACCTGGATCTTCTGATAGAGCTGGGCCTGGTGGATAGCGATCGCCACCTGGTCAGCGACCGCTTTTAGCACCTGAATCTCCTCTTGCGTCCAGGCGCGGGGCTGGTGATATTGGTGCAGCCCCAACATGCCATTGACCTGGCCGCCGAAGCGGGTGGCCACCGCCAACGAAGCCCGGATCTGCCACTCCTCAAAGCGGTCGCGCATGGTCTGATCTAGGTGGGTTGCCAGGCGAAGGTCGGGGACGGCCACTGGCTCCTGGCTGTTGATCAGCGACTGAATGTGGGAGTTTTCTCGAGTGGTCATCGTACGGCTGGGTGGCGTGGCCCGGCCTTGATGCTTCCAGGCAGCCACCTGCGTGAAAGCTTCTTGATCCGCCGAGCCGATGGCGATCACACACAGATCGACTCGCAATGCCCCACCTAGCAGCTGCACGGTTTGCTCCAGGATCGCCTCCGAGTCCAAACTGCTGCGGATTGCCGAACTGATCTGGTTGACCAGTGCCTCACGTCGGGCGCGCTGCTGGGTTTGCTTGTAGAGCAGCGCCTGCTGGATGGCAATCCCCAACTGACTGGCAACCTCCTGAACCAGCTGCCGGTCGAGCAGACTCCAGGCGCGAACCCGGGCGCACTGGTTCAAGTAAGCAATGCCTACCAGCGACGGCTCACAGCTCTCCGGGGCCAAGGACAGCAAAGGCACAACCAGAGTCGAGCGCGTGCAGCTTTCGCGGTACTCCTGGCCCGCAGGAACGCTGCGGGGATCGGCCTGAACATCGGCAATGGCGAGCAGGCGGCGATGGGCAATGACCTCCCGCGTCAGCGGACCGCTGTCATCGAACGTGTGGCGCACTGAGGGCCAGGGCGAGCGACAGTACTCAAAAAAGTCTTGGCCCGAATTACTCGCCCGCGATTCCCCCACCAGTCGCACGACGCAGCGGTCCACCTGCAGCGCCTCGCCCAGATGGGTCACCGCCCGCCGCAGCACGGTTTCTAGATTGAGCGAACTGCGGATGTCGATGGCAATCTGGTAGACCAGACGCTGACGTTGGGCCTGCTGCTCTAAGCGCTGCTGCTGTTGTTCCTGTGCCCATTCCGTACTGATGCGCTCAGTGAAGATCTGCAGCAACCGTAGCTCCTCAGAAGTAAACTCTCGGGGCCTGCGGTCCATCAAGTGCAAGATGCCCCAAATCTGGCCCTGCGGCGTGAACAGCGGATAGCCTAAGTAGACGCGCAGGTGCTGAGCCCGCTGCTGTAAAGGATCTTCAGGGAACAGTTGTCGCAAATCGCCCTGGCAGTAGTAAGGTAGCCTGGTCTGATAGACGTGCTCGCTGGGAGAGCCCACCAGGGGCAACTCGCCTCCATGGTGCACCTGACCGTCTACTCTCATCGAAAGAATCTCTGCGCGACAGCTCTGCGACACCAGAGTCGGGTCTGGAGGTACGACCTGGGGCGCGTGAGTGAGCAGCGAGTCTAGGCGCAGGCGCTCCAGCGTAACGTGGGAAGCGTTGAACAGGTCTGCCAGTACGGTCACCGCCTGATCACAGACATCGCTGAAGCTCCCCCCCAGCCTCAAACTCGCCTCCGACAGTCCTTGTAAACACTGGGAAGCCTCAGGCAAAACCACAAGCCCTAGCGGGGGACCAGGCTCCAGATCGCTCAGCAGGCTGGATAGGAGCGTGTGCGCAGGCGCAATGCCTTGGGATTGCCAGCGTAGAAGCACTTTCGGGGTAACCCAGCCCACAACCTGATGCTCCGCGACCACAGCAAGACGCTCACTCTCCTGCTGGAGCAGCGCTAACGCCGCTTCACTGACTGAGTGAAGCGGCGTTAGCGCCGGGTTGGGGAGCAGAACTGGCTGCAAGCCCGGACCGAGTTGAGACGACTCAGGACCAGCAGCTGTGAGAAGGTCTGAGGTAACAGCATCCATACAAGGGCCTGCCTGGAGAAAGAGGCGGGGTTAACCCTGGTCGCAGACAGAGAGCATGGGGAGGTCTGGGTTGAGAAGCAGGCATTCTAACCACAATAACCTCCTCCAGAGGGGCTCCGAGTCAGTGAAAACACGGCCTCAGGTGGACTGGACATGAGTGGCTACCTCGCCTCAGCCAGCGATAGCAATGGCCGAGCACTCGGCTGAGGAGTGGTAATCTGAGGGGCACCGCTCACGCTCCAGAGTTCCCATGTCTGCCCGGATCCCTGTCACCGTTATTACTGGTTTTCTCGGCAGCGGTAAAACGACGCTGATCCGACATTTGCTGCAGCACAATCGGGGCCGCCGTCTGGCTGTGCTAGTTAATGAGTTCGGTGAGCTGGGAATCGATGGGGATCTGCTGCGCAGCTGCCAGCTGTGCCCGGAGGAGGACCAGGCCGACCCTGCAACTAGCCGCCTGGCAGACAATATTGTGGAGCTAACGAACGGCTGTCTTTGCTGCACTGTACAGGAAGAATTCCTGCCCACTATGCAAACATTGCTGCAACGCCGCAGCCAGCTCGATCACATTCTGATTGAAACTTCGGGGCTGGCCCTGCCTGCGCCCCTAGTACGCGCCTTCCGCTGGCCCGAGATCCGCAACGCAGCAACGGTGGATGGGGTGCTAACGGTGGTAGATTGCGCCGCCGTGGCGGCAGGCGACCTGGTGAGCGATCCGCTCGCTCAGGAACAGGCCCGCCAGGCTGACCCTAGCCTCGACCACGAGACGCCGCTGGAGGAGCTGTTTGAGGACCAGCTAGCCTGTGCCGATTTGGTGATCCTGAACAAGAGCGACCTAGTGAGCGCCCAAACGCAGCAACGGGTGCTAGCGCAGATCCAGCGCCAGCTCAGCCCTGGCGTCAAAATCGTCACTAGCCAGCGCGGCCAGCTCGATGCCTCGCTGCTCCTGGGGTTTAATGCCGCCGCCGAAGATGACCTCGACCGTCGTGAGGGCCACCACGCGCATGCTGAAGGCGAAAATCATGAGCACGATCAAGACATTCATGCCGTGACTGTAGTTCTGGAGCAGGAATTTGCGCCGGAGCGGTTGCAGGCTTACTTAGAGGACCTGGTGCAGCAGCAGGAGATCTATCGCGTCAAGGGATTTGTCGCAGTGCCCGGCAAGGCACTGCGTCTAGTGATGCAGGGGGTCGGTAAGCGTTTTGATCGCTTCTACGACCGCCCCTGGCAGCCGGGAGAACCCCGTCAAACTCGTCTGATTTTTATTGGCCGGGAGCTGCAAGCCTCACCCTTACAGGCAGAGTTATTGGCCTTAGGTGTCTAACAAATCCAAAATTGCCAGACCCTCAAGTTTGGATCGACTCAGGGGTTGGCTAGGCAGAGCCTGCTCAGAGCTCCACGGTTAGGCGACCGGTCTGGATGTAGTCAAACACCCGATTGACTTGGCGACGTTCAGTTGCAGTGAGGCCAACCTCTGAGGAAAGGGCAACGCTAAGCTGGGAGTACTCCTCTCGGGACATGTTGCCCTTGGCGAGGATGTGGGCAGCAAGTTGCTCAAGCGGAGTAGGGCCGGGGGTGGGCATTGTAGAAGCAATAGGCAAAGACATGATGCGTGTAGAAACCCTGGTCTGGGTAATCTTTGTTTGAGCCAATTCTGGTTGCAAGTCTGGAGCCGGTCTTGCACTGCGCCTCATTTTATTCTGGTTTGGCGCAAACCAGGCTGGGATGAAGCGGCTCTAAGAACTTTATCAAGAGTTGATGAAACTCAACTGGACACTCAATCTGCGGCAGATGCCCGCAGGGATCGAGCTGCCGCAACTGCGCTCTCGGCAGTGACCGGGCAAACACCTCGGCCCAAGCGGCTGGGATCACGCCATCCTGGGCCCCCCAGACCACCAGGGTCGGCGTCAGAATGCGGGCTAAGTCGGCAGGCTGGAGCAGCCCCTCGGGTCGCAGGGCAGCCAAAGCTGGGGCCATCATACCCTGCATCAGCAAGCGTTGGGTGACCGCTGCTGACACCCGGCCTGGATCGGCGAACAGCAGCGCGAGCAAGCTCCGTAGCAAGTTCTTGCCCCCTCCTAGGCGGAGTCTAGGAGGGCGCGTCGCGATGCCCTCCAGACCTGCTGCTGCCACCAATACCAAGCCCCGTACAACCTCGGGAGCCGTAAGGCAGGTGTGTAGCGCCACCCACCCGCCCAAGCTGTTACCCACCAGAATGGCGGGTTGAGCCTGAGCGTGCAGCCAGTCTGCCAGTCGTTGTCCCATCCAGACCGGGGTGAGCGTTGTGCTCAGCGGCAGCGCGGAGCCACCATGCCCCGGCAGATCCAAGGCAATTGCCCGGTAGCCCGCTAGAGCCAGCTTGGGTAGGGTGAAGTTCCAGTGATCGGCCGCGCCGCCCATGCCGTGCAACAGGACTACCAGGGGACCTTCGCCACAGGCATAGGCACGCGCCGGGGTGTTGCCCCAGCTTAGGGTTAGGGAGTGAATCTCAGGTATGTCCGTCATTCGGCGATCCTAGACGGTTCACAATAGGATGCAGCACAGGTGTTCACCCCTCTTGCCATGCAGATCCATCGACTTGCTGCCCTCTCGGATAACTACATTTTTCTGCTGCATGACCCAGCCTCGAATACGGTGGCGGTGGTCGATCCTGCGGTTGCTAGCCCTGTACTGCTGCAGTTACAGGAACTAGGCGCACAACTGGTCGCGATTTTCAACACACACCACCACAGCGATCACGTCGGTGGCAATCACGAATTGCTCCAAGCTTTTCCCAAGGCGGTTGTGTACGGCGGTGAGCGGGACCGAAACCGCATTCCGGGACAGAAGGTTTTCCTGAAGGAAGGCGACCAGGTGACCTTTGCCGGAGAAAACGCAGAAGTCTTGTTTGTCCCCGGCCATACCTACGCCCACATTGCCTATTATTTTGCCAGGACGGGGGATTTGTTTTGTGGCGATACACTATTCGCGGGCGGCTGCGGCAGACTGTTTGAAGGCACGCCTGCACAGATGGTGGACTCCTTGAGCAAGCTGCGTGCGTTGCCCGAGGCCACACGGGTTTGGTGCGCCCACGAATACACGCTGAATAATCTAAAGTTCGCGTGCTCGGTGGACCCGCACAACCCAGACTTGCAAGCACGGTTTGAGCAGGTGCAACAGGCGCGTCGTCAGCAGCAGCCGACCGTGCCCTCGCAGATTGGCTTAGAGCGCCAGACCAATCCCTTTCTGCGCTGGGACCAACCGGCGCTGCAGCAGGCGGCGGGGCTGAGCGACCCGACCCGTGTCTTCGCCCGGATTCGAGGTTTGAAAGATCAGTTTTGAAGATGCCGCCACTGGCTGATTTTGTGTGGCAATTCACAACGAATGAATGCGGTCTGTATCTAGGTCGTAAGACTGATTGACCGGCCTTAAAAAGAGATGTTACGCTCTTGTTTAAAAGCATGAGTCAGCAGCCTAGCTCGGTTGAGGTGAGGTTCGATTCTTTATACCTCACCTCAAGCTCTGGACTCAGCTTCAAGTAACTCTGAATACCAAAGCCAGTCGCGAGGCCAGCTTTGTTCTGCTCCTTTAGGTTTTCGGGGTGCTGAAACCGAACTCTAATAGCTTTAGATTGCGGAATACCACCGCCAGAGGGAATGATGATCTCGACTATTTCCAATCAGAATATTGACCGCGTGTTGGCGTTCCTACCGCTATTTGCCAACCCAAACACCAAGCCGCTTTACCAGTCTCAACCGGGGACTGGGATTTTTGATCCCTACGTCTATGCCACCGAGGTGGCTGAATTCCTCGAAGTCCTCGACCGAGAGGGCTTTGTCATTGCTTATGACTGGTCTGCGTGCAAGGGAGAAGCGATGCGCTATGTGGACGATCCCGCACTGGTGGCCTCAGCCGATCTAACCACTCTGCAGAAGCTGCTGACCACTCACGTCCACCTGGAACAGTTTTTTAATGACGGTCACCTGGCTCAACTGATTGAGAACGGCCATCTGCTGGCAATTCTCAAGCGTTTGGCGCAGCTACGCAGCAGCCAGGAGTGGCCCCAGCCTGCTGGCCTGGCCTACCCCTCCAGACAGTCTGACCAGTTGCAGCCTGCGCTCGTCTGAACTCTCGGTTAAGAGCACTGCTCAGTGGGCTTGCACCGGCGGCGCGACGGGCATCAGAACCGTCTCCAAATCTGCATCTGAAGGTTGTAGGGCCGCACCGTAGAGCGGCAAGGCATTTTGGTCGTAGCTCTGCAGATACCCTAGATAGCCATGCATCAGGGAATAGACTGTCATCAATCCGGCGGCTGATGTGGCAACCAGGGTTCCCGCCAGCATCAGCGAGAATTCTTTGCGCTCCATGGCACATTGCATTAGCTGCAGTGCCCAAGCGACCAGAAGTAGGGCCAGAATGAGCAGAATAACCATAATGTAAACTATCTTAACTTCCCAACTGGGCTGCCGCCAGATCTGGGGGGCCAATCTCTGTCGGTACTGCAGCGACCACAAGCACCGAACGAAGTCCTGAACTTCGCCTGAGAGGTTCCGAAGCTCATCCGGCGGATTCTGAGGCTTGTGCCCGAGATTGCAAGGCTCGCTGGGGAGATTCTGAAAGTTCACGCGCGAAGCTCTGAGACTCGTTGGAGACCTTCCGAGACTCTCGCAGGAGGTTCTGAGACTCGCGCACGCGGTTACTCGGCCGGGTGCAGGCCCAAGGTGACGCTGATCTTCTGAGAGCGGACCTGGGCTTCGCCGCGTGCGGGGCTGCGCACCAGCTCCAACTGCACGGTGTCCCCTGGCTTGCGGTCTTCGACTGCCTCAACCAGTTCGTCGCCCGTGCTGATCGGTTTGCCATTGATCGCAGTGATGATGTCGCCGCCTAGGGTCAGTTGCAGGTTGCCCAAGGCTACATCCTGGCTGCCGCCGCGAATGCCTGCCTTCGCCGCCGGACTGCCCCGCTGCACCTGTGCTACTAGCACGCCGCGATCGACCGGCAAGCTCAAGATTTCGCTCAGCGGAGGCGTCAGCGGCTGAACCACCACGCCCAGCCAGCCACGCTGCACTTGGCCGTAGGCAAGCAGATCCGGCACGACTTTGCGTACGGAGGCCACCGGCACCGCAAAGCCAATGCCCGCGCTGGCCCCACTAGCCGAGAAGATCATCGTGTTCACGCCTACCAGCTCCCCAAACCGGTTCAGCAGTGGGCCACCCGAGTTGCCAGGGTTGATCGCAGCATCGGTCTGGACCAGATTGCGGATGGCGCGGCCTGCGATCTCCGACTTGATCTCGCGGTCGAGTGCGCTGACCACCCCCACAGTCAAGGTCCGCGACAAGCCAAATGGGTTGCCAATCGCTAGTACCTTCTGGCCCACCTGCAGACGATTGGCAGCCGCTAGGGGAATCGGCTGCAGCAGCTTGGACGGGGCGTCGATTTTAATCACCGCCAGATCATTGAGCGGGTCGGCTCCGACCAGTTGCGCCTCGTAGCGGGACTGGTCCACCAGCGTCACCTCCAGGCGGTTGGCGTTGCGCACCACATGGTAGTTGGTGAGGATGTTGCCCTGTTGGTCGAGAAGGCTGCCGGAGCCGGTGCCCTGCTCTGGGAAAGGGCGGCGGAAGTAGTCGTAGCCCACGATCGTCGAGGTGATGTTCACCACACCAGGACTGCGCTTTTCGTAGACCGAGACGTTGACCTGCTCGTCTGGGTCCAGGCCAGTGGCACTGAGGCCGGTGCTCAGACTGGGCACCGCTTGCGCCAAGGCAGGCAGCAGGGGCGCGCTCAGCAGCAGCCCAAAGGCGAACAAGACGCTGAGACAGACCCGCCACAGGCAGACGACAAAAGCTTTGATCACTGGCTGGGATTTGATCACTGGCTGGAAACTGATCCTGAGATCACAGAGATGGGATTTGGTTTTATTGTGGCAAAAGAAGTCTTGTTCATTGCCCCGAGACCCCAGGTTGAGCTACGCAATTGACTTTGGCACCAGCAACACCGTAGTCGCCCGCTGGAATGCCGCGACAGGCGAGGCCGAAACCCTGAGGCTACCCGGCCTCAGCACTCTGCAGGCTAACAACCCACCACTGGTGCCCAGCCTACTCTACGTGGAAGATGCCCAGGCCGGTCGGGTGCTCAGCGGCCAGGCTGTGCGCGACCGAGGCCTAGACCTGGGCCGTGACCCGCGCTTCTTCCGTAGCTTCAAGCGCGGCATCGGCGCACCGATTCAGGGCTTTCTGCCGGAGCTAGACGGGCGCACGCTCAGCTTTGAGCAGGTCGGTACCTGGTTCTTGCAGCAGGTGATTGAGCAGCTCCAGCGCAGCGGCCCCGCCGAGGCTCTGGTGTTCACCGTACCCGTGGACAGCTTTGAGCCCTACCGACGCTGGTTGGGCCAAGTCAGCGCCCAGCTCAATGTGGATCAGGTGCGGCTGCTCGATGAGCCCACGGCGGCCGCCCTGGGCTACGGCCTGCCCGCCGGAGAGTTGCTGCTGGTGATAGACTTCGGCGGCGGCACGCTCGACCTGGCGCTAGTGCGCATCGAAGCCGAGACCAGGGGCGCGAAGCCCTTGGGCTTTGTACTCAAGTGGGGCGAGAAGCTGTTCGCCGAGCAGTCGGGCCAGAGGCCGCGAGTGGCGCGGGTGCTGGCGAAGGCCGGACAGAACCTGGGCGGTAGCGATCTCGACCACTGGCTGGTGGACTACTTTGCCGAGACCCAGGGCCTGCCACAGACCTCGTTGACCACCCGTCTGGCCGAGCGCTTGAAGATCCAGCTCTCCAGCCGCGCCAGTGCCAGCGAGGTGTACTTCAACGACGAGACCTTTGAGAGCTACGAGCTCAGCCTCGAGCGCGAGCGTTTTGAGCAGATCCTGCAGGCGCGCGGTTTTTTTGAGGGCCTAGAGCAGTCTGTGTGCCAAGTCTTGCAGCAGGCACAGCGCCAGGGGTTGGAGCTGCGCGACCTCAACCAGGTGCTGCTAGTCGGCGGCACCGCTCAGATCCCGGCGGTGCAAGCCTGGGTGCGCGAGCGCTTCGGCAGCGACAAGGTCAGAGGCGAGAAACCCTTCGAGGCGATTGCCCACGGCGCATTGCAGATCAGCCAGGGGGTTGAGCTCAAAGATTTTCTCTATCACAGCTACGGCGTTCGCTACTGGGACCGGCGCAACCATTGCCACAGCTGGCACCCGCTGATCCGCGCTGGACAGGCTTATCCGACCCCACAGCCGGTAGAGCTAGTTTTGGGCGCGTCGCTAGAGAACCAGCCCAGCATCGAGTTAGTGATCGGCGAGCTGGGTTCCGAAGCCAAGGCCACCGAGGTTTATTTCGACGGCGACCGGCTGATCACCCGCAGGCGCGCAGATAGCCAGGCGCCGGTTCAGCCGCTCAATGACCGCGAGGGAGCCCGCAGCATCGCACAGCTGATGCCACCGGGCAACCCCGGCAGTGACCGGATTCGTGTCCTGTTTCAGGTCGATGCGCGTCGCAGCTTGCGCATCACGGTCGAAGATTTGCTGACCGGCGAGATCCTGCTCGAAGACCGCGCAGTGGCAGAACTCAGCTAGCAACCGACCGGCTGCCTGGGTCAATGTCTAAGGCTCACTTAGCTCTCGTTCGGCGGGGCCATCAGCTTACCGCGAATCGGGAGCAGATAGGCAATCAACGCGCCGCCGCAGAAGCCTGCGACATTGCGGAACAGCGGCAGCCAATCGCTGGTGCGGCTGAGCACCGGCCCCAGGCCAAAGGCGATGAACAGCATCGCCCACAGCGGCGAGAACAGCAGCGCCCACTGCCAACAGAAGACCTCATCTTCGTGGCGGGGATGGCCTGCAAAGCCGAAGATCACACCGCCCGCAATCGAGGTGACCAGGGTCAAAATCCACTGTTCCTGAGGCAGGCCGGGCACCACCACGCAGCCGCCACCGCGCAGGCAAGCCTGAATCGCGTCCACCGCAGAGAGCACCGATTGAGCCTCGCCGTTGTCGCGCACAAAGAACTGGTTGCCGTAGCGGGTCTGCAGCTCCACCCAGAAGACGCGGGGCAGTAGTGGGTAAACTGCATCGCCCACATTGAAGTTCAGCAAGTTGCCGCCCCGAGCGTCGGCCACCATGAGCACGCTTTTCTCATTCAGCTTCCAGAACTCTTTGACGGCCCGACCTGGGGTGTCGGCAAACTGGGTCAGAACCCGCAGCTTCCAGCCGGTCTCGTCCTCAAGCTGAAGCAGCTTTTCGCCGAGCTGCTGCTCCTGCACCGAGCTGAGCACTCCGCCTAAGTCGATCACCGGCGTGAACTGCGAAGGCAGCAGTTCGGGCGCGTAGATCGCATGAGCGGCGGGGGCGTTCACCCAGCTCAACAGGCTCAAGACCAGCGCAAACAAGACTGAAGTGAGGGCGCGAGCAGCGTAGTTCATGGCGTGTGCGGCTCTCTGGGAGCCTTTCAGGGTTCAACCGCAGCCAGAAAACTCATATTTGTTTACATTTGTTTACTGACTGTAGGCAAATCTTAGTCTAAGTGCGGCAATCAGTCTAGTAGTCGCTCGGAGGAGCTGAGCCAATGGAGCTAGAAACACCGTAAGCGTCAGTCAGCAGGGCTGGCGGGAGCAAGGCTGTCCGTCGGTTCTGCCCTAGAGCGGCTCCGTTCTGGGCCGGAACTCGGCGATTCTAGGCTGGAACTCGGCGATTCCAGTCCAGAGCTGCGATGACGCAGCTCTGGACTCGGCGATTTTAGTCTAGAGCTGCACCATTGCAGTTCGGAACTCGGCAATTCTGGGCTGGAGCTGCCCCATCGCAGTTCGGAGCTGGGGGATTGAGCCTCACCCTGGAAACAGCGAGGTTCCGCTGGGCTCAGGTGGGCTAACTGGCTTCGGGATTACCCCGACTAGGCACAGGGCAGCGCAAGGTTAGCGGTAAGTTGAGAGTAACTCTGGCGCTTTCCTGCTTGCGAACCATGCCAACCACCGCTGATTTTTTCACCTACGCGCAGTATCTGGGCCTGTTCACCCTGGCCAGCGCCCTGATCACCCTGATCGCCTTTCTCAGCTCGCAGGGTTGGCGCTTCCGGCTAGTCGGAGTCACGGGCTTCTCGCTGGTGCTTACGGTCGGCCTGTTCGCGCTCAGCCTGGTCCCCTTCACCCGCACCGTTGTGCCCGGAGCCGTCCGCTACACCGTGGTCTATGACAATGGCGGCCCCAACGTGGTGATCACCGTCCCCGCCCGCATTACCGAGACCGAACTCGAAGCCACCCTGCAACAGGCCGCGAGTAACCTCTACACCCTGGGCCGCCTGGAGCGAGACCGGCTCTTGGTCCGTGCCCGCGCCCTAGCTCACCCCAAGCCCGGCCTGTCGCAACCGTTCTACCTGGGTCAGGCTAGCCGCGCTCCCAGCCCCAACCGCGCCAGCACCGAGTTCAAGGTTGAGATCTACCCAGAGCGCCTGGCCCAACTCCAAAGCCTATCCGCGACCTGACCGAATGCCCGCCGCCTCAGGCTTTGTTGAACCAACTGCGTAGCCGCTCGGCCATCTGTTTCAACAGGCCGGGCACGCCAGGGGCCGGACGAACCGCTACCTGGATCGGCTCATCGCGGAACTGCTTGAGACGGTAGCCGTACTCCAGGTTATTTTGCTGCTTGCGCAGGGCCGGAAACAGGCGGAACGCGCCCTTGAGCAGCTCCTGCTCGTTGTCGTACATCGCCTGGACGATGGCGCTGGAGCGGTTGACGGCCATCGAGCCCGCCGGGAACCAGTGGTCCTGGCCCTGAATGCGGATATAGATATTGAATTCGGGCAGTCCATCCGCCTTGAGCTTGTCGTACTGCTTCGCGGCGACCGCGCGGCGCTCTTTGCCCTTAGGGGCTGGAGTCTTAGCAGCTTTGCGGGCAGAGGGCTTACCGAAGCCGCTGGGCGGTTGGGGGTTCACAGGCTTGCCTCAGGATGTTAACGAAAATTTATCACGCTAGCGCTCAGGCTCCTCCAGGTTGACCAGGGGCGTGGTCTCCAGCAGATGGGCCTGGGTTGCTCGGCCCGTGACGTAGGCGGTGTAGCCCGCCACCGCGCCTTGCAACAGCGCCGCCCCGAGCCAGGTGCTCCAGCCAGGGCTGCCTTCTGCGCCCGCGCCCAAATTCAGCAGCCAGCCGCCGCCCAGCTCACTCAAGCTGAGACCGCCTGCGCTCAAGGCCAGGGCTCTTAGCAACGGTCTAAGCCGTTCGACATTCAGGTCAATGCGGTAGGTGCGCGACAGCGTCAAGATTAAGACCAGATCGACGCCCAGCCCCCCCAGCAGGTCCAGCCCCGGCACCGGATTGAGAGCAACTGCGGCGGCTTTGAGACTCGCTAAGCGCCAGAGGTTCTGCTCTGCCTGGCCCTGGCGCAGTTCGATCTTCTTCAGGCTCAGCTGTCGGTAGAGTTCACTGGCCGACGCCAGGGCATTGCGAGCCAGCAAGGCTGGGCCTTCGCGGTTGAGCAAGCCCAGGATGCGCTGCTTGAGGGTATCGATCTGGGGCGGCGGCGTCTCCCACTCCCAGGTGACGTGCCCGTCCGGCCACTGCACCCGCACCCGCACTGGAGCAGGCTCGGCGGCGACCATCACGATGTCATCCGGGGAGAGGACCTGTTGCAGACGGTGGCCGCTCAGATGGCGATAGAGCGTCTGGCGGTCTGTGTCGGGATAGAGGTCGATCTTGTTGAAGACCAACAGAATTGGCTTGTTCGCTTGGGACAGCTCACTCAGCGCCTGCTGCTCGACGCGCGTGAAGTCACCCGCAATCACGAACAAGATCAAGTCGGCGGTGCGGGCGACCTCGCGAGCAATCGCCGCTCGGGTCTCACCGTCGATTTCGTCGAGGCCAGGCGTGTCGATTAGCTCGACCTGGACTTTGCTGCTCTTGGGGTTGCTACGGCTGCTGCGGCTGACGCCCAGCGGATCAGGCGGCGACCAAGCGACTGTCTGAGCGGTGCGCGTGACACCATGCAGCGGGCCGGTCTGCAACACCTTGCGGCCCAGCAGGGCATTGAGCACCGCCGATTTGCCCCGACTCACCAGACCGAAGGCGGCAATCCGGATCAGTCGGCGCTCTAGCTTGTCAAGCAAAGCTTCGAGCTGTTCCAGTTCAGGGCGCAGCTGGGCGCGCTCTCCCTCTAGCAAGCGCTGCTCAGTCTGGCGCAACGCCTTGAGCGTCTGGCGCAAGCTGGCGCGGGCGCGGGTCAGGATCGATTCAGGGGCCAGAGAAGACAAGGGCGGCGCACAAACACAAACATCAGTTCAGCCACTCCTATGTTCGCTCAAGCGCGGTCCAGATGGCTTGCACCTTGGGCGAGTGCGGCCGCTTCTCTACCTTTCGGTCGGCGTCTAAGCAAGCCAACACTGCCCCAGGCACCTAGGAACAAGACCGCTAAGCTCGAGGAGGCTTCAGGCACCGTTGTCTTTCTGCGGTTCGCGTGCAGGGCAGCCAACGCTGATTCTGCAATGATCTGATGGCCCGTAGTCGTGGGATGCAGCGCGTCCCAGAATAGAAATTGGCTGGGATCTACACTGCACTGAACCAATTCTGAAAGACAGGAATTGGTCACGTTACTAAAGCCAAACCCACTTGGATTCGTAATCACAGTACTCAACAGAGAATTCACATCAAACAAGGTGAGGTTGACCTCAGACCCCAGGCTCTGGCCGAGTTCATTGAGAGCCAGATTCAAGCCGAGGTTGTGGGCAATGGTCAAGGTACTCAGCGAACTCGAAAGGATCGGATCGCCCAGACTGCCGGGGATTGTGCCCAGGTCGGGTAAGTTGACCACCAGGATATTTTCAGCACCGGCAGTGGTGAGCGAAGTAACCGCGTTGAGTAAATGACCAACCGGTTGAGCGGGGTTGGTGACCCCGTCTCCCAGATAATCATTGGCCCCTGCCCACACGACATAGAGCGCGTCCGGATCCGCAGAAGGCTGAGCCGTGAGGAAGTCGCTGATTTCCGTCTGCAAGCCTGGGAAACCGCGAACGACCGTATTATTACTCCCTGTGGTAG
Source organism: Leptolyngbya sp. SOY_34_metabat_272 (assembly GCA_031399305.1). Taxonomy (GTDB): domain Bacteria; phylum Cyanobacteriota; class Cyanobacteriia; order FACHB-261; family FACHB-261; genus FACHB-261. The sequence goes on from JANNOU010000026.1 coordinate 65,580, forward strand.
CTCCACCGTAGGCGAAGTTAGTGGTCTGCGCAGGAGTCAGTCCTAACAAAGGCGCGAGGTATTCTACCCAAACTGGGCCATTGGAAAAGCGACCCTGAAAATAGGGAAAGGGTGGGAATAAATCGCCGGTATCGGCAAACAGATTGCCTGTATCTGAGAGGCTATCACCGAACACGTAGAGCCCATCAAAGTGAGTGTCACTCTGGGTCAGGCTAGCGGCTTCAGCGGCGGGTGCAAAGATGGCCAGAGCGAGGGGTAATGTGCCCAAAAATACCGCCTGACGGAGCGTGGAAACCAGGTCTTGAAAGAGCATTTTAATGGGCTCAGAAGGTGACTGTGTTCGGGACTCGACTGAACGCCGGATCCTGCGGGGTCTCAGGATTCTGGGGGATCACGACTGCCTCCCTACCAGTAGCACCTTTGGCCATTTTTGTAACCTTCAGAACTAGTTGCGGGCTTTCGCGTCTTGATTGGCCTGAGCATAATACCGGTCATAGCCCTCATAGGAGCTATCAGCCCCTCCTTTCACGCCATTGGCCACAACGCCCAAGACAGGAGCGTGTGAGATCGCCAGGCTATCTAAGGCTTGCTTCAGCGTGGAACGGCGAGTTTTACCCAGCCCAACCACAAGCACCACACCATCGACGTGGGCAGCCAGTAGCTTGCCATCTGCAAAGCCCAGCAGGGGTGGCGTGTCGTAGATAACCAAGTCAAAAACGGTGCGAAATCGGGCCATCAAGGCCTGCATCTGCTGCGAAGCGAGGAGTGTGGTGGGGTCGGCGGGCGGCTCCCCGGAGGTCAAGACAAACAGGTTGCCGTGGGCGCTTTCCTCGCGCTCGACGGTGAGGCCGATCGTAATCGCGTCGCTGAGACCATGCTGATTCGCCAGGCCATACCGGAGATGAACCTGGGGCCGCCGCAAATCGGCGTCGACCAAGAGTACGCGCTTGCCTGCAGCTGCGGCCACCTGGGCGAGATGGGTGGCAACAGTGGATTTGCCCTCAGCAGGCGTGGCAGAGCTGACCACCAGCGAGCGAATCGGTCGCTCAGGTCTGAGGAAGCGCAAATTGGTATGCAGCGAGCGAAAGGCTTCCAAAAACAGCCCAGCCCGATAGCGCCCGGGCGCGTTACCCCGACCGGGTACGAGTTTACGCCCATCGGCTTGAGGCAAGCCTGCCAGATTAGCAACCGAGGCGGTTCCCCGCAATTCGCCGTTAAACGGAATCGCGCCGAGCAGGGGCAGACCGGTGGCGTCCTTGACCTGTTCGGGGGTCTGCAGGGATTTTTTCAGGTTTTCGACGACCAACGCGGCCCCCAGCCCCAAGAGCAAGCCGAGAATTGCGCCCAGACTGAGATTGCGGTGCAGATTGGGCGACACGGGCAGGGGTGCTCCCTGCGGGTCGCGCAGGATAGTCGGGTCGGCGATCAGCTCCCAGGGGATTTCTTGCTGGGCGGCGTCGATTCTCAGCGCCTCGCGTTTGGTTAAAAAATCGTTGAGGGTGCTGGTGGCGATCTGGAGCTCGCGCTGCAGATCGGCGTACTGGCGGGTGATCACCGGAAATTGCCGAGCGCGTTGATTTAGGAGGTTTGCAGCCTGAGCAATCGCCTGGTTACGCACCGCCAGGACCTGGACTTGATTAGCCGTATCGACCAATTGCTGGGTTAGGGTTTGGCGAATCGAATTTTGAGAAGCCAGGGTTTGAGGATTGACCGCCGCCCTGGACAGACGGCTGCCCAAGGCGCGTTGCGCCTCTTGATTTAACAGCGGCAGTAAATTCTGCTGCTGGTTGCGCAGCGCCTGGATGATCGGCGTCCGCTCACTGAAGCGAGCCGATTCCAGGGCGATTTTGCTTTCGATTTCCAAAAGCCGGTTGAGCAGAGCCTGGTAGCGCGGCGCTTCGCTCAGCGCCGAGGCCGCGATCGCTTGCTCCGGCTGCAAGCCCAATTGTCCCTGCAGGTTGCTGTAAAGCAGCTGGGCTTCGCTGAGCCTGGTGCGGGCTTCCAAGCGCTGCGACTCAATCGTGTCCAACTGGGCCGAGAGCTGCTGGCCCTGGCTCTCGGGATCGATCAGGTTGCTCTGCTGCCGCAGCCGTTGCAGTCGGCCCTGCAGCTGGTCCACGCGCAGCCTCAGGCTGGGCAGTTGCTCTTCAATAAACACAATCCCTTGGCGAATGCTGGTCTGACGCTGCTGCAAACTGTATTTCAAGTAAGTCTGGGCCAGCAGTTCCAAGGTCACCTGAATTCGGTTGGGATCGGGGTCTAGATAGCGCACTTCCAGGATCTTGGTCTGGGCAAGGCGAGTCACCGATAACTGTTCGAGCAGCGCCTCGTAATTCAGCTGATGCGCTTGGACTTGGAGCGTTTGAACAATGGGGGCGAGCAGCTTGGGGCTGCGCAAGACTTCGATTTGAGTGTCGTAATCTAGGGTCGAACTGTCGGGTTTGCCGCCCGGGACTTGGGCCTGGATAAATTGCTGAGCCAACTTGCTCTCGCTGGTAACTGGCTCCACGAGCAGCCGAAATTTACCCTGATACTGCGGAGTTTCGGTCAAGGTTTTGAGCGCGATAGCCGCAGTCACGGCCACCGCAACGCCCACAATCACCAGCGCCCTGCGACGCACAATTGCCAGCCATTGCCTGAGGTCAACGCCCTCTTCATCCGTCTCGGCAGGCTGGTTGGTATAAATCAACGGCAACAGTTGAGACGGCTTGCCATTGGCTTGAGGCAGGAGCGGCTGCGGTTTCTGGCCGTTGGTCGGTTGGGGAAGCGGCTGCGGCGAATGTTCGGTCTTCATGTTGACCCCTGGGGATGGGTTGACTGTCTCAGGGAAGCTCTCAGCTCTTGGCTCGCTCCGTTCAGGCAAGCTCATCAGGGTTGACGCATCAGCGCTTGGGGGGCTGGGGGAGCCGACGCGTGAGAGTGACGATGGCAACCAAAGAATGTATGATTGCGTATCCAGTTCAGGTGGCTACCAACCTGAGGGCTAGGCCGTAGTCCTTCCTGAAAGAGGGTCCACCACCATGAGCTTGGCGGGATGCACACAAGGTTGTTCAGGTCATCGGACAGGTTTTCCGGAGCCCGCCCGAAAGTCGTGTATTGCATAACTGACAGACTGTAACCCCTGTATTGGGTAAGCGACAGACTGTAGCTGCGGGTGCCCTCCCTCTCGCTCACAGACCATCTCGACCGACTTCAGCATTGCTCACGCTGCAAATCAATCTCTCTAAAAGGTCACCCGTACCTTCTGCCCTGGCATCGCCCTTGCCAGCTGGCTAGAAGCTGCGGCGAAGATCCTTGCCAATCTGCTTAGACAGACGCCTGGAGCGAACTGAGCAGGTCAGGACCTCTGCGGGGTTGTTCCCGAATCTTGCATTGGGTCAGCATCATTGGC
>JANNOU010000094.1:0-10418 GCA_031399305.1 Leptolyngbya sp. SOY_34_metabat_272
TTCCCGATGAGCCTGGGCAGCACTGGCCCGATGGTCCGAGTGCTGCAGACGCTGCTGCTGCGCACGGGGTATTACTCAGGGCCGGTGGACGGGATCTTCACCAGCCTGACTGCTGAGGGTGTGCGGGTGTTCCAAAGCTCCCAATCTTTGCCCGAGACCGGCATCGTCGATCTGCCCACCTGGCGGGCCTTGGCCCACGTGCCCAACTACGACTAGCTCTCATGATTCCAGGCGCGCCAGGCGGCGCTCCTGAGCCTCGGCAGTCTGGGCCAGGCTTGAGGTGACCCGCTCTAGCTGGTCCAGCCGGGTGCCCATCTGATCCAGCCGCTCCCCCAAGCGCTCCAAGCGCTGGTCAATTTGGACAAATCGCCGCCCATCCTCGACGATCACCGAGCGCATTCCTTCGATACTGCGGCGCTGCTCCTCAAATAGCCGCCCCTGTTGCTCAATACTGCGCCGCTGATCTTCAGAAGCCTGCGCCAACGTCTCGACCCGGTCCGCTAATCCTGCCACTGTCTCCGCTAGCCGGTCTAGTCGCTGATCTATCGGCTCCCGTCCATTGCCACTGGCCATCTGCCTGTGTCCTCGATATCGTCCACTGTTCCATCCCCCCTTTGCGGTCACGGCAAAGTTTAGCAGCTAGCCCTCGAAAACCACCCGGTCGGCCTGAACCTGGACAGAGACGTCGCACATCGTGCCAGGCCCTGGCTGAGCGAATCCCTCTCTCAAGATGCTGAGGTCGAAAGGTCCCACCATGCTCTCAACCGACAGGTGAAAGACCAACTTCCGGGGCAACGGCAAGCCTGGCAGATGGTGGTAGTAGCCATCTGGCTCAACCCCTTCCTCAGCCGCCTGACACTCGAACACGCCCTGCTGATAGCGGCAGTAGAGCACCCGGTCTTGAGCAGAATCATAGTGATAGAGCTCAACCTTCACCGGACGATAAGTCGGAGCAGTCTGAAGCTCAAAGCCCCGAATATTCTCAGCTGCGTCGCCCACCCAGGCCAGGTCCAGAGACTCACCGGCTTCAAAAAAAGCATCCAGGAAATCTTTCGGCAGATAGCCATTGATCCAGAGTTTGACCACTAAAAAAGCTCCCGAATGCGGAACGTGTGGGTCGCCCCAAGGCTGTTCCAGTGTTGGCCAGAGCGCACCGCATCATCCAAAATCTCGAAGTCGAAGACAGATACGTTCCGCCGCCCCTGAAAGTAGAGCACCCGAAAGCGTAAGCGCTGCTTAGTCAGGGCCAAGCTCTCAGTGCAGCAGGTACCCACCCGCTCTGGAGAACTGACCACCGCCGCCTCACTCAAGGGAACGGGCCAGCCAAGCAGCAGAATAGCAGCCAGCAAGACAACACCAGAATACTGAACCATCAGGAGCCCGCCTCGCTCGCAAGGTGAACTCGGACCAGTAGTTCCCCAATCTCGCAATCTAAGGCCTCGCAGAGCTTATCCAGCGTATCCAGCTGGATACCCTTGGCCCTTCCCTGTTCGAGTTTCTGGATATTTTGAGGCGACATGTCTGAGCGCTGGGCTAGTTCGTACTGCGAAAATCCCCGCGCTTCCCTGACCTGTTTGAGCCGAATCTCCACAGGCATTTCCTAAGGTCTATCCTTATTATCATATGTGGTACTACGTTTTTTAGTGCTACAAAAAGTGATATTTTTAGCTCATCGGTTGGTCCTGGAAGTATTACCAATGGTAATCTTACTATGGGTTGACATACGACAATTTGTAGTACTACGTTCAGTAGTGACTACGACGTCAGTCAACCATGCCAAAGACAACAGAGCATAAAGGAAGCCTCGCACACGCAGGGCAGCACAACACCAGAGCCATGCTGTTCATCGTGGGCGAGAACATCGCCGCAGTGCGAGAAGAAATCGACCGATTACACAGCCTGGGCTACGTGGGCCAACACCTATGGTCCCCGATCATTCCCAACCCCAGCAAACCGGGAACCGTCATGGCGGTACTCAGCCGATGATGAACTCTGAATCAGCCAGACAGCGGCAGAAAGTTGCAGCCGCTGTCCGCTTGATTCCCAGCCTGAATAATGTCGCTCGCTTTCTGGGCTTACTATCGGGTGATGTACTGATGATCGCTCGCAACAGCAGTTCTGAGGTCAGTTCTGCCCCCACTGACAGCAGTTTCAGCGCCACTCGACAATCTTTCGCCCAGGTGGTCTCCGACTTGGGGGTTCGCGCGCGCTTGGTGAAATAGTCCTGCTCAAACTCCTGCACCCACTCCCCAATCAGGCGAGGCTTTGACTTCATTTCGCGGCCAACAGGGAATATTTTCGTGGTTTTCGTCTCTTGGCCAAAACGCCGAAGTCGCCCGAATCCATTGCGGTGCGGGCGATTGAGCGAATTTTAGATATGCCAGGAACCAGACTTGAACTGGTGACACGAGGATTTTCAGTCCTCTGCTCTACCAACTGAGCTATCCCGGCAGTTTCAGGGCTTCGTTATCCTAACGCTGCGGCTGGAATTCAGTCAAGCCTGGTGAGGCCCGACCGACGGGCAAACGGAGAACATGGGAGAGTGGAGATCTGGTAGGCTGTTCTGAATAGACATTTCAGAAAGTTCTTTGGAAATCTTTTGCAGAACGCTGACCTTACTCGGTCATTGAGGGTCAGGTGATTTCGCCTAAATTAAATCCACTGCCCACACGAGGACGCTCACGGTGGCTCCACAGACTCAGATCCCCGAAACCCATCTACCCAGAGAGAGTACCCACCAGCTTGAGCGCCAGATGATCGCCATTCTGGACTTTGGCTCCCAGTACTCTGAGCTGATTGCCCGACGCATTCGGGAAACCCAAGTCTATTCTGAAGTACTCTCCTACCGCACTACGGCTGAACAACTCAAGCAGCTCAACCCCCGAGGCATCATTCTCTCGGGGGGGCCAAATTCGGTCTATGACGACCGTGTGCCCCAGCCGGATCCTGACCTCTGGAGCCTGGGGATTCCGGTGCTGGGGGTGTGCTATGGCATGCAGCTGATGGTGCAGCAGTTGGGCGGGCAGGTGGAGCGGGCAGAACGAGGCGAATATGGCAAAGCTTCCCTGTGGATCGATGATCCCACCGACCTGCTGACCAATGTCGAGGATGGCACCACGATGTGGATGAGCCACAGCGACTCCGTGGCGCAGCTGCCCGAGGGGTTTGAGGTCTTGGCACACACCGCTAACACGCCCTGCGCTGCGATCGCTAACCACCAGCGCAGCCTCTATGGGGTGCAGTTTCACCCAGAGGTGGTGCATTCGGTGGGGGGGATGGCCCTGATTCGCAATTTTGTCTACCACATCTGCCACTGTGAGCCGACCTGGACGACGGCGGCGTTCGTGGAAGAGGCGATCCGGGAGGTGCGCGCGAAGGTGGGCGAGAAGCGGGTGCTACTCGCGCTGTCAGGCGGGGTGGATTCTTCGACCCTGGCGTTCTTGCTGCACCGGGCGATTGGCGACCAGCTCACCTGCATGTTCATCGACCAGGGGTTCATGCGCAAGGGAGAGCCGGAGCGGTTGGTGAAGCTGTTCCATGAGCAGTTCCACATTCCTGTGGTGTATGTGGACGCTCAGGAACGCTTTCTGCAGCAGTTGGAGCGCGTGAGCGATCCGGAGGAGAAGCGCCGTCGCATCGGTCATGAATTTATTCAGGTATTTGAGACAGAGTCGCGACGGCTGGGACCGTTTGATTATCTGGCGCAGGGGACGTTGTATCCCGATGTGATCGAGTCGGCAGACACCAACATGGACCCGGCGACAGGCGAGCGAGTAGCGGTCAAAATCAAGAGCCATCACAACGTCGGCGGGCTGCCCAAGGATCTGCGCTTCAAGCTGGTGGAGCCGCTGCGCAAGCTGTTTAAGGATGAGGTGCGTAAGGTGGGGCGCTCCATTGGCCTGCCGGAGGAGATTGTGCAGCGACACCCGTTCCCTGGGCCGGGTCTAGCGATTCGCATTATCGGCGAGGTGACACGGGAGCGGCTGGAGATCCTGCGCGATGCGGACCTGATCGTGCGCCAGGAGATCAACCGGGCAGGGGTCTACCATGATCTGTGGCAGGCGTTTGCGGTGTTATTGCCGGTGCGCAGCGTGGGCGTGATGGGGGATCAGCGCACCTATGCGTACCCGGTGGTGCTACGCATTGTGAAGAGTGAGGATGGCATGACAGCAGACTGGGCCAGGGTGCCTTATGAGCTGCTAGAGACGATCTCAAACCGCATTGTGAATGAGGTCCGAGGCGTCAATCGGGTGGCCTACGACATCACGTCCAAGCCGCCTGGCACGATTGAGTGGGAGTGAGGATGGGTAGAGGTCCCGAGCCTGTTGCCTAGGGGCGAGTCAGGGTTGCTCTGGCTCGACACCCAGGGCTCGCAGTTGCTCTAAAAGCGCTTGGCTCCGTTGGCGCTCTTGCTCCAGTAAAGTCTCGGCTTGTTCGGCGCGTTGGCGTTCTTGCTCAGCGCGTTGGCGTTCTTGTTCGGCGTGTTGGCGTTCTTGTTGGCGTTGCTGCTCCAGTTCCAGGTAGGTGAAGAAGCGCTGCCCGTCGGGGCGGTAGAGCTCCAGGGTGTCGCCAGTGAGCTCGAAGCGGACGCTGAGCCGGGGGCTGACCCAACCACCGAGTTCTTCAATCACGTTCAGCCGACCCTCGGAGCGCAGCCAGCCAGCCAGGTCTAGCTTGTCGGGGTCGTAGAGATAGTATTCCTCGACTCCATGGCGGTCGTAGAAGGCAAATTTCTTGGCCATCTCGGACTGGCGGTTACCCGGCGAGAGGATTTCGAAGACGACTTGGGGGGGGAGGTTGTCCTCTTGCCACTGCTGGTAGGAGCCGCGTCTGCCTTTGGGCCGACCGAAGGCCACTAACACATCAGGAGCGATGCGGGTTTTGTTGTCGCCTTCGAGGGGATACCAGAGCAGGTCACCGGCCACAAAGACATCGGGCACTTCGGCAAACAGCAGTTCCAGGTTCTCTTTGATCCGAACAATCCAGTTAAATTGCTCGGTGTTGTCCGCCATAGGCTGGCCGTCAGAGTCGGGGTAGAGGATGCGCTGGCTGGCTGCTGGCAGTTGGGTGACCATGACTGGGAGCCTCCACTTTGGGCCTTGCCTCTAGTCTAGGCTGGCTCGGCTCCTGACCGAAGAGCCGGGACCCCCTCACAAGCTCTCGCCTTAGTCTGACCAGTCTTCGCCCTGTCTCTACAGATCCTCGCCCTAGTCCTACAAGCCTTCGCCCTGGTCGCGCAAGCTCTCGCCCTGGTCCTGCAAGCTCTCGCTCCAGGCCTACAAGCCTCCGCCGCTTTCCTGCAGGACCGAGGAGCTGCGCGGCACGCTTGCGCCGAACAGCTACAGGGGCTCGCTCAACCGCACCGCCATGCCCCGACCAAACCTCGCAACTTGTGGGCAAGGCTCTAGGCGGGCTTAGGCCCTTTTGTAAGCGACTACCGCATAGAAGGGGTCGCCTGAGGGCACCAACCAACTGACCAAGCCGGCGCTGCGATCCTGCTGTTGTACCGTCTCAATCCGCTCAAAGCCCCCAGCTTGATCGAAGTAGCGCTGGACCAGACCCACTCGGCCTGCCTCGCTGCCCTCCATCCAGACGCGCAGCGCCTTTTGTTGGAACATACGGTTGGAGAAGCTGATGATCACCACGCCCCCCGGTGCCAGGAGGCGGTGCAGTTCGTGCATCAGCGCCACCGGACGCGTGATGTACTGAATTGACACGGCGCAGAGAATCGCCTCAAACGCCTGGTCCTCAAACGGCAGGTTCAGGTCCTGGTTGAGGTTCTGGACCACGAAGCGAGATAGGCGGGGGTTGCGCGCCAATTCTTCGGCATTCAGGCCGTGCCCCACCACCTCGCGCAGGGGCAACTCAGCAGGCGTGGGCAAATGCGACACCCAACTGCTCATCAGATCCAGAACCCGACTGTGAGGCGCAATGCGCTCGGCATACAGGCGAGTCAGCCGGTCGATGAAGCCTGGATCAACATGGGTCACAAAGCGCGGAAAATCGTAGAACCGGTGATCGTCCGACTCGTCTAGACGCTGGATATCCTGGCGAGAGAGCAGTTCAGACATGGCGACGCAAGGGAATCAGGACTGGGCGGCAACCGAGTGCTTCTCTAACTTTTGTAACAGAAGTTTAAAGCGTGCGGCAGCGCCTCGCCTACCTTGGTGGATAAGGTTCTATCGAGTTTGGGAGCCAGAGGAATGTTAGAACGGGTCATCGCCGTGGGCCAATATGTCTGGGAGATTCTGCATCCCGACTTTGGGTTGGCTTGGAATCTATTTTTGGCGTTGATTCCATTCGTGCTGAGCGCGCTGCTGTTCCGGCGCAGCCGCAGGCGAGATGGCGTGTGGTGGTGGGTGGCCGTCATTTTTGTGCTGTTTCTGCCCAATGCCGCCTATGTCCTCACGGACGTCATTCATTTGATTGCAGAAATTCGTGCTGAGCCGCCTCTGCCGGTCTGGGCAATTACCCTGGTGCTGATCCCGCAGTACAGCTTGTTTATCCTGGTTGGCTTTCAGGCTCATGTGCTGTCACTCATCAACCTGGGCTACTACCTGCAACGGATTCAGTGGAACCGCTGGCTGCTCCCCGCCGAACTGCTTCTGAACTTGTTGTGTGCGATCGGCATTTATCTGGGGCGCTTCCGCCGCTTCAACAGCTGGGACGTGGCCACCCAGCCGGAACAATTGTTCTACACCACCCTGGATGACCTCACCGGCAAACTGCCGCTGCTGGCGATCGGCGTGACCTTCGTGGTGATCACCGCACTGTATTACCTGTTCAAAGTCCTCGACCTGGCGGTGCTTGAAGCCTGGCAGCGCCGACGCTCCAACCAGACCCGCCTGCGCGATCCGCATAGACCTTCCGGATAACCGCAACCGAGCCAGAAGGGACTAGTAAGGCCCTGCAATGGGTGGCCTCTACCGGCTTTGCCATCGGTATAGACGCTCACCCTTGACTATGACTCAGCTTGCTGTCCTCTTCGGTGTCCTGGTGCTGAGCACCGCCAACGCCCGCGCCGTTCCGGCGCAATCTCAAGCGGCTGCGGGTTCCAAAGCAGTCAGCTGCTCCGAGATCTACTGTCGCCCCGACGCCAATCGCAAGGCGCTCCTGACTGGGGAAGCCCTGCCCAACCCCGCTCCTCTCCACTTCGCACCCAAGACGACCGGGCCTGAACCGGTGGTTCGATAGACAGACAATACAGATGTGTTACACAGGAGAGCCTGGCGTTTGCCTTGCTTTTCGGTGGTTGCCATGTCTCGCTCCCCGGTCCGTCCGCCGCCCCAGCCGCCGACTCCTGATCAGGCCCGCTTCTGGGTCATGCTTGCCAATACGCCCCGGCTGCTGCGGCTGGTCTGGGCAGCTTCGCCGCGCTGGTTGCTCCTGAGCCTAGCGGTCACCCTGGGCGGCTCGCTAATCCCGGTTGGGCAGCTCTATGTCGGCAAATTGATCGTGGACCGGGTGGTCAGCAGCCTGGGCCAGCCCAGCCCCGATTGGACCCCCCTGGCCGTACTGATTGGCGTGGAATTTGGTCTGATGCTGCTTAAGGGCGGCTTTGACCAGGCAAGCACCTACGTCTCGCAGACGCTCAGCGACGAGTTCATGCTCTATGCCAACCAGGTGCTGTTGCAGCAGGCGGTGCGGCTGGACCTAGCGCATTATGAGCTGCCAGAGTTTTACGACACCCTGCAACGGGCGCAGCGCGAGGGCAGCAGTTACCCGGTGCGCGTGCTCAGCAACCTCACCACCTTGGCCGGGCAGTTCATCGGCTTTGTGGGTCTGCTGACCCTACTGACCCGCTTCAACTTGGCGATCATGCTGCTGCTGCTGCTGACCTCAGTGCCAGCCTTTTGGGTGGGGGTGCGCTTTTCGAGCAAACGCTTCTGGATGGTGCGCCACCAGACCCAGAGCGGACGCCTAGCCAACTACCTGCAGTGGGTGCTGACCGACCAGGGATTTGTCAAAGAGGTGCGCCTGTTTAATCTGGGCGACCATTTGCTCAACCAGTGGCACGCGATTCGCCTGCGCTTCAATCAGGAGTCAGCAGCGCTGTCACAACGACATACCCTGGCCCGCTTCAGCATCGGGATTGTCGCCAATCTCGGCTTCTACGCCGCCTACGCTTTGGTGATTGTGCAAGCGGTGCAGGGGGCCATCACCGTAGGCGACCTAACCATGTACGCAGGCGCGTTCCAACAGGCACAGGGCGCGATTCGGGGCATTTTGCTGAGCGTGGCGACGATTTACGAGTACAACTTGTACGTCGCGCAGTACTTCGAGTTCCTGAGCCTGGAGCCTCAGGTGGTCAATCGCGCCTCGCCGCGAGCCTTTCCTAGGCCGCTGCGCTCGGGTCTGCTGCTGCGCGACGTGAGCTTCACCTATGCCGGGGCCAGCGAGCCGACCCTGCGCAACCTGAATCTGGCGGTCGCCCCCGGCGAGAGCATCGCCCTGGTGGGGGCAAACGGCTCAGGCAAGACCACGCTCCTGAAACTCCTGGCCCGCTTCTACGATGTCAGCACCGGCGAGATCAGCCTGGACGACATCCCCCTGCCCGACCTGGATCTGAGTGACCTACGGCGCAACATCGGCGTGATTTTCCAGGACTTCGCCCGCTACTCGCTCAGCGTCAGCGACAACATCGGCTTCGGCGACATTCACGCCTACGACGACCGCGACCGCATCGAGCAAGCGGCCAGGCAGGGCGGCGCCGATCAGCTGATTTCAGGTCTCGGCCAGGGCTATCAAACCCTGCTGGGCAAAACCTTTACCGGCGGTGTCGAACTCTCGGGGGGGCAGTGGCAAAAAATCGGCCTAGCCCGTGCCTTCATGACCTCGGCGCAGATCCTGATCCTGGACGAGCCCACGGCAGCGGTGGACGCGCTCACCGAATATGATCTGTTCCAGCGTTTCCGAGCGCTAACCCAGGGCAAAATGACCTTCCTGGTCAGCCATCGCTTTTCGACTGTGCGCATGGCCGACCGCATCGTGGTCCTGGACCAAGGCCAGATCGTCGAGGTCGGCAGTCACGCAGAGCTTCTGGCCCAGGGTGGCCTCTACGAGCGCATGTTCCGCCTACAGGCCGAAAGCTACCAACTCGATGGGGAAGTCGAGGCGGTCATATGAGCAGGCTGGACGTAGGGCAGCAGATCCTTCAGTTGCCTCAGACTCGAGACTCCGAGCAATTGGCTGGGTGCGCCAAGCCAATCGCTCGGAGTCTCGAGCAGCAAACTCGGCCCGCCGAGCAAAATTCTCGGCAGTCCGAGGCCCCAGACCCAAATTTCAAGTTTCGCGCTGCAACCCCCAAGCGCTAAGCTCAGTTCTCCCAGCTCTCAACTCCAACCGCCGAGTTCCAAGCCTCGGCCCTCAGGTATCGATCGGCAACTGGGTAGCAGCAGACAGCCAGGGCAGTATACTAGATGAAGCTTCACGGGATGTAGCGCAGCTTGGTAGCGCACCTCGTTCGGGACGAGGGGGTCGCAGGTTCAAATCCTGTCATCCCGATACCGCCAAAGCCGCTCACTGAGCGGCTTTCTGCATTTCTGAGAACATGCTTTGAAGTCAGGGACCTGCAGCCCTGTTGGCGCATTTTAGGTCGTTTTGAGTTCCTTTCAGGCAAAAGTTGGTACGGGATTGGTACGCTATCAGGACCGTTTCGTAGCAAGCGGAACCTCTGTGGCTTCAGGCTTTAGGACCAACTCAGGTGGCATTTGAGAGCAAACAATCATAGACAACAAGAGATGACCAAATTTTACTCAAGCCATTGCCTGGCCCCTGTATCTAGACACCCTAATTAGTCTGGACCTCTGCTGAAGCTAAAGGCGCGATGGGTGGGGAAATGCGGCATGGAAGGCATTTGTCCCACTTTCAATAGATGCTATGTTCTTGCGTCTAGAACGAAACAGCCGTAGCGAGAAAGCCTCTGTCTAGCACTTGCAAATGCGTGCAATATCCGCCCCTGCTGAATCCTGGGCAGTAGAACCTGGGGAGGCAGCACAGACTCACGAGCACTTTGGGAAACACGCAAATGTCCACTGCCCTGACTTCTGAGCCCTTCGTCTGAAATCTTTGACAATTTTCTGCTCAGATTGTTGATATCCAACTGTCTGGACCTACAGTAAACATATCGAAGGTTCCAACCTACATAGCAATCCTGAGTGATTTATGAAAACGAGCCATACATTGCCGCCTTGGCAAGGCTGAACACTGGGTGGTGGGTCACCGAGCTCAAATAACTATTTAACCGCTGCAAACGACTTGCAGTATTGGTAAAACTCCCGAATGAACCGCTTCGCCTGTAACCAGATATCTTCTACCGGATTCTGCTCTGGGGCATTCGGTGCAAACCGCAGACACCTCACCGGCCAATCCTTTTCTTCCCTCTGCCCATTCACCTCCTGCAAATCTGACTAAGGCAG
>JANNOU010000128.1:0-109893 GCA_031399305.1 Leptolyngbya sp. SOY_34_metabat_272
CAGACACGGCCATGGGTGGCTTCTACGAAGCCTATGTTCTGGAGCTTGTGACTGGGAGCGTATTGCTCCTGGCGCTTCTGAGCGGTGGGCTGAAGCAGTGGGTTGCGCGACGTTGGCAGCCGGAGAATCTGGAGGGGGGCGAGGCGCGGTTGCGAGCGATGGCAGATAGTGTGCCGCTGCTGTGGATGGCGGGTCCTGATGCGCTGTGCACGTTTTTTAACCAGGCCTGGCTCGACTTTACGGGGCGTAGCTTGGAGCAGGAGCGGGGCAACGGTTGGACGCGGGGCGTGCATCCTGAAGATCTGCCACACCGCCTGGAGACATATACCACCGCGTTCAGCGCTCGTCAGTCGTTTGCGATGGAATACCGCCTGCGGCGGGCGGATGGTGAGTATCGCTGGCTGGTCGAGACCGGCAACCCCTATTGGCTGCCCGATGGTTGCTTTGCTGGCTATGTCGGCTCTTGTGTGGACATTACTGAGCGCTCCCAGATGGCTTGGCTGGAGAGCGGGGCAGTGCTGGAGACGTATGGCGCACGGGGGCGTTTTGACGCCAGAGTACCAGAGGCAGGCTGAGCAGGCCAAGGACCATGACCACGGCAGCGATGCCCCAAATCAGCAGACGATTGGGTCGGTAATCGCCGCTCTCGATCTGCTGATAGACCCGGTTGTAGCGCCAGGCGGCGAGGGCAATCACCACCACGCCCACAACCGCCAAACCCACGCCGAGCAGTTGCGAACTGCCGACCCCGAGGAATTGTGCAAGGACGGAGGGCTCGGCCTGGCTGGTTGGCGGGTGTAGGGAGGTCTGAAATTCCTGCAAGAACAGGCCGAAACGGGCGATGGCAAAGCCGAAGCTAATCAGGGCGATAGAGGTCCGCAGCCAGGCGAGAAAGGTGCGCTCGTTGGCCTGATGTTCGCGCTGGCGATCAGGGTTGGACATGAGGGGTTGGCCATGGGCGTAGCGGTTGGCTCGGCTCGAGGCTGGTGTGAGAGGGCACTCGCTGTAGAATGAGACTATCTAGATTACAAATCGTTACAGCTCATGTGGCAATTGCTCCAGTCTTGGCTTGCACGGCTATTAACGATTTTGCTGGTTGGGTCGCTGTGTCTTGGCTGTGTGGCCAGTCGCAATCCTAGCGCGGTGCGCCGTCCGATCCAGCCAGCCAACGGTGCGGCCATGCTCAGCGGCTCCAAGCTGGGCTCCGATTGGCTTGAGGCGGCACCAGAGTCCAAGACGGCTTATTGTGCTGAGGCGATCAGCGCTTTCCGCGCCTCGGCGGCCCAGAGCTACATTGTCAGTGCGGGTGTTCAGAGCTTGAATCCTGAGAGCTTCTGCTACCGTCTAGATCAGTACTTTGCGATTGAGGAGAATCAGCTGCAGCGTCTGGAGTCTGCGGCGGCGATTGCTCCAATTCTATTTGCCGATACGCCCAATCCTTTCTCGTCTTGATGTCCATGATTTGGCCTTTTTCGCAACGCCGCAACGCCATTGCCCATATCGAAGTCTCTGGCGCGATCGCGGGTAAAACGCGCAAAGATATTCTGGGTTTTCTCAAGGTCGTGGAGGAACGCAAATTTCCAGCCCTGGTGTTGCGCATCGACAGCCCCGGCGGCACGGTGGGCGACTCGCAGGAGATCTACAGCGCCCTAAGACGACTGCGCGACAAAGTGAAAATTGTTGCGAGCTTTGGCAATATTTCGGCGTCGGGGGGAGTGTACATCGGTGTGGGGGCATCGCACATCATGGCCAACCCCGGCACGATCACCGGCAGCATCGGCGTAATTCTGCGCGGTAACAACCTGGAGCGGTTGCTCGACCGGGTGGGTGTCTCGTTCAAGGTGATTAAGTCTGGACCCTACAAAGACATTCTGGCCTTCGACCGAGAGATCACCGAGCCAGAGAAGAACATTCTGCAAGAGCTGATCGATGTCAGCTACACCCAGTTCGTGCGGACCGTTGCCGAAGGGCGCAATCTGAGCGAGGAAGCGGTCCGCTCTTTTGCCGATGGCCGCATTTTCACCGGCGAGCAGGCCCTGGCGCTGGGGGTCGTGGATCGCCTAGGCACCGAAGAAGACGCCCGGCGCTGGGCGGCGGAGCTGGCGGACCTAGATCCCGAGAAGGCCAAGTTCGTCGAACTCAAAGCGCCCAAGCCGCTGCTCTCTCGCTTCTTGCCTGGCTCGGCCAGCGTCTTAGCTGAATGGGCGGCGTTCGAGCTGAGCACCAGCGGCCAGCCGCTCTGGCTCTATCGCCCGTGACGCCTCGACTCTGCCTGCGCGTTGCTTGATTTCGGGCAGACGTTTGTTGATTCTGGGTAAGCGTTTCTCGATTTCGGGTTCCCATTGCTCGATTTCGAGTAAACGTTTCTCGATTTCGGGTTCCCATTGCTTGATTTCGGGTAAGCGTTTCTCGATTTCGAGTAAGCGTTGCTTGATTCCGGGTAAGCGTTGCTTGATTTCGAGTAAGCGTTGCTTGATTTCGAGTAAGCGTTGCTTGATTCCGGGTAAGCGTTTCTCGATTTCGAGTAAGCGTTGCTTGATTTTGGGTGGACCTTACCCTGGCTGGGTGAGCCGATCAAGGCTAGCGTCCAGGTTGTGCAGACCGAGCGCCAGGAATTCGGGCTCACTCACCAGGGACAAGTCGCGCTCGACCGGGTGGGGTAGATTTACCTGTGCCCGCGTTTTGGCCACCAGCTGCTCAGGCGGCCAACCAAGCCGTTGAGCAAAGCCTGCGGCCATCTGCCAACGGCTCACCCGCTCCGGCCCACCCAGATGCAGAATGCCAGCCTTTGGCGAGCCCTGAAGCAGCGCCGCGAAGACCCGCACCGCGTCGTCCACCAGCAGCGGCGTCCGGAACTGGTCGCTGAAGATCGTCGGCGCGCGCCCCGCCGCCCATTCGGTCTCGAGCCATTGCAGAAATCCCCAGCCCCGCCGCAACAGCAAACTCAGGCGCACCACCGTCGCCTCAGGATAAACCGCCAGCAACTGTTGCTCCGCCGCCAGCTTGGTCTGACCGTACAGCGTGCGCGGCGCAGGCAGGTCGCAACCCCGATAGCCGCCCTGCTCACCGTCGAACACCATGTCGGTGGACGTAAACAGCATTGGGATCTGGTGCTGACGCGCCCAGCGCCCCAGGCTCACGGTTGCCGCCACATTCGTGCGTCGGGCTAGCTCCGGCTGGCGCTCGCAGTCGGCCACTCGCGATAGCGCGGCCGTGTGCACAATGGCGTCCAATGGGCCGAGGGCGTTCAAGTGCTCGGGCGCGGCCGAATCGCTGAGATCCACCGCTGGGGTCGTGGTGCGGCTGACGGGCACAAATTCGTCCGCAGCCTGCGGCCACTGTTGCAGCACAGCGCTGCCCAACATCCCCGTCGAGCCCGTGAGCAGAATGCGCATAAAGACAGCCATCGTACGGATTCACATCTCGCCCTCCAGAATAAGCAAACCAGAGGGCTGCCTGGCCCCAAGCCCTGAGCACGAGGAGGCAACCCGATGGTTTGGCAACTGTTGACCTGGCCCGCCGACGGCCTATTGTGGCTCGCCGAGCAAATTCAAGAGCGAGCCGAAGGCCAGCTCGACCAGAAAGTCAACCTCCAGAAGGAACTCACCGCCCTGCAAATCCGCTTCGACCTCGGTGACCTGGGCGAGGAAGAATTCGCCCAGCGCGAGGAAGAACTGCTCCTGGCGCTGGACACCCTCGCCCAGGCCGAGCAAGACGCGCTGAAACTCGAAGTCAGCGACGCATGATCTCCAGGCACCGGGTTCCGGCAACTCCGAGCCGGATCGGTCATCGGTTCATTGCAACAGACGCGGCGTGGGTCGCGGCGTCGGCAGCCGCTCGATCAGGCCGCAGGCCAGACGTGCGCCGCCCGCCTCTGCCGCTGTGCCCTCGGCCTTGAGTTGATCGGTCTGCCGATGAATGATCACCGCGCTGTCGTCACGGTCGAACAGGCTCAGCGGCCCTGCCGTCAGGGCAAAGCGACTGGTGACGGTCTCCAGTTCACCTCGCCCCCGCTCGTCGATCTCGATATTGGGCAGATCGCCTAGGTGAAAGGGATGATTCGCCTCGACCGGCGTCGATGAGCCAAATGGCCCGGGGTCAAAGTGTCCCTTAGCGCCGCCAAAGGCAGTCTGGCCACTGGGCTCGCAAGAGGCTGTTTCGTGAATGTGCACCCCGTGCAAGCCAGGCGTGAGCACCCCTGGCGCACCTTGCAGCTGCACACGGACGCGAACCAGACTGTCCCCGTCCTGCCGCAGGTCCAACCTGCCGGTGATCTCTGGGCCACTAATCTGCGCTCTGGCCCGCAACTGCGCAGCCAAACTGGGAGGCGCGAGGCTGAGCACAATCCCGAACAACAATCCCAAACCAACTAAACAGAGACGCATAAACTTCATGACATTGCACGTTGATAGGCGACGTTTAAACTCAGCCAGACTCACAAGCTCGCCAGCACCGTTTTAGCTGCCGCCAGCGTCCGCTCGATATCAGCATCGCTGTGGGCCAGGGAGGTGAATCCGGCCTCGAACTGGGACGGGGCCAGATAGATACCCTGCTCCAACATGCCGCGATGAAAGTGCTTGAACTTGTCGAGGTCGCTGTGCTTGGCGTCTTCGTAGTTATGCACTGGTCCCTGGGCAAAGAACAGGCCGAACATGCCGCCGAGGTAGCCACCACAGGCGGCGTGGCCGGTTGCGTGCGCGACCTGGATCAGCCCATCACTCAGCTTTTGCGTGATTTGCTCCAGCTGTTCATAGGTGCCGGGACGCTTGAGAAGTTCCAGGGTCTTGATGCCAGCGGTCATCGCCAACGGGTTACCCGACAGGGTGCCCGCCTGGTACATGGGGCCAGCCGGAGCGACCATCTCCATAATCTCGCGCCGTCCGCCATAAGCGCCCACCGGCAGACCGCCGCCGATGATCTTGCCCAGGGTGGTAAGGTCGGGGGTGATGCCGAAGCGCTCCTGCGCGCCGCCATAGGCCAGCCGGAAGCCAGTCATCACTTCGTCAAAGACCAACAGCGCCCCCTGTTCGCGGCTGAGCTCGCGCAAGCCCGCCAAAAAGCCCGGCTCAGGCGTAATGAACCCGGCGTTGCCGACCACCGGCTCCAGGATCACGCCTGCGATCTGGTCGGGGTGGGCAGCAAACAGCGCTTTCACCGCCTCTAAGTCGTTGAAGGGAGCAGTGAGCGTGTTGGTCGTGGTCGTCTTGGGCACCCCCGGCGAGTCGGGTAGCCCCAGGGTCGCCACGCCGGACCCCGCTTGCACCAAAAACATATCGGCGTGACCGTGGTAGCAGCCTGCGAACTTGATGATCTTGTCGCGCCCGGTGAACGCCCGCATCAAGCGCAGCACCGACATGCAAGCTTCGGTGCCCGAATTCACAAAGCGCACCATCTCGATGCTGGGCACCGCCTCGATCACCCATTGCGCCAGGATATTCTCCTGCAGGCAGGGCGCGCCGAAGCTGGTGCCCTTGTCCAAAGCCTGGTGTAGGGCTTCGAGCACCTCCGGATGGGCGTGGCCAACAATCGCAGGTCCCCACGTGCCCACGTAGTCGATGTATTGGTTGCCATCCACATCCCAGACGTATGCACCTTTGACATGGTCGAACACGATCGGCTGCCCTCCCACTGACTTAAACGCCCGGACAGGGGAACTGACCCCACCCGGCATCAGATGAAGGGCGGCATTAAAGATCTCTTCCGATTTGTCGGTCTTAAAGGCGCTGCTAACCATGCGTTGCTCCTAGCTCCTGCGGGATCTAGCCTACCGCAGGCAACAGACGCCCGATACTTTAGCCAACCCTCAGGGCACTCTGCATGGCAGATTGACCGCTCCCCCCATAGGTAAGCCGTTGAGTCGACAACCGCTCAAGCCACCATCACCGGAGTTCGTTCAAAATTGTGAATCTTATGGGGCAAGCTCGACCGTCTCAACCGGAAGTCATCAGGTTAAGTGCATTTCAGTCGTTCAAAATTCTTGCGCTTCCTTCCTCCCACACCGAACATCGGCAACTGTTTCAGAAAATTGCAGGGCTCTTTGGTCTAGCCTCTGCACTGTTGGTAGTGATTGGCACAATCTCGTACCGCAGCACTTTTCGACTCATTGAGACCTCGGGGCAAACCGAACGTACCCGCCAAACGCTGCAGATCATTGAGCAAGTAATCTCTGATCTCAAGGATGTGGAAACCAGTCGGCGCGGCTACTTCATTACCGGGGAAAAAAGCTATTTGAAACCCTATCAAGATGCTCTCGAAGACCTTGAGCGAAAGATTAAAGACCTTCAGAAATTGCTCGCATCCGAACCCACTCAAAGCCAAAAAATCGCCACCGTTCAATCGCTAATTCGTCGTAACCTTGCCATCATTGGGGATACAAATCGGCTGAGTGATTATGGAGAACCAGAGGCTGAGATACGGTTAATCGGCAGTAATCATAGCAAGCGGCTCATGAATGATATCCGCCAGCTTGCCTACACAATTCAGGACCATCAACAAAAGCGATTGAGCCAATTTCAGCAGCAGAGTCAGAAGGCAAAAGCGAGTGCCAAGAAAGTGATTCCAGCCTTTGGGCTCGCCATTTTGCTTAGTTTCTTAGTGATTGCACTGGTCTATTATCTAATCTGTCGTGAGGTCGAAGATCGGCAGCAAGCCGAGGCGATCTTGGAGCAGGAACGAGATTTTATCAGCGCCGTCTTAGACACAGTGGGCTCCCTAGTGGTTGTGCTCAATTCTCAGGGAAAAATCGTCCGGTCCAATCAAGCTTGCGAGCAGACGATCCACGGCACGTTTGAGGACATGCGGGAGCGATATTTCTGGGATGTTTTTGCCCTTCCAGAAAACGCGACACAAGTGCAGACCGACTTTGAAGAGCTCCTGAACACTCGGATTCCCACTCGGCTTGAGAGCATTCTGATCGCAACAGATGGGCAGCGCCATTTCATTGATTGGTCCAGCACCATTTTGCTCAACGCAACTGGGGTGGTTGCGTATGTAATCAGCACGGGCACAGACATAACTGAGCGCAAATGGGTCGAAGAAGAAACCCAGCTTTTGCAAACCACGATTCAGGCAATCAGCGAGGCCAAAGATTTTGATGCTGCACTGAAAATCGCGCTGGCTCATGTCTGTGAAGCGACCGGCTGGAGCTATGGTGAAGCCTGGATCCCCTGTGCAGACAGAGCGGTTCTCAACTGCAGGCAAACCTGGTATGACCGCCCCGAGCAGAACAGTGCGGTTAGCCACGCCCTAGCGCAATTTCACCGCTTGAGTGAACACTACACCTTTGCCCTCGGCGACGGGCTACCGGGCCGGGTCTGGGCCTCGAAGCGTTCCGAATGGATCCAGGACGTTTCGCTAATGCCAGATACAATGTTCGTTCGGGTTGAGGCAGCTCGACAGGCAGGGCTTAAAGCAGGGCTGAGCACACCGATCATTGCCAATACTCAGGTGTTGGCAGTGCTAGTTTTCTTTATGCTTAAATCGCGACCCGAGAACAAACGCTTGGTCCAGTTGGTTTCTACCGTTGCAACGCAATTGGGCTCGGCCATCCAACGCAAGCGCGTTGAAGCGGAACTGAACGAGAGCGAAGAGCGTTTTCGATTACTGGTGGAAGGTGTGAAAGACTACGCCATCCTCATGCTGGATGCCAGTGGTCATATCACCAGCTGGAACACAGGCGCAGAACGGATTGAAGGGTATCGCTCAGAAGAAATCCTGGGCCAGCATTTCTCTCGGTTCCATCCCCCCCAAGACATTCAAGCTGGCAAGCCAGAGCAAGAGCTGAAAATTGCCGCCGCAACAGGACAATTTGAAGAAGAAGGCTGGCGAGTGCGCAAGGACGGCTCCCGTTTTTGGGCCACGGTAGTCCTCACTGCATTATGGGATGCGCACGGGCGATTGCGCGGCTTCTCCAGCGTGACACGGGACATCACCGAGCGTAAATTGGCTCGCGACGCCTTGCAACAGGCCAACACAAAACTCCAAAACTGGGTGAGCGAACTGGAACAGCACAATCGCGAGATCAGCCTGCTCGGCGAAATGAGCGATGTCCTTCAGGCTTGCCTGACCATTGAAGAGGCCTACAGCGCGCTCCCTCGCTTGGTTCAGCCGCTATTTCCCAATCTGTCAGGGGGCATTTTCACGATTAGTGCTTCCCAAAAATTGGTCGAAGCGGTTGCGATTTGGGGAGGCCCGATGGCCAGCCAAAAGGTGTTTACCCCGAACGAGTGCTGGGCATTACGTCGGGGACGTGCCCATCTGGTTACAGATGCTCACAGCGGCTTGTGCTGTTCACACCTTCACAATCCCCAGCCTGTAGCCTCGATCTGTGTGCCGATGATGGCTCGTGGCGAAGCGCTAGGACTGCTCTACTTCAATTCCCAAAACCCTGGTCCACTCAGCTCAGCTCAGCAGCAACTGGCTGTGACGGTTGCCGAGCAAATTGCCCTGGCTTTGGCAAATTTAAAACTACATGAAACCTTGCAATATCAAAGTGTCCGCGACCCGCTGACCGGTTTATTCAATCGACGCTATATGGAAGAATCTCTAGAGCGAGAAATCCACCGCGCCCAACGTAAGCAGCAATCGCTGGGAATCATCATGTTGGATGTCGATCATTTTAAGCGCTTTAACGACACCTTCGGTCATGATGCGGGTGATGAAGTGCTGCGGGAATTGGGCCTGTTCTTGCGCAAACAGACCCGCGTTTCGGATATCGCCTGTCGCTATGGCGGCGAAGAATTGACGCTGATTCTGCCGGATGCCAGTCTGGAAGCCGCGTACAAGCGAGCCGAACAACTGCGCGAGGGCGTCAAACAGTTGCAGGTGAGACATCACCAGGTGCTGGGGGTGATCACGCTCTCCTTGGGGGTGGCCAGCTCTCCAGAGCATGGTCTGACCAACGAAGCGGTGATTCAAGCGGCCGATGCCGCGCTCTATCAGGCCAAGGCGGAGGGACGTGACCGGGTGGTGATCGCGCCGCTACCGCCAGTTGCTTAAAACCCCAATTCTCGCTTGAGCAGTTGAATTGAGCGCTCGTCGATGTAGTTTTTGGCGCACAGGAATTCGGGGGGGCGAATCCGATCGGGTCGTGCGGCGGCCACCGCTGCTTTGACTGCTTCAAAGCTGGCTTGGTCACTGATGATCAGGTCGGCGCTGCGGGCGATGGCGCGTAACTTGTGGGTGTCGCTGAAGTCGGTGGTCACCACCAGCAGATCGTCGCCGCGCAGGCTGTGCAGGATCACCTCAGCGACGCGCAGGATGCCGCTGCTGATGCTGATGATCCCCAAGTAGCTGTTGGCGGGTAGGGAGCGAATCCGCTGCAGCTCGTCGAGGTAATCGTGGATGTCGACAGCGAACACGCGCACGGCGTAGGGGCTGGCGATCTGCTGTACGGGGGCCAGGAAATAGCGGCTGGTCACGATCGTGCCAGCGCGGGTTTTCTGCTGGAGCACCTGGGTTAGTTCTTCGAGTGGCACCAATTGGATCGGCAGATCCAGCGATTGCTGGAGTTCTTGGGCCATGAGTTCTCCCACGCCCAAATCGCCGGTTGGGGCGCACACCAGCACTTGAGCGCTGCAGCGCAAGCGCCAGTCGATTTCGGCTAGGAACAGCTCGCGGGCCTGATTGAGATTGCAGCCCTCTTGGAGCAGCCGGTCCAGGCTCTCCTGCACCACCTTGTAGACGGCGGAGTTCTCGGCCAGGGGGCGTCCGGCAGAGGTGGTGGGGCCGGGACCGCGCTCCTGACCGCGCACGTAGATGCCGGAGCCCGCGCGAGCCTCCACCAGCCCCTGTTCCTCCAGCTGGTGGTAGACCTTACTGATTGTGTTGCGGTGCAGGCCGGTCTGCATCGCCAGGGCGCGAGTGCTAGGCAGCTGATGGCCGGGCGAATACTGCCGCGACGCGATCGCGAACGAGATCTGGTTAAACAGTTGGGTCGAGGCTGGGATCTCGCTGTCGGGCTGGATGTGAAACTGCACGATCACGGGTGGTTCTCCAAGCCCCAGATGTAGGGCAGCAGGCGCAAAATCGAGCTTGCCTAGCCTATCTTGACCCAAATTGCCTGGCAGTGTGTGTCAGTATTGCCAATTCAGCGCCGTCTACACCTCGTTAAATGCGGCTGGGTAGCTGACTCGTCCTTGGTACCACGGCTGGTAACCGCTGAGCGGCTTGACCCTGAACACAGCCTCAGGCACTGGAAAGGGCGACTGAATGCCATAGCGCACAGACGGTTCAAAGCCAAAGCGAGCGTAAAACTGAGGATGGCCCAAGACGATGACCAGCGCCTCTGCCCGGGCTTCTGCCACCGCCAAACCGGCCCGGACCAAGGCACTGCCCACCCCCTGACCTTGAAATTCGGGGCGCACCGCCACGGGAGCCAGGGCCAGCACCGATAACCTTTGTTCGCCGACTAGCTCGACGGAGGTGAACAAGATGTGCCCGACCAGCCCTGTGTCCAGTTCGGCAACTAGCGACAGCTGGGGCACGAACTGCTCAGACTGGCGCAGGCGGGCCACGAGCTGAGCTTCGTTGTCTCGTCCAAAGGCCAACCGGTTGACCTGTGCAATCGCTGGGTAGTCGGAGGCGGTCTCGCCGCGAATGTTCATGGGGGGGCGGGATCTCGATCAGGCTTGAAATTGAACCCACACAAATTTGACACCAGATAGCCACCTCTGCGCTCTAGAGTGCAAAGCATCGCTTGCCTGAAGGCCCAGACGCCACAGACCTGGAACGCTTCCGTAGCGCGATGGGACGTCTGTGCGCAGCGGTGGGACGGTTGCCGCCAGCAGTGGGACGGTTGCTGCACGCAGATGGGATCAGTGGTGCACGCAGATGGGACACATCTTGCGACACCTGGGAGCGTCTCTGCACACAGATGGGACAGGCAGTGCACGCAGGTGGGACACATCTTGCGCTACCTGGGACAGACGGTGCACGCAGGTGGGACGAATGCCGCCACGTGTTGGACGAAGCTCCGCAGTTGTCGGCAAGGATCCTAAAGGGGTCGCCGTAGTTCCTGGGACCCTTGCCGGAACATGCTTATGCCTCCAAGGGAAAGCCTACCTAGTTAACTGCTAGCTTGGCGTACTGCTCAGGTGTGAGTGCGGCTTGTCGGATATCAATTTTCTTGGGAATCAGCTCCAGCTCAAAGTAGGTGTCTGCAACCTTCTGTTGCTGCGCGATCAGAGCAGCATCGATTGGCTTCAGTCGGTTGCGCCGCCGCTCGGCCATTTTCTCCACGACTGGTAGATCAATGCCCAAGCCTGGCGCGAGAATTTTCGCAACTTCTTTGGGATTGCGATCTCCCCACTCACCGACTTTGTCGACCTCCTCCAGAATCTCCTTGAGCAGCTCCAGGTTCTGATTCACGAAAGTACGCGAAGCGAGATAGAAGCCCCCCGATTTGGTTATCCCAGTGAGCAGGACACGGGCGTTGCCTTCCGCTTCGGCGGCGGCGAAGAAGGGATCCCAAATCACCCAGGCATCGATACTGCCCTTGGTAAAAGCTGCACGCGCATCCGCCGGGCTGAGCAGAGCGGGTTGAATATCGCTGAACTTCAACCCTGCACTTTCCAAGGCCTCCACGATCAGATAGTTGGCGCTTGAACCTTTCACGAAGGCAACTTTCTTACCCTTCAGCTCGGCCACGGTTTTGATCGGCGAATCCTTGGGAACCAGGACGGCTTGTCCATTAGGGCTGGGTTCCACCGCTGCGGCGTATACCAGATCAGTGCCCGCCGCTTGGGCAAAGATCGGGGGCGACTCGCCCGTAGGTCCAAGGTCGATACTGCCCACATTGAGCGCTTCCAACAGCGGCGGCCCAGACGGAAATTCCTTCCACTCAACCGAGATTCCCTGCGGCTGCAAGCGCTTCTCCAGAACACCCTGTGACTTCACCAAAATGTTGGATTTTTGATAGCCGATGCGAACAACTTTGGTTCCAGTCGGCTGTGCGGGAACTTGTCCCTGGCTGGCCGGCCCCCTGCACCCCACCAAGACGGTAGACAGCGTCAGCAAGACAGAAACCACAAACAGCATTAGGCCGCGAATCAGTGTGCCGCGCTGCCCTCGATAGCTCGCAATCATTGACCGATTACCCACCATAACTTCACCTAGCGCCAAGCCCTTAGGCAATAAAATACCTTAAATTCGATCAAGATACCGTATTATCAGGCATTGAAGCGGAGTTTGACACAGGCAGTGGGTAGAAGCAAGTACATTGAATACAGGTTGGAGATTCGCGCATCGGGGCGAAAGCACTTGCCATCAAAATGACCGCAGGCTGCAGCCTGCGGTCATCAGAGATCGGGTAAACAGTCTAGGCTTGAGACCGAGTGGTGAGCGTAGCCCTGGGCGAGGGCTTCTGGGTCAGTGCATAGGCTTTAGCAATGGCAATAGCCGCTCCGCTGAGCAACAGCCCTGCGGTGAAGCCACCCAAGAAGGGAATCCAGTCTACTGGAGTGACCACATGAGAAATAACAGGAGCTTGAGGGGATGCGCCGGGTAAAAAGTGAGGGCGCAGACCGGGATTCTGAGGTGCGAGACCGGGGAAGTTGCCTTGAGGGGGCTGAGCAATTGCAAACGTGGCAGAAGCTGTCGTTAGAACGTCCATTGCTTCATCCTTTGAGTTGCGAGGTATTCATGTATCCCTTTGGACAACATCACTCTATCGAGCCATTCAAACGCTAACGATGCCTATAAGTTATAGGAAGCTATGGAACCGGGCAGTTCATGATCAAGAAACTGACCCAAGTGCACATCTGAGACTATGCCCCTTCTCTACGACGCTGCTGCTTACGATCGCTCCCACCCAATTGGCAGCTACTGGGAGACAACGGTTGGCCCCGAAACGGCCAATTATCCCGCTCTGGCTCAGGAGCAGAGCTGCGAGGTTGCGATCATCGGCGGCGGCATCACGGGGCTGACGGCGGCTCTGTATCTCGCCCGTGACCATCAGATTCAGACGCGGGTGTTGGAGGCGGGTACGCCGGCGTGGGGGGCGTCGGGACGCAATGGAGGGTTCTGCTGTGTCGGGGCAACCAGCTTGGCCAATGGCACACTGGTGAAGCGGTTCGGTCGCGAGCAGACCCGTCGCTATTACCGCGAGCAGCGCCAGGCCACTGAGCTGGTGCAACAACTCGCCGCCGAGGAAGCGATTGAGCTGGAGGCGCAGGGTGAGGGGCAGATTCAGGTCGCCCACCGTCCGGCCCGCTGGCAGGAGCTGGAGGCCGAGTATGAGTTTTTTAGGGAGGTGGCGGACTATCCCTGTCAGCTCTGGTCGCCTCAAAAGCTGGCGGAGTTGGCGTTCCGCAGCCCGGAGGCGCACGGGGCGCTGCACGTCGCAGTGGGCTTTGGCCTGAACCCGATGCAATACACGCGAGGGCTGGCACGAGCAGCAGCGGCGCGGGGGGCGGTGATTCATGCCCAGAGCCCAGTTGAAGCCTGGCAGCAAGAGGGGCGTGTGCAAGTGCTGCGGACGCCAGGCGGCACACTGCGGGCCAACCAGGTGATTCTGGCCACCAATGGCTACACCGAGGACCGGCTACATCGGTCGGTGAAGGGTCGCCTGCTGCCGGTTTTGTCCAACATTCTCACCACGCGGCCGCTGACGCCTGAGGAGCTGGCAGCGCAGGGCTGGCGCACGCCAACGCCGGTCTATGACACGCGCACCTTGCTGTTCTATTACCGCTTGTTGCAAGACGGGCGGTTTTTGTTTGGCGGGCGGGGTGGCACGTGGGGCAATGCGGCGGAGCGACAGCAACGTCGGCGCTGGCTGACTCGCCGTCTGGGCGAGATGTTTCCCGCTTGGCAGCAGGTAGAAACCACGCATTTTTGGACTGGGTTGGCCTGTGTTTCTGCGGCACTGACCCCTCATGTGGGTCAATTCACAGACGACCCAAGCCTGTTTTACGCGCTGGCTTATCACGGCAATGGCGTGGCGACGGGCACCTGGAGTGGGCGGGCCGTGGCGCGTCTGGTTGCGGGTCAGGAGACAGTCGGCAATTTGTGCGCGGTGTTCAGACAGCCCTTGCGGAAATTTCCCGTCCCGGCTCTGCGTCTGTGGGGATTACGGGCGGCCTATGGGCTGGCCCGACTATTGGATTAGGTTTGCGCTCAATGCGATCAACAGGGCTTGGACATCGAGTAGCGCATTAGAAACAATCGAGGTAATACTGGGCGCAATGTGCTCAAGGAGAGCAGCTACCAGGCTCAACGGTTTCCATGCTCGGCAATCCCCCTCCCGCGCTCGTTCAAAGTCTGCAAAAGTTAGCGCAAAGTCTGAATAATTTGGCGGCGGCTTACTATGCTCAAGGCCGTTACCCCGAAGCCGAGCCGCTCTATCGGCAGGCACTAGCCCACTGGCAACAGTTGTTTGGTAACGAGCATCCGGAAGTGGCCCAAAGTCTGAATAATTTGGCGGCGCTTTACTATGCCCAAGGCCGCTACCCCGAAGCCGAACCCCTATTTGGCCAAGCCCTCGAACTCAGACAACGCCTGTTTGGCCCAGAGCGTCCGGAAGTGGCCCAAAGCCTGAACAATTTGGCGCTGCTCTACTACGGCCAGGGCCGCTATGCCGAAGCTGAACCGCTGTATGTTCGCGCCTTAGACATCCACAAATGCTGGCCCAACACCAACCCCCTGGATCTGGCCACAGCGCAGAGCAACCTCGCCGAACTCTACCGGACGCGGGGCCACTACACCCAGGCGGAGCCCTTGTTCATCCAAGCCCTGGAGCTGCGGCAAAAATTTTTGGGCCAGGACGATCTCGATGTAGCCACCGCCCTGAACAATTTGGCCGGGCTCTACTATGCCCAAGGCCGCTATCGGCAGGCCGAACCCCTGTGCCTGCGCTCCCTGCAAGTTCACCGACGCCTGCTGGGGGATGAGCATCCGGAGGTGGCCACTTGTCTGAACAATTTGGCCGAACTCTATCAGGCCCAGGGCCGCTATCGGCAGGCCGAACCGCTCTATGTGCAGACCTTGGCGCTCAGACGGCGCTTATTGGGCGAGGCTCATCTAGATGTCGCGTCGAGCTTGAGCAGCCTGGCGGAACTCTACCGCCTGCAGCGACGCGCTGCCAAGGCCGAGTCTCTACAGGTGCAGGCACTGGAACTCTATCAGCGGTTACTGGGCCAAGACCACCCGGCAGTGGCACGCAGTCTGCACAATCTGGCCCTGCTGCAGGCAGTCCAGAGACACTACTCCGGCGCAGAATTGCTGCTGCGGCAAGCCCTAGACCTGCGGCAGCGCCTACTGGGACCAGACCACCCCGAGCTGGCGCAAAGCCTGGAACATCTGGCAGCGCTCTACCGCAGCCAAAAACGCTACGCCGAGGCCGAACCCCTCTGGCAACGCGCCCTGGGCATCTATGAGCGCTGCCTGGGAGCCCAGCATCCCAGTGCGGTGCGCTGCCGCAAAAACCTGGCCGCGCTGCGAGCCACGATGGCCAAACAACTGGTGCGATAACCCGACCCGTGCGCCTCTGGGCTCGAAAGGTGAGGCTCTGGGCTCGGGACTTCGAGCAAAATACTCGGGACTTCGAGCCCAAGACTCGACAGCTGAGGCTCTAGGCTCGGGACTCCGAGCCAAACACTCGGGACTCCGAGCCCAAGACTCAACGGCTGAGGCTCTGGGCTCGGGACTGCGAGCCCAAGACTTGGAAGCTAGGGTCCCAAGCTTGGGGGGGATTGCTCCAAGCTCGAAAGCGGGCAGAAGAGAGGGCTAGAGTATGTCTACTGCACCGCTGCCGGCAGGAACACCGATGCCCTATTCGCCTCTCCACGCCCAACCGCCGCTGCCCTTTCTGCCCCCCGTCTTCAACCCCTGGGTCTGGCGGCTGACCCAGCTGTTGCTACCGGGCTGGCTGCGGCTGCGCACCGAAATTGCCGACGTGCAAACCCGCCACCTAGACCGGCTAGTGCATCTCTACCAAGACTTCGCGGCAGGCAAAGTCCGCTTCCTGCTCGCCTTTCGCCACTCCAGCGCGGATGACGCCGTCAGCCTGCTCCACCTGCTAAACGTCCAACTGCCGCAAGCGGCGCGTCGCCTCGGCATCTCACTACCCTCGCCGGTTCACGCTCACTTTCTCTATGACCGGGGCGTGCCGCTGTGGGCGGGGCCGCTGGTTGCCTGGCTCTACCCGCGCCTAGGAGGCACCTCCATCCATCGAGGCAAGGTAGACCGCGCAGGTCTGCGCTCCGCGCGCCAGTTGCTGGTTCAGGGCCGCTTCCCGCTGGCCGCTGCCCCCGAAGGGGCCACCAACGGCCACAACGAAATTGTCAGCCCCCTGGAGCCCGGCGTGGCCCAGCTGGGCGTCTGGTGTGCGCAAGATCTCGCAGAAGCGGCGAACCCAGCCCAGGTGCTGCTGGTGCCCCTGGGCATTCAATACACCTACCTCACCCCCCCTTGGGCCGCGATTGACCGGCTCCTGAGCGGGTTGGAAGCCGACTGCGGCTTGAGCACCCCCCAGCCGCCCAGCCAGACTGTTGAGGCCAACCACCGCACCCGTCTGCTGCGCTTAGGCGAACACCTGCTGCACACGATGGAGGAGTTCTACCACCGCTTCTACCATCAACCGCTGAGCGAGCCCGCCCCGGCTGGCCCGCTCAGCGACGCGCAGTTCAAACAACGCCTAGATGCGCTGCTGGACACCGCCCTGCGCGTCGCGGAGCAATACTTTGACCTGCAGCCCAAAGGCAGCCTGATCGACCGCTGTCGCCGCTTAGAACAGGCTGGCTGGGACCGCATCTACCGCGAAGACCTCAAAGACCCAGAGCGCCTCTCCCCCCTGAGCCGAGGCCTGGCCGACCGGGTGGCCGAGGAGTCCGCCCTGCGCATGGGGCACATGCGCCTAGTAGAAAGCTTCGTGGCCGTAACCGGCAGCTACGTACTCGAAAACCCCACCGCCGAGCGCGTCGCGGAGACCGCGCTGCTGCTGTGGGACATGCTGGCCAAAATCAAAGGCGACGGACAGCCGCGTCCCTCGCTGGGGCCACGTCGGGTTTGGCTCACAATCGGCGAGCCGATCTCGGTCAGCCAACGGCTCAACGCCACCCAGACAGACCGTCGCGCCACCAAACAGGCCGTCACCCAACTCACCCAAGAGCTACAAACAGCCCTAGAGAGCCTGATTGAGCCCTTCAAAGCCCCCACCTAAATCCCATTGCACAGTCCAAAACCCCTAGAGAACACCCCCAACGCTCTCCCCCCGACGCCCACCACCCAATCGCCCCAGACCCCCTGTCCCCTGTGCAACCGCCCCCTTGCGCAGGGGGTCTGGGGGAGGCGCTTCGTCCCCCAGTGGGGGGTTTGGGGGGCAAACGCCCCCCAAGTCCAGGCTCTCTGCCCCCTACGCCTTACCCAGCTCAGAGCCATTTCTCACAGCCTCAGTTAGGGCTGCGCCGCCGAGGTTGCAGACCCAGAAGCCACCGTGATGTTCAATCGTTGTTCCGCACGCACGACCTCAAACCTCAGCGGTGTCTGCATAGGAGTTCGGTTAATCAGTTCGCTGAGCTGCTCACCGCTGGTCACTTCCTGATCATTAAAGGCAACAATCACGTCACCAATTTGTAAGCCCGCTTGGCGATAAGCAGAGCCCTGAATCACGTACTGCACCAGAGCGCCACTGGTGAGGTTAATGGTGCGGCATCGGCTGCCGCGACCCGCTTGGATATCGCGTTGACAAGCGTTGTTGTAGGCTTGCGCGTCTGTGGCCACACTGCCGAGGCCAATATTACGAGTCCGCCAATAATTGGCTTCCGCCCAGACTGGCCAGGGGACTAAACTGGCGCAAAGGCTCAGCAGCGCCAACCAGCGCCGAGTGTTAGATGCGATCATAGATTTTGACTCCTACGGTGTGAGTTGCCCGCTGCTAGGTCCG
Source organism: Leptolyngbya sp. SOY_34_metabat_272 (assembly GCA_031399305.1). Classification (GTDB taxonomy): domain Bacteria; phylum Cyanobacteriota; class Cyanobacteriia; order FACHB-261; family FACHB-261; genus FACHB-261. The sequence continues at coordinate 17,879 of JANNOU010000128.1, forward strand.
TCAATTCCGGGCAGCGGGCTTTAGCATGCTTGTCTGCTGGCGACAACATTGCCGCCAGAAGCCTCAGGGACGCTCAGCAACCTGCGGAGGTTCCAGTCTTCAGGTGCAGTCAGCTTGGTTAGGAACATGCTCACCCTTCTCAAGCAACTCTGTCCGCTCCGGAAGTATGACAAAACAGGCTGAATCAGCAGCAAGGTCCCATCGCCAAAACTCTTGCTGCTTTTTTTTCAGACTTTGGCAATGGCGAAGTCCCACTGCTAGTGGGTTAATGCCTTCCAAGAGCAGCAAGAGCAGCCAGCAGCTAGCCTTGAGCACACTAAAGGCCGAGGGCCGGGTCAGCGCTTCGTGCAGGGCGACCCGAGCTTCATCGCGAAAACTGTCGTACTCCTCGACAATCGGGGAGGCATGAAAGACGCGGCGATTGATCCCATGAATGCCACTCACCCAGTCTTGGCCAATGCGAATTCTCTCCAGCTGCGCGACCTCCAAGTGGTAAAGGTCATGGTAGCTGAGCCAAACGCCACGGGCTCGCACAGGCTGCCCACCCACTTGGATGGGCAGGAGGCTGATGTTGCCCAGCCTTGCCTTGAGCCGGACGATCTTGGAATTCTGAGTACAAACTGCCAACCCCAATCTCACGGCTGAGATCCAGGCTTGGGCGTAGCGAGACCGCTGCGGCAAACCCCTCACCTCCCGCTTCACTTTCGGCCTCAGCTGAGAGGTTAGGTCAAGGGGAGCTTCGCTGGCAATTAAGGCAAACCAGTAGTAGGGAATTAGCGTGTACTGGCGCTTTCCCCATCTGCTATGTCGCTCATTCAGCATCAGAAAAACACACTGTTGCCATCGACGTTTCAGATCACAGCGGTGTCGTTCAAAAACCTCTGGGCTAAATTGCTCGCGACGCTGATAAATCACAAAGGCTCGCAGCAAGAGTGTTTTGATCCGGCGCGCCCAGGGCGTCTGTTTAAGATCCGGGGCCTCGCCCGCCCACAAGGCAATGGTCAGAACTTTTTTTTGTCGCGTTGAGAGACTTTTCAGTTCAGATCCTCCGCTGATGAGTGGGTTGGGGGTGGCTCAGTCCTGTCGAGCCTCGACCGTTCGATCAGACTGAGCAAATATCTGAGTTCACGCCTGAGCCTACTGACTGAGCTTTGCCTGACTTGTGCCAGTCAAGGCTCAGAACCTCGCGCACGAGTCTTTGGCACCCAACGACGAGGCGCAGGAACTCACGGACGGAGTTCAAAGACTCACGCCTGAGCCTCGGGAACTCAGTGGCGAGTCGCAGAGACTGGTTCACCCGTCAGAGACGCTGGCGCAGGCTCCTGGGTTGCCAGAAAGGCGTCAAAATAGAGCTTAGGTCCCGCAGACGCTCCGTCCCTCAGACCTGCCATTCAGAGCGGAGGTATCCTCCATGCTTGCCCCCGAGCACACCCCGACCCCCGCCCAGATGGCCCGCTGGCGAGCGGAAGCCGAACGGCGCTGGCCCGATTATCAGCTACACCTAGCCTTCCGCCAAACCCAGGAGGGCTCACAGTACTGTCTCTGGCTAAGTTCACACCGGTCGCTGACCGGACGATCCCTGCTGCCCCTACTGCCTACAACTCCCCTCTGGCAGCCGATCGAGCTATTCTGGAGCGGCAGCACCAGCTATCTAGAGTTCCTGTTTGAACAGTTCCCCGACCAGGCCAGCCTGCTGGTCTCCAAAACAGCCGTTGCCGCCTGCCAAGGTCTGGCCTGGCTATGGCTGGGTATCCCAGCGACTTGTGCCGCTTTGGCTTTGACCATCTGGCGGCTGGGCCTGCCGGTGCCATCGGTGAAGTTCATCCCCATTCCTGGAATCACCGCCACCGCCACTGACCCGGCTCAAACCACGCCACCACAGGGACGTTAGTCCTCCTCGGGGCGCAGAACACTCAGCGGTTGGCTAGCGGCTCAAGCTGGTCTTCGAGTAGTTGCGCCTGGACGCGTGCGTTGCGTTCGATCGTCTCTAGCGCAAGGGCAGTGGTTACGTCATCCAGCTTCTGAGTCTGCAACAACTGAGCCCAGCCCAGGATGGCGGTCAATGACGTGCGCAGCTGGTAGGAGAGGCTGGTCAGAGACTCCTCACGGAGCCTGAGTTCGGCTTGCGAGTTCTCAGGTTTTGAGGATAGGTATTCCATAGCAACGACAGACTTTTTCATTAGAACTCGATCTCATACCATGAGGAACTTTTAAGAGAGATTGCTTTCTTTTAAGAAAACATAAAGTCTTAGGCTTGTGCCACTGAACCTAGGAGGAGTGTCGCCTCTGTCCAAGGACAGATTTTGTCGATGCCGACTTCGGGTTGCTCCCGCTCAGCCACCAACCGCTTAAGAACCAGAGCCAGCAACAGTTCCAGGTAAGCTGATTGCACGTACTATAGAGGGTTCAGTGCCTTAATTCCAGGAGTGTATGATGTCTGTTCCCGGCAAGATGGAGATCATCATCAAGATCAATCAGTTCCCCAGCGATGCCCAGACCGTCGAGAACGGTTGGAAGGAATTCACCGTTGAGGTCGGGGGTAAAGAAGTCAGGATCAAAGTGAAGCCCAAGGCGTTTCGGAAGCTGGAAGAAGCCCAGGCAAGCTACCCCGAGTGGGTAGCGGCGATTGCCGGGCAGATGGGCGCGGCCACGCCCCAAGGCTTTATCCTAGAGCAGCCGAATATTCAGACCTTCGAACGCAAACCGAAGGAGGCCAATCCCGAGTCTGCCACCACCGTTTGACGCCATATGCCAACGGCAAGCGGCAAAGGTCGTTTTGACCTAGTGGTTGGGATGGGTGATGACATTGCAGAGGTTGCTGGGTCATTTTGGAAGGCAGAGCCAAGCGATTTCCGGCTGATAGACCACTCTGAGCTTGAGAGAAGTAGAGCAAGGCTCCATGCCCACAGCCACCAAAGGAGCGATTCAGGTCAATGCCCGCCAGCATCATCCAGCGCAACCGTGTCACCCTACGCGGTAGGGGTGAGCAGACCCTGCTGTTTGCCCATGGCTTCGGCAGCGACCAAACAGCTTGGCGGCATCAAGTTGCGGCGTTCGAGTCGAACTATCGTGTGGTCCTATTCGATCACGTTGGAGCGGGCCGTTCTGACTTTTCGGCCTACAGCCCCAACCGTTACAGCAGCCTCTACAGTTACGCGGACGATCTGCTGGAACTGTGCGCCGAGTTAAAGCTAGACTCGTGCATTCTGATCAACCATTCGGTCAGCTGCATGGTGGGTTTGCTGGCGGCGCTGGTGGAACCCCAACGCTTCAGCCGTCTGGTCTTCATCAACGGCTCGCCTCGGTACCTGAATGCACCCGGTTACTGGGGTGGCTTTGAGCAGGCGGACCTGGATGCACTCTATGCCGCAATGGCCGCCAACTACTACGCTTGGTGTAGCGGCTTTGCGCTGACTGTGATGAGCAACCCAGAACGGCCCGAGCTGGCGACCGAGTTTGCCCAAACGCTCGCCGCCATCCGACCCGACATCAGCCAAGCGGTGGCTCGGCTGATCTTCCAGTCTGATCATCGGGCAGAGTTATCCCACCTGAGCGTGCCTACCCTGATTTTGCAGGCTAGTGATGACATCGCCGTCCCAGCCTCGGTGGGACGATATCTGGCCGAACACATCCCGCATGCCTGCCTAGTGCCGATTGCGGCCCGCGGGCACCTCCCTCACTTGAGTGCAGCTGAGGCGGTCACGAGTGCGATTACTGAGTACCTTACCTCTGATGCCGAAGCTCCCCGATCCGGGACTGCCCTGTCCTCTCCCTAAACAGCTCCCCAGTTTGGGGCTAGCCCTGGTGGTCTTGACCGCAGCCCTAATTGGGCTGGGATTGGGGCTGTGGTCAGGTAGCGGCGGGAGCTGGCCGCTGCTGTCGGTTCTGCTGCCAGCGGTCTTAGTACCGTTGGCAGGTTTTGGGCGTCGGCTTTTGGTTCCCATCGAGTGGGCGTTGGCGACGCAGCCGATCCTAGCAACGCTCACCCAGTTTGACACCACTCCCGAGCAGGCCCTGACTCAGGCGGTCAGTCTGCTGCGCGACCTGACAGGGGCGGATACGGCGATTGCCATGCGTCAACTTGATGCAGTCAGCGCTAGGGTGCTGGTGTGCTTGCCGTCTGAGGCGCTGCCTAATCCTCTGACCACTCCTGCTCCGTTTGCCGAGGCGCTGGTTCAGCGGCGCATCCTCTACTACTCCGACTATGCGGCTGCGCCAGGGGCGGCCCGCACGCTACTGTCACTGGGCACTCGAGCGCTGGTGGTGCTGCCCTTGGAAGAGCCAGGCAGCTTTCAGGGGGCGATCCTGTTGCTCTGGTCCCACCCGGTGAGCTTTTCTGAACCTCTCAAGCGCTGCCTGGAATCGCTGCTGGGGGCGCTACGAACCTTGCTGCGCTTCCAAGCCGCGACTTTCGATCTGGACCGGCTCCAGGTTCGCCTCAGCACTATTCTGGAGGCGATCCCGCAGGGGGTCGTATTTGTCGATGAAAGTGGCGAGCAGGGCTGGCTCAATCCGGCGGCAGCCCTGCCTCTGGGGCTATCACCGGGTAAAGTTGAACCGCAGGTCATCGCCCAGGCGATGGCAACTTTGCGGGCCCAAGCGCAGAACCAGGCGGTGCTCAGCGCCCAGGCGGCTGAATTGTTTGCCCAACCCCAGGCTGAGATCCGCGACTGGTTGTGGGAGTTCAGCCAGCCCCAGCCACGCGTATTGAGCCTCTCCAGTGTGCCAACCCGAATGCAGAACGTGTCCGGACGCCTCTGGCTATTTGAGGACGTCACTGAGCGCAAGCAAGCTGAAGCAGATTTACGCAACAGTGAAGCGACCAATCGTGCCCTGTTGAGCGCCATCCCTGACTTCCTAATGCGCATGACCCGAGAGGGTATTTACCTAGATCTTGTCATCAACCCAGAGGTAGATCTCAGGGTTCTGAATTCTAAAGAGACGGCTCTGGGCCGGAGCATCTACGAGCTGATGCCACTCGAGATCGCGCAAAAACGGATGTCCTATGTGGAACAAGCCCTACGCACCGGCCAGGTCCAGGTTTATGAACAGCGGTTGGTTGTCGAGGGGAAGATCTGCGAGGAAGAGGTTCGCATTGCAGTCAGTGGCAAATCTGAAGTTCTAGTGATCGTGCGCGACATCACCACTCGCAAGCGAGCCGAGAAAGCCCTGAAACGGCAAACCGAACAGGAGCAACTACTGGGGGCCATCGCCCAGCGTATCCGGGCCTCGCTCAACCTAAACGAGATTCTAAACACGAGCGTGGCGGAGGTGCGACAGTTTCTGAAAACTGATCGGGTGGTCGTTTATCAGTTTGCTGAGGATTGGAGTGGCTGGATTGCTGTGGAGTCGATCAGTCATGATGACTTTTCGATTCTGAACACAACGCTCAAAGATCTCTGTTTTGGCGAATCTTATGTCCCACTCTATCGGCAGGGCCGGATCTCAGCCTTTGCCGATATCAACGCGGCTGGTCTTAGCCCCTGCCATGTCGATTTTTTGGCTCAATTTCAGGTCAGGGCCAATTTAGTCGTGCCTCTGTTTCTCGAACAGGATTTGTGGGGGCTGTTGATTGCTCATCACTGCTCAGGCCCTCGACCCTGGGAGGACTTTGAGATCGAACTGCTGCAAAAACTGGCTTTACAGATGAGCATTGCCATCGCTCAATCCAGACTCTTAGAACAGGAAACCCAACAACGTCAAAAACTGGCGGAGCAAAACCTCGCCCTCGAACAGGCGAGAGTTGCTGCCGAAGCCGCCAATCAGGCCAAAAGCGACTTTCTGGCGATGATGAGCCATGAGATCCGCACCCCCATGAACGCTGTCGTGGGCATGACCAGTCTGCTGCTGAATACGCAACTCAATGCCCAACAGCAGGATTTTGTTGAAACGATCAGCAGCAGTGGTGACGCGTTGCTCACGATTATCAATGACATTCTGGACTTTTCCAAAATTGAGTCTGGCAAGCTGGAGCTTGAGCAACAACCTTTCAACCTGCGCACTTGTATCGAAGAAGCGCTCAATTTGTTGGCGCACAGGGCAGCCCAGAAGCGTCTAGAATTCGCCTATCTCATGGAGCTGTCCACCCCCGAGATCATCGTGGGCGATATCACACGTCTGCGTCAGATCCTGGTGAATCTGCTCAGCAATGCCGTTAAATTTACTGCGGTTGGGGAAGTGGTGGTGGTAGTGACAGCTCGCAGTTTGCCCGCGCCCCATACCCGAGCCGCCTCAGTTGCGAACTGTGAGATTCAGTTCGCGGTCAGGGATACTGGCATCGGCATTCCCGACAACCGGCGGGATCGCCTGTTTCGGGCGTTCAGCCAGGTTGATTCCTCCGCCAGTCGCCAGTATGGCGGCACCGGTTTGGGCCTAGCCATTAGCAAGCAGCTCACTGAAATGATGGGTGGCAAAATCTGGGTCGAGAGCCAGGTAGGCCGGGGCTCAACCTTCTATTTCACCCTGAGCGTTCAGCGCGGAGAAGATCGAGATCTCTGCATGCCCCAAGCGCTACTCGTGGGCAAGCGCTTGCTGATCGTTGAGAATCATCCGCTCAGCTGCCAATTTTTAACGCAACAGGCGCAAGCCTGGGGGATGCGGCCCCTGAGCACCCATTCTGGCACTCAGGCCCTGCGCTGGTTAAATCAGGGCGCAGGGTTCGACCTGGCAATCCTGGCTGCACAATTGCCGCAGATCGACGGCCTCACCCTAGCTGCAGCCATCCGCCAGCAGGGCCACACTCCAGCCTTACCCCTGATCTGGCTGTCGCCGCTCTGCCTCCAGGAAACTGTGGAGCGGCCCCCCGAGGCTGGATTCGCTGCCTACCTGCGCAAGCCGCTCAAACAGGCTCAACTGTACAAAGCTCTCACTCAGGCCCTGGGCGGACACCCCTCTGCCGAGCGCCCAGCCCCGGCTCAATCGTTCATTGACTCTCACCTGGCCGAACAACTACCCTTACGGATTTTGCTAGCTGAAGACCACGACGTGAACCAGAAGATGGCCCGGCTGATTTTGCAACGGTTGGGCTACCGCGTGGACATCGCAGCCAATGGCTTGGAGGTACTCGAAGCCCTGCGCCGCCAACCCTACGACGTCATTCTGATGGACATGCAGATGCCGGAGATGGACGGCCTGGAAGCCACCCGCCGCATCGTGCAGGCATGGGGCTCCAGGCGTCCCTGGATTATCGCCCTGACGGCCAATGCCACCCAGGACGCCCAGCGCCAATGCCGGACCGCAGGCATGGACGATTACCTCAGCAAGCCGCTGCGCATTGAGGACTTGACCCGGGCATTCAGTCGGGTGCGCCGTCCTGAGCAGCCCGAGGCTCCGCTCAGGCACGAGCCGCTCGGCCCGGCACAGCCTGACTCAGCTGCCGCCCTCGACGAACGGACACTGCAGGAGTTGCGCCACTTTTTGGGCGAGCGGGCTCCGCTGGTGCTGGCGCAGATGATCGACAACTATCTGGAACGTGCTCCCGCCCTGCTGGCGGCGATTGATCAGGCCGCTGCCCTCGGCGATGCGCAAGCGCTAGAATTCTCCGCCCATGCCTTAAAATCCACTAGCTCCAACTTTTACGTGCTCAGCTTCGCTGAACTCTGTCAGGAGCTAGAGGCGATCGGCAGCTCCGGCACAACTGACGGGGCCTCTGCACTGGTGCCAGCGCTGAAGGCTGAGTATGAGCGAGTCCGGCAGGCGTTGCAGCACCTCTTGTTGTAATCGGTAGGCAGAGACTCTCGCGTGAGGTTTCGAGCCTCGCGCACCAGGTTCGCAACCGAATGACGGTGACTTAAGCGCTTCCCGCAGCTCCCCGGCACAAGGCAGATCACTACAATGCATCCTTACCTCTGTAGGACTACCCCTATTTGGAACTGAATCAGTAGCTCATCCTCAGTCACTGGAATTCATCGAGCCTGCGGCAGCAGAACTGTTTCTCCCTCAGGGATCGTAATCAGCAGCGGCGGAAAGCCTAGCGATTGCAGACGGCTGGCCAGGGCGTTCGCCGAGCGTGCGTCGCGGAATTGCCCCGCCACAATCACCGATTGCTCCTGGAATGTGTCCAGATAGGCATCGGGGACAATGCCTTGAATCTGGCGCAGGCTGGCTCGCAGTTGGCCGACCGTCTGCGAGTCTGGGACCAGTACGGCGACTCGGTAGCTAGGGGGCTGGCGGCGAACGACCAGCGAATTGAGTCCCGCCTGAGTCAGCCGGGCGCTGATCTGAGAGGCATTGCTCAGGTCGCGGTAGACGCCTGCAAAGATCACCGCCTGCCCCTGAAAGCTTCCCCGGTAGGCGGAGCCCTCCAGCCCCTGAACCGTGCGCAGGGCTGTATCAGAAGTCTGGGTGACGATCACCTGATAGGTCGGACCAGCGGGTTGAGCGGCGGGCGGCGGGCTGGAGGTTGGGCCAGGCTGCTGGGGGGGGGGCACCTGGGGCGTCGGCTTCGGTGTAGCGCTGGGACTGCTCACCGGTCGGCTGGGCGGCTGAGGCTGAGCCATCGCAAGTCCCGCTGTGGCCGCCAGGCTCACCCATAAAGTCACGGCCCAAACACGCTTACGCATCTTACGCTCTCCTCAAGAGCCGCCTGCAATTGGGTGAAAGTCACTTCCCACCGGGCGTCCCGCTGCTATCGTCCAGATATCATACTTGCCCGCGTCCCCACCATCCCCAATTGCCGCCGTCAACTTTCTTGAGAGAGGCGCAATCTCATCCTGAGACAGAAGTTAAAGCGGGGAACTCGGGATAAGGTGTTCTCGGTCTTTAAAACTGGGTCATTAGTTCTGGGGACTTACCCAGATCTGGGACTGACAGTATAGTCGAGAACACATGCCCATCAGGTTTAAGTAGCAGGAGAATTTGCTGTGTCCCGAGCATTCATTCGGTCTGGTGTCATGGTTGGGCTGGCAGGGAGTTTGTTGCTCAGCCCCATCGCAGTACCGGGGAGCCAGGCTCAGACGCCCCAACCTAACCGTCCCCAGCAACCTGCCCCAACCCCCAGCCCCGCCCGCCCGGCCCAGACGCCTCAGCAGCCTGCTCAGCCGCTCACCGAAGCTCAGGTTTTGCAACGATTGGAGGTCATCCCGGTCTTCACAATCACCAACGCCGAAGGGGCCCCGATCATCGCTTCGTCGCCCCAGGTGGCAAGCGGCGCTCAGATCGCCAGCTTCTTTCTGAGCTACCAGGATGCTCAGACGGTGCTCAATCAAATCCGTAGCAACAATCCCAACGTTGGCAGTCAGGCCAAGATCGTGCCCCTCTCGATGAGTCGAGCTTATCAGCTCATTCGGCAGAACCAGCCTCAGACTGCTCAGCCGCAGGGCACAAACCGACCTGCCCAGGGCAATGCCCAACCGCGCCCCTCGGGTCAAGCGGCTCAGGGCCAGCCGCGCCCCTCCGGCCAGAACGCCCCGCCCCGCCCTCAAGGCAACCCAGAGAACATCGTCTTTCAATTCTTACCGCGTGAGGACAATGTGCGCTCTGCGCTCGAGATCCTACGCGCTGATGGACAACAGGTTCAGGATTTTCCAGGCGTGCCGTTGTTCTTCGCGGTGGGCAACGGCCAGAACGGCCAAAACAACCAGGGCCTACTCACGATCGAGCAGAATGGTCGGGAAGTCATTCCCTTCTTCTTCGACAAGGGCGATCTGCAGGCCCTGCTGGACCGTCTGCGTCAGCAACAACCCAACGTGGTCAATGCAACCTCCATTGAGGTCACCACGCTAGGACGAGTGATCAGCTCCATGCTGGACCGCAATGCCAACGCTGATGCTGGCCGGATTGCCCTGGTGCCTTCTCGGCAGGCGATTGAATCGGTGCGTCAGATCCAGGGCAATGGCCAAGGTCAACCAGGTCAACCAGCTCAACCCGGTCAGGCTCAGCCTGCTCAACCGGCCCGGCCCGCTCAGCCGCCATCGGGACAACCTACGCCACGCCCGAACCCTTGAACTCGCCCGTGTCCTCGAAATTCTGGCAGTGGTACGACCAAGCCAAGGTTCGGGGCTCTGCTGCTGGGGTGTCCATTTCTGAGCTGGACTGGCTGGTGCGCGAACTGGCCGGCGTAGACCGGTTAGCGGTGCGCCTGCAGACGGACGTGAACCACCCACCGCTACCAGAACTGGATCAGCTCTGGCAGAAGCGTCTGCATCAGCGCGTCCCCATCCAGTACTTGGTGGGGCGCGTGGCCTGGCGCGACTTTGAGCTCAAGGTCACGCCTGCGGTTTTGATCCCGCGCCCGGAGACGGAGCAACTGGTGGATCTGGCGGCCGCCCGCGCCCGACCTGGCGAACTCTGGGCAGATTTGGGGACCGGCAGTGGCGCGATTGCCCTGGGGCTGGCCCGCTTACAGCCCGCCCTAACGGTTGTGGCCACCGATATCAGCGCGGCAGCCCTGGCAGTGGCCCAACACAATGCTCAACAGTTGGGCCTAGGCGAGCGGCTGCAGTTTTCACTAGGCAGTTGGTTTGAAGCCCTGAGCTCCTTGCCGAGGCCGCTGGACGGCCTGGTGTCCAATCCGCCTTACATTCCTGCCGCTGAGGTCTTGGCGCTTCAGCCGGAGGTTGCCCAGCACGAGCCCAGGCTAGCGCTCGACGGCGGCCCAGATGGCTTAGCCTGTCTGCGCCATCTGGTCGAGCAGGCTCCGGCCTACCTGCGGCGCGGCGGTCAGTGGCTGGTGGAGGTGATGGCGGGACAGGCCCCAGCTGTGGCCGAGGCGCTGGCGGTGACTGAGCGCTACGCAGAGATTGAGATTCAGGCCGATTGGGCCGGAATCGAACGGTTTGTGGTGGCGGTGTGTCGTGATTCAGGAGGGTCCGGCAGATGAAACGGCTGCTGACGGGTCTGAGAGTTGGCTTGACCAGTCTGGTGTTGAGCAGTTGCACACCCAGCGGCGATTTGGCGAGCACCACAACTTGCGAGACGGCGACTGCACAAGCCACCTATACCTGGCAGGTTGCAGTCAATCGCGACCGTGACCGAGCGAGCGACCTGCGCCAGGAGCAATTTGCCCAGACCCACTTGAGCACGGTGAATGGCGAGCAACCGCCGGGAGCAGTGACCGGTCCCGACGACAACAGGGTTTGGTGGCCAGCGCTGCCGCCCCGCCCAACGGCGGATGAAATCGACGCACGGCTCAAGAGCCTGGAACGCTCCGAGCCACCTGCCCTGCAGCGGCGCGTGGACTACCGCCTGCGCTGTGCAGCGGGAGAACTGACCACCGATGCCCAAACTTACCGCCGGGCGGCCAGAACCTTCAGTGACGGGCGGGCGCTGTCGGTCAGCTACAGTCTGGGGCGAGTGCTCAAGGCGGACTTTGAGAGCCAACCGGTTAGCGCCGCGCCGTCAGCCCGCCCCGCCACCCGCCCCGCCTCAGTTGCGGCCCAGACGCTACACGTTAATCTGGCGACCGGCGGTGGTTCGGCGACCGGTACACTCGACGCCCCGTTCAAGACGATCACGCAAGCGCTGGCACAAGCAGGTCCAGGCACCACGATCCAGCTGGCCTCAGGCACTTACAGCGCTGACACGGGTGAGGTTTTCCCGCTCCAGCTCAAGGCCGGGGTGACCGTGCGCGGCGATGAAGTGTTTCGGGGCAAGGGGTTTGTGATTACGGGCGGCGGCAAGTTTCTCAGCCCCACCTGGGCGGGGCAGACGGTGACCGTGGTGGCAGTCGAGGGGTCACGGCTGGTGGGCCTCACGCTGAGCAATCCTCAGACTCGGGGCTCTGCGGTCTGGATCGAAGCGGGCGCGCCGAGCCTAGAGCGCAACACCTTTGCGGGCAGCAATCGCGAGGGCGTTTTTGTCTCGGGTCAGGCAACACCCAAGCTGCGTTTCAATACCTTTGAGAAAAACAACGGCAATGGAGTTTCGCTGACCCGCGACAGCGGCGGCTTGCTCGAAGGCAATCTGATCCGCTCGACTGGCTTCGGCGTGGCGATTGGCGACCGCGCTAGGCCCGAGCTGGTGAATAACCAGATCCTCAACAACTTGGACGGGCTGGTGATCTCCGGCGACGCGCGCCCGATCCTGCGCCGAAATACGATTGCCAATAACCAGCGCGATGGCATCGTGGTGATCAATTCGGCCCAGCCTGAGTTACAGCAGAACAGGCTGGGTCAAAATGGTCAGTACGACCTGCACAACAATACAGCTGCAGCCTTGAGGGTAAGTGGCACTGAATTGAGCGGGCTGAAGCTGCAGGGGCCGCTGCGCTGATCGACCAAAGCCTAGGAGGCTACCAACCATGAGCCGCGACGTCAAACGCAATGCTGCCGGTGATCGGGTCGTCTACAGCGAATCCCATCGCTACGAGAATGAGGCGGCGCAGGCGCGACCCGTGCCGGAGTTGCCACCTAACCAACAGACGCTGCGCGTGGAGATCAGCCGTAAGGGACGGGGCGGCAAAACCGTGACCCTGGTGAGTGGCTTTGTCAGCCAGCCCGAGACCCTCAGCGCCTTGCTCAAGCGCTTGAAAACGCAATGCGGCTCAGGCGGCACGCTCAAATCAAGCGACCGAGGACTGGAGCTAGAAATTCAAGGCGATCATCGGCAGAAAGTCGCCCAATTTTTGAGCGCTCAGGGCTACAAAGTTAAAACTATTGGCTGACCTAACGCCGGTTGCTTAGGCTATCGCCGCCAGAGGGCTGGGCAACAGCCAACTCAGCAACCACAGCAACGTCGCCAACCCCGCGACAGCCAAGCTGGTTCGCCAGAGCTGCGGTCGGGGCTGGCGCAATCTGCCGCTTCGAGATCTGGGCATGGGCCTCTCCTGGGCTCAAGGGAGTTGGAACCGTTATATCAACCCAGGCGGCGGTTGCATCAGAGGCGACGCCGCGAGACCCAGGCGGCAGAGTAGATTGAGAGAGTTCAGCGTTCAAGCTTGTCATGGCCCCCTGTTCTTCTGGCTGCAGTCATGCCCATGTCCCGGCCCAGGCTCCGCGTGCCTATCTCTGGCTGGTCTTGGCGCTGGTGGCAGGGTTTAGCGTTGTAGAGCTGGTGGGGGGCTGGTGGGCGCATAGCCTATCGCTCATGGCCGATTCTGGGCACCTAGCAACCGATGCCTTGTCGGTAGGAACGATGCTGTTCGTGCTCTGGCTGAGCCGAGGCAGAGCGGAGCAAGCGGCCCAAGCGAGTCAGCTCGAAGCTCAGGTAGCCCTAGCCAATGGCGTCGTGCTGTTGGGGCTGGCGCTGTGGGTCGGGCTAAGCGGGCTGGGACGACTGGTCGGCTACCTGCCCGCTCAGCCGGTAGAGGGGCTACCGATGTTGGCGCTGGCGGCAATGGGGCTAGCGGTCTGCCTGCTGAATCTGGCTCTGCTGCATCGCGACAGCCACACCAGCCTGGGCGTGCGCAGCGTGTTTGCCCACATCCTGATGGATGCGCTGTCCTCGTTGGGCGTGTTGGTCGCGGCTCTGTTGGTCTGGCGACTGGGCTGGCAGTGGGCGGATGCCGGGGTGGGTCTGGTGACAGCGACGCTGATGCTGCCGACCGCGCTTTCCCTGGTGCGTGAGAGCCAACGGGCTCTGCGACTCGATTCTGTCCAAGCCACCGCCTCTGGCTCCCTGTCTCTGCCGCATGATTGAAACGCTGCTCGGAGCTTACACGCCCCTGATCTTGTGGACGGGTCTGGGTTTGCTGCTATGTCGCGTCGTGCCTGCGCAGTTGCCCCGGCTGCTGGGGCGGGGGCTTTACTGGGTGGGAGTACCGCTGCAAATTCTGGCGCTGGTGCGTTTGACAGATTTTTCCCAGGCCGTTTGGTTGCCGCCGCTGATCACCGTCAGCGTCTTGGCGGTGGGTCTGGCCGTTGCAGTGTTGTCGCTGCAGGTGTTGAAGTCCGTGGCCCCACACTGGCTAGCAGTGCAGGGCTATCAGGTGGTGCTCAACGAGGGGACAGGCACCGCGCCAGCCGGTTCACTCGAGGCTGGACTGGAGGCTGGCGCTCCCGCGTCGCCTGCCGACGACGCGGTTTGGTTCAGCAATCGACCCCGGGAGGGCAGCTTGATCCTGTCCTCGATCTTTGGCAATACCGGTTTCGTCGGCTTGGGCCTGGTTCCGTCTCTGATTAGTGAGCCGTACTTGGGCTGGGTGGTGCTCTACAGCGTTGCGCACAACCTGCTGGGCAGCTATGGGCTGGGGGTGTTTTTGGCCAGCTATTTTGGCCGCCCCCAGCAGGAGAAGCACTGGTTGATCCAGCTGGGCGATGTGCTGAGTGTGCCGTCGCTCTGGTCGTTTGCCCTGGGCTGGCTGAGTCGGGACATCCCGCTGCCGGACCTGGTTAATGCCGGGCTGCAGGGATCGCTATGGCTGGTGGTCCCCAGTGCCTTTGTGCTGACGGGCATGCGCTTGGGTCAGGCGCAGGGCTTCCAGAGTTTGCAGCTGGCGCTGGTACCTGCGACCTTGAAGGTGCTGGTGCTGCCGGGCCTAGTCGGCCTGAGCCTGAGCTTGCTGGGGCTGCCGCCTGCCGCCTGTCTGGCGATGGTGTTGATGTCAGGCATGCCGACTGCCTTCGCCAGCCTGATTCTCGCAGAGGAGTACGACCTCGACCGCGAGCTGACCGCCAGCAGCATTGCCCTGAGTACCGTGGGCTTGCTGGTGGTGATCCCCCTCTGGCTATTTCTATTCGCCTGAGCCGATCCAGCCCCTGGTATGGTGAGACTGGTTTTTTTGCGGGCTTTTTTGCAGGCTTTTTTGCGGGGCTTTTTTGCAGGGCTTCTTTGCGGTGGGTGTTGAGAGGATGCGGGGGCAACTCAAGCTAGACGGTCCACAAAAGTGGCTGATCGGGGTCAGCGCCCTGTTCTTTGGCTACATTCTGATCTTTGCGCTGCACCGTCACCTGACCTTCTACACCACCTTTGACCAGGGCATTTTCAATCAGGTGTTCTGGAACAGTTTGGGCGGGCGCTGGTTTGAAAGTTCGCTGTCGGCAACCGAGTCGGCCCTGGTCGAGCAGCTAGGGCAGCTTCCTGAGCTGACCTATCGGCGTCTGGGCCAGCATTTCACGCCGACCCTGTTGCTGTGGCTGCCGTTCTACGCGCTGTTGCCCAGTCCCGTGGGCCTGATCGTGCTGCAAACAGCGCTGATCACCGCAGGCGGACTGGTGCTGTACCGGCTGGCACGGCGCAATCTAGAGAGCCCTGAGCTGGCCGTGTGGCTCGCAGGCAGCTACTACGCAGCCATCGCCGTGATTGGACCGGCCTTCTCCAACTTCCACGACCTCTCGCAGACCCCGTTGTGTTTTTTCCTGCTGTACCTGTGTGCAGAGCGTCGGCAGTGGCGCTGGTTCTGGTTGCTGTTTGCCCTGGGCCTGGGCATCCGCGAGGACTCGGGCATTGGCCTGTTTGGCCTGGGGCTATATCTGCTGGTGAGCGGCAAGGCGCGTGGCGTGGGCTGGGCAGTCTGTGGCCTGAGCTTTGCCTATGTGCTGGCGGTCAGCAACCTGGTGATGCCACTGTTCTCGCCCGATGTCTCAGCGCGGTTTATGCAAGAGCGCTTTGGCCAGTACGTCGGCAGCGGCGGCAGTGCCCTGGATGTGTTGCTGGCCTTCGTCCGCCGTCCGTGGCTGCTCCTGCGCGAACTAGTGACACCGCCCGACAGAACCCTGACCTACCTGCTGGGCCAGTGGCTGCCCCTGGCGTTTGTGCCCTCGCTGTCTGGGGCCGCCTGGTTGCTGGCCGGGCCGCAGTTGTTCAAGCTGTTTGCCGCCAAAGGCCAAACCGTCCTGTCGCTGAGTGTGCGCTACGCCTTGTCAGTCGTGCCGGGCCTGTTTTACGGCGCGCTCCTCTGGTGGCAGCAACACCCCGAGTGGTTCGCGCAGCAGCGGTTCCGACGCTTCTGGGCCTTTTGCCTCGGCCTCTCATTGTTGCTGGGCAGCCTGGGCGCTTCTAACCCGCATCGGGTGTTTTACTTTCTGTTGCCCGACTCGTTCTCGCCTTGGGTCTACGTCTCGCTGCCCCGCCAGTGGTCGCACGTGGCGCAGCTACGACCCTTGCTGGCCCAGATCCCAGCCCAAGCCAGTGTCAGCGCCAGCACCTCGCTGGTGCCACACCTGTCCAGCCGCCGGGCAATTGTGCGCTTTCCCGGCGTACAGTACCGCGACGACGCCAACCAGGCAAAGTTTGTAGACTACGCCGTCATAGACCTGTTCCCCTTAGAGCGCTACGCCCCCGCCTTCAACCTCGAGCGCGACGAACTAAGCACCTTCTTACGCCGGATAGAAGAACTGCTGAGCAACTACGGACTGGTCCGCTTCGCCGACGGCAGCCTGCTGCTACAACGAGGCGCTCCCTCCCAGGCGCAAGCCCTCAAGCACTGGCAAGCCGAAGTCCAACGGCTTCTGCACCAGCTCAAGACCAGATAGCAACCTCCGAACCCCACACCCCAAGCCCAGAACTCGACCCGCCAAGCCCAGAACTCAATCCTCCAAGCTCTGAACACCGCAGGTCGAATTCCCAACCCCGATTTTGAGGTCAAAAACCGAGAGCACAGAGCAAAAATCCCAGCAAGTCAAGCCCCGAGCCCCCCTTTCCCAGCGCTACGCCCCCCTTTCCCAGCCCCGAACCCAAACACCCAAGCCAAAAGCATGGCAAACGAGCATCACAACCGCACCACCCCAACCGAAGCGTGTCACTCACCGCTTGCGCAGGGGGTCTGGGGGAGGCGCTTCGTCCCCCAAGCCCTCCACAACGCAGCACCCTTCCCTGCCGCTACTCATAATCCGCCCACTGAGTTTCAAGAATGCTGCTGCCGGGAAAGGCAGTGGGATTCCCCTGAGCCCGCAGTTGCGCCTGAAGACGGCTGAGCTGAGCCTCAGCTGCTGGGGTGAGCTGGGTAAGCTCAGCAGGAAACCAATTTTCTTGCAGCACAAAGGCCGCCGTGCTCCCCGCCGCCGCGCCAATCGCCCACTCCACCGGATGCACCCGATAGGCCGCATTGGTAATGCGACTAGTGGCGATATTTTTGTTGCCCGCCAACAGGTTATCGACCTGTTGAGGAACCAGCGCCCGTAAAGGGATCTGGAACGGATAGCTGGGCGCTTGCGCCTCACTAGTACTCGCAGGCGGCAGCTCAAACTGCGGCGTCAGGCACTCATGAAAGTCAATTGGATACTGGCCAATGCCCACCGCATCGTAGAACAAGTAAGGCCTACCCCGGTTGAGCACTGAAGCCTTGCGAGAGATATCAGTTTCGTAAAGCGTGAACCCCTGCGGATAAGACCCCGAGACCCGGCCCACCACACGCCGCCCCTCCCGGATATAGGGATAGCGCGAAAGGCCATGCGGCGTGCCCATCGGCGAATCAGCGCCACGCAGCAGCCGATAACGAAACTGATATTCCCCAGCTCTGGCCCCTGGTACCCGCGAGTCAGTCTGCCCAGCCATGAGCCAGTAGAAAAAGCCCAGCGCGTGCTGCTCCGCCTGTTGGAGCGCCTCGACCCGCAAACCGCCGCGCCAGTTGCCCGGCTGCAGCTGGCCACTGGCCTGTAACTGCGCCTCCGTCAGGACCAGATTCTCAGTCGGCGTCGAGATGCGCCAGTCATTGCCCCAGGTCCAGTTTTGCAGCGTCTGGTCACCCACCCGGATCGCCGCTTGGGTCTGCCCCGGCTGCTGGCCGCGAATGCGGCGGTAGGTAAAGATATTGGCGAAATTGAACCGGGGCAGCTCATAGCTGTAATAGGGCTTGTGCAGGGGCAGATCGTAAGACTCGGGTTTGACGGGCACCTGGGGCGTCGCCGTATGCTCCATCACAAAGGGATAGGTAAACCCCTGGGTGCAGTAGGGGTCGCTTGTCTGCGGCGCACTGGGCTCCCAGCGGCTGGGCCGGTCACTGCCCAGCCGGTACGGAATGCGGGCCAGCGGCAGCAACTCGCCGGTCTCGGTCGCATCTATCACCAGCCAGGGCAGGCGAGCCGATGCCCGTTGGGCAGGGGGCACCAGGCGGATCTGAGTTTTATCAAACAGCGCCGAAGCCGCCGGGTCGTACCAATCAAGCAGATAAGCAGACAACGGCTGGGCATAGGCCGCCGGATTCTGCTCAAGCTGGCGGGGCGTGTGCGTGAGCACCGTGGCCGAGCTGATCAGATTGCCAGCGCGGCTGAGATCCTTGACCACCGTATTGGTAAACAGGCGCAACTGGCCCGAGCGCAAGTAGGGGTCGAGCAGCTCACGGACCACCCGATGGCCCACCGCTGGCGAGAAACACAGAGCGCTGACCCAACACCGGCCCGGATTCGCCTCGCCGTTGTAGGCGTCCCGGATCCGCTGGCGCAATTCGGCATAGCCTGCGGGGAACAGATTCTGGTTGCGCTGCAGAGGGCGCTCGTCCAGAGCCGAAACGCCTTGGGCACTAATCTGACCGCCCACCCAATCGGTGATCTCGGTGAGGCAAACTTGACGCGACCGCTTGAGCGCCTCCAGGGCAGCGGCAACCCCGCCCAGACCGCCACCCGCAATCAGGACTTCGCACTCAACACTTGGCGCAGCGGGTTGAGGGGTTTGTGCCTGAGTAGGCCGCTGCAAAACCAGCCCAGACAACACAACCGAGATCAGTGCCACCAACTTTAGCCGTGAGCTTCTAGACACAGGTTTGGATTCGTGCAAATTAGCAGAGCAGCTTACGATCCTACCGAATGCCGATTCACAACAGGACAGATTGAACCGGGCGCAAGGTCAGTCACCGAGCGTTTCGGGTCAGCAGATTGTCCGGTAAAATTCCGGTAAACTGAGGCGCAGGTCAGTAGGCTGGTGCATCAGGCCCCTTGACGCCCACTGCGAGCCATTCCCCCAACGCCAAGGCAGCGAATTCGCGCTTCGGCTTGTAATTGGAGTGTGTGAGCAACCCCGAGCTGGAGACCAAGCAATGCAAGGTAAATCTCTAGGCTCCCCCTGCCCACGGTTGATCGCAGCAGCAGCGACCACGGTTTTGGCCCTAGTTGGCGGCCTCTACGGATTGCGCAGTTGGCAAGCCTGGCAGTTCCAGAACCAGGTCAAAACGCTGGCAACCGAGAGAAATTACGAAGCCTGTATCGCCGCTGTCCAAACCATCCCCGCAGATTCGAGCCGTTACGCGCAGATGCAACCGCTCCTCCAGCAGTGCCAGGCAGGCGCGAACTGGCAAACGGCCCGAGTGAAGACCCTGTCTGGACATTCGGACTGGGTGTGGGCAGTGGCCATCAGCCCCGACGACCAGACCCTAGCCAGCGGCAGCAGCGATCGGACGATCAAGCTCTGGAATCTGCGCACGGGCGAACTCAACCGCACGCTTTCGGGGCACCGCGATCTGGTCGTGGCCCTTGCCATCAGCCCCGACGGGCAGACCCTGGCCAGCGGCAGCAAAGACCGCAGCATCAAACTCTGGAACCTGAGCAACGGGCAACTGCTGCGCACCCTGACAGACCACACGAATACCGTGCGCGCGCTCGCCCTAAGCCCCGATGGTCAGCTCCTGGTCAGCAGCAGTTGGGATAAAACGATCAAGATCTGGAGTCTGAGCACGGGCCAACTGCTGCGCACGCTCACCGGTCATCGCAAAGGCGTGTACTCGGTGGCAATTAGCCCCGATGGGCAGACCCTGGCCAGCAGCAGCCAAGATGCCACAGTCAAGCTCTGGAATTTGCGCACGGGCGAGCTGAACCGCACCCTCGCCGCACAGCCGCAGCCGGTCAGAGTCGTCGCCATTAGCCCCGACGGACAGACCCTCGCGACCGGTGGCCGCGAGATCAAGCTCTGGAACTTGCAGACTGGCCAACTGCTGCGAACCCTGCCTGGGCATACCAAGCTCGTGCTGGATCTAGCTTTCAGCCGCGATGGGCAGACCCTAGCCAGCAGCAGTGGCGAGATCAAGCTCTGGAATTTGAACACGGGCGAACTCCGGCACACAGTCTCCGCGCATTCGCGCGATATCAACGCGGTCGCCTTCAGCCGCGATGGGCGAACTCTGGTGAGCAGCAGCAAAGACCAAACGATCAAGATTTGGCAGCGCTAGAACCGCTCGACGACCGTTGAGGGGATTGAATGAATCAATCCCCTCAGCCGGATCGAAGGCAAGAAATCTACTGACAGACAGATGCTCAACAGCATCACTTAGGCAGATAGTAAGAGAGCGGGAACAGACTTCCTTGAGCTGCGCCCCAGATCAAGGCAGTTTGCAAGACTGACGCTCAGCTGGTAGCTTGACCGCTCTCTGGATTGGTCTTGGTCTGCGACAACGTTTGGTACAGGCAGGCGATGATGCCACGGGCAGTGGCTAAGTCTATGCCCACGCTGCGCAGCCGTTGTTCGTACTCTTCCAGATAGCGGCTCTGCTGCTGGTCTTGAATTTTCTCCATCACATCCACTCCTCTGAAATCTCAGGCTCAGGTGATTTACTGTTTGTGGTCAGGGCGGTTCACAGATTATGCCTTTGAGTGACGCGAACAGGAGCTTGGGTTAAGGACAGCAGGTCTGTCACCCCTGAGGACCTTGTTCCAAGCCAATGACGGCGTCACGCACTGGGTCTATGTCTATTTTGACCCCTCGAGAAAAGCAGAGTTCCCTGAAATGGGTGAGGAACCCATGGGAGTCCTGTAAAGATGCAGCCCCAGCTTGAAACCTGAGCGCAGCGCCCGAGGGTAAATTGTAGGGTAGCAGGGGCCTGTACCGATATCTGTCAGCCGTGAGCAAGCAAACCCGAGAACTCCCTACCCTGTTGGCTTCCCTGGCGATCACCCTCTTGATCGTTGCAGGGCTGCTCTGGTGGCTGGGGGCGGGCTTGGGGATTAACCTCAATCGTCTTCGTGCGCCTCAGCGTGCCTCCCCGGCTCCAGCCGCCGCAACTTTCCGCGATGTCGGCGGCGTTGCCAGGGGTCTGTTTAACTATGGCGGCAGCACAACCTGGGCCCCAATCCGGCAGCAGGTGGACGCCCAGCTCCAGGTGGCCCAGCCGCAATTTCGCTTGCGCTATGTCGATCCGGTCAGCGGTACTCCGGGCTCCAGCACCGGCATTCGCATGTTGCTCGACGGCCAGCTTGACTTTTCACAGTCCTCCCGCCCACTCAAGGACGACGAGTATGCCAAAGCTCAGGTGAGGGGGTTCACGCTGGCTCAGTATCCGGTCGGACTGGATGGCATTGCGGTAGCGGTCAACCCTTCTCTGCCAGTGTCGGGATTGAGCCTGGACCAGTTGCAGCAGATTTACAGCGGTCAGATCACCAACTGGCAACAGGTGGGCGGGCCGAATCTCGCGATCACGCCTCTCTCGCGCCGCCCAGCGGATGCGGGCACGGTGGAGTTTTTCCTCGAAAGTGTCTTGCGCCAGCAACCCTTCAGCGCCAGGGTTCAATACGTCTACTCCACCACAGACGCGTTGCGCCAGCTCAGTAGCACGCCAGGGGGCATCTACTATGCCTCTGCGCCAGAAGTTGTGCCGCAATGCACAGTGAAGCCTCTGCCCATCGGTCGCACCGCCAACCAGTGGGTCGCGCCCTACCGTGAGCCGCGG
Organism: Leptolyngbya sp. SOY_34_metabat_272; assembly: GCA_031399305.1. Classification (GTDB taxonomy): domain Bacteria; phylum Cyanobacteriota; class Cyanobacteriia; order FACHB-261; family FACHB-261; genus FACHB-261. Next base: position 39,345 of record JANNOU010000128.1, read on the forward strand.
GTGCCCACTGAGCGCTGTCCGCAGCAGCGCAATCAGCTCAATGCTGAAGCCTTCCAGCAAGGGAGCTACCCTATCACTCGGCAGCTATTTGTGATCGTCAAACAGAACCAGGGCTTAGAGCAGCAGGCTGGGGAGGCTTACACCAAACTACTGCTCACCGACCAGGGGCAGCAGTCGATTGAGCAAGCCGGTTTCGTGCGTATCCGCTAAGGTCAGGTCCCAGGCTGCCCTTCGTCTTCTTCCGGTTTCCTCTCCTGGACGATCTGACTGGCATAGACCTCCACATCGCGTTGAATCACCTGCTCGACTAAATCAGCGAAGGCAGGGAACGCCTGGTCGTGGGTTTGATAGGGCCGATAGGGGCCAGTCAGCTCGAAGAACTGCCAGCCCTGAGTTTTGAGCGATTCTACGGTGCGCCGATAGTGCCGCCAGCGCTCGCCGTGGTGAAAGAATTCTTCGACAGCGGCGCTGATCGCGACCACTGGGCTAAGGCCGAAGGTCATCCAGCGAAAAAAGGCGTTAATTCGCTCATCGGTGTTTTGACCACTGACATTCCAGGTCACCAGAGCGGGCAGAAGCACACCGCCGATAATCGTGGTCAGTCGTAAGCGGTAATACCAATTGCGCGCCCGAGTTGCCTTGCCCTCCATCCATAAAACCTGGTCGAGCCAGCGCGAGCGCAAAAAATGCTTCTGGGAGTCTTTCAACTCAATCGTTTCAAATAACCGGTCGAAGTCTTGCTTCAGCCAGTCTTGATAAGAACCTTTTTTGGGCATCACTCACTCCGCTTGGACAGGATCGCTTTCAGCACTGTAGCCAGTGTTTGGGGACCCTCGGCCAAATCAATCGCCTGCATCAAACCAGACTCCACCAGTTCTGTGGCTCGCCCATCGGTGATCTGCCCGCCGCGTAGCGCCTCCGCCAGAATATCTGCAACTCGCCCGCTGCCCGCGATCACCAGCATGGGCCGACTGGACCGGACAGCCTGAGAGGCGTCTTTCCAGGTGATCTCGCCACCGTTGATCAAAATCGTGGCCGAGCGGCTGTCTTGGCTGAGCAGCGTGGCCACATGGGCTAGCCAGGGCGACTCGTCTCCCCACTGGTTGCCCGGAACCAGCACAAAGTGGCTGTGGTGTGGCTCCAGCCGCTCAGAGTTCTCACCAGGCTCTGTTGCCCCAGGAACCCTGACCGCACCCACTGGGGCAACCCCGATCAGGGGAAAGGTCCCGGCGGCGACCGCACGAGCCTGACCCATCAGCCGCATCACCCCTGCATCCGTGCCCCCATCGACCACGTACGCGCCAAAGGCCTGCGCTAAAGGGGCCAGCACGTCCACAAATAAGCGACGCAGGTGCTCCAAGTCTTCGGGGCTAATCTTGCTGGCTCCCCCGATTAGAACCAGGGTGGGGCGCAGCTGCTGAAGACCAAGTTTGTGCAAGACCGTTGCCAGCTCTGTCCAAGCGTGAACCTGGGCAACGCAGGCCGTGCGTCCGTTCGGGAAGGTAACCCTGACAGGCTGGTCCATCAATAACTTTGGGTTGAGAGGTTTGCGGCATTGGGCAAGGGTTGGCGCGTCCATCATTCTGCCTTAGGCCTAGACCACTAGGGGAAACTTGCCTGTTATGGTATCCCGTTGAGCGCTGGACTTCGCGGTACACTAAAGGCGCAAAAGTTTCCGGGGAGCTGGTCCATGCGTGTTCTGATCATCGGAGGCACTCGCTTTGTCGGGGTATATCTGACGCGAGAACTCTTGAGATTAGGCCACGAGGTCACGCTGTTTAACCGGGGTAACCGCCCGGCTCCGGAGGGCGTTCACCTGATCCAGGGGGACCGAACCGACGGTGCAGTGCTCAAACAAAAGCTAGCCGGCGAAACCTTTGACGCGGTTTTCGACAACAACGGGCGTGAACTCTCCGACACTCAGCCCCTAGCCGAAATTTTCAAAGGCCGGATTGAGCATTTTGTTTACCTGAGTTCGGCGGGTGTCTACCAAACCTCGGATCTAATGCCGCATCTGGAAGGCGATCCGGTCGATCCCAAAAGCCGCCATCGGGGCAAATACGAGACGGAAGAATTCCTCAAAGCGCAGCAGTTGCCGTTTACCTCAATCCGCCCGACCTACATCTACGGCCCCCAGAATTACAACGAGCTGGAAGCCTGGTTTTTCGACCGCATTCTGCGCGATCGGCCTATCCCAATCCCTGGGAACGGTGACTATTTCACCCAACTGGGCCACGCTCAGGATCTGGCAACCTCAATGGCCCGCGTGCTGGGCCGAAAGCAGGCCATCGGCCAGATCTACAACATCAGCGATTTTCGCGCAGTGACCTTCAACGGCATGGCTCGCCTCTGCGCCGAGGCCGCAGGGAAAGCTGGCTCCCTGCAATTGGTTCACTACGATCCGACGCGATTCAACTTCGGCAAACGCAAGGCCTTCCCCTTCCGCGAACAACATTTTTTCACCTCTGTCGATAAGGCCCTGGTCCAGCTTGACTGGTGCCCCGAGTTTACGCTGTTGGCCGGTCTGCAGGACTTCCTAGCCAATGACTATCTGAAGTCGGGACGAGATAAATCGGAGCCGGATTTCAGCCTAGACGAGGAGATTTTAGCGGGCTAGAGTCTGCTGGGTTTGCTAAAAACTGAACAGCCCAGAGTCATCTTGGTCGCGTCCGCCCAAGGCTCCTCGTTGTTTATCAGCGTTCGTATTGACATCTTTCTTGGTATTTTCCTGACCCGTCATATCAATATGTGGGTTGATCTGATCAAAATCGACGTCCAGGGGCGGTATGTGCCTGAGCGCAATAATTGCAAGAGCGCCAAATACGGTAAAAATCATGGCTCCGCCAGTCATAGCCCGTCTTTTTTTACGAAAAATTTTAGCCTGTTTGAACATAGGAGTCAGACTCACAAGTCGTGAGATTCGGTGTTGATGGAGCGAGTAGTCGTTACTCACATGCCCGCAACACACGGTTGAGGCAGTCACTGAAGCGTGTCCGCATCAAATTAACTCGGATATGCCCTGCTGAACTTGAAGCCCGGTAGATACGCCTGCGCGCGATACAAGCACCTCTGAGTCAGGTGATCGCAGGATCCGTTCGCTTTAGTAAAAGCTTAATGGTTCCTGACCAGTCCCGCCAACGCTTTTACAGAAGCTTTATGAACGACCTTCAGGATTCGTTGTGCGTCGGAGGTTGGTTACGGCTTCGGGGCAGTAGCTGCGATTCCAGTTGATCTAAGCGCAGGTTGAGGGCCTCCAGTGTCTGCTGAATCTGCTGGAGTTTCTGGTCCATCTGTCTCAGCTGGTAGTCTGTCTCCAGTGGCTGGAAAGGAGAAGTGCCCAAAGCAACCAAGATCTTGTCGACAGTCGAAAAGCTGGGATCGTAGTTGGGGTCGTTGAGAATGCGATGGATCTGCTGGGTAAACCCTAGGTCGCTGCCGCCGTTCGCTGCTGCGATGCGGCTGGAGAGCCTGCGAATGCTGATTTTTTGCAGCTTCATCCGCGTCCGAATCAGATCGACAACACTTTCTTGCATCACAGCCCTCTCCTCCACCAGTGTTGGTAGAGAACTTGAATTCACCAGGTAACCTTTCTACGAGCAGTGGAGATTACTTTTTTGGGGTTTGCCAATTCAGCTCTCCTTCTTCCAGCCAATAAGAAAGCCAGCAGGGAAGGCAATCGCCTGCTGGCCTCGGTCACTCACACTGTCGGTCGCTCTCACAGGCCAACCAATTCTCGGGATTCCATGCCAGTCAACTTCTGGGCGATAGACAGGCGTGCTTCGAGCTTGGCGACACTGAAGGCGTTGCGCAATCGCTCCAGTTCGGCAATGGCATTAGATTTCTCAGCGGTCAGTCGCAGCAGTGTGTTCAGGGCCCGCGAGTACTCCAGGTTTGACTGAAGCACCTCGAAGCGGCGTGCCTTGCGCTGGGCGTCATTTTTGAGGTTGTTCTCGAAGGCAATCACCATTTCGGCGTTGCCTTCTAAGCGAGCAATATGCGCCCGAGTCTCGCCGATGCGCTCGTCGATATCGTTGGCGGCTTGGGCAGCTCGGGCAATGGCAGCAGGATATTCACTGAGATACATGGGGCTCATCCTGATCGAAGACATCACGAAGCTCAACGGCTTAGGCCAGATTCAAAGGACGGTTCAGCACCAATGCTAAGCAGCTAGCTCCTCTAGCTGGGGTAGGGCAGGTGTAAAGGCAGGTTCGGGCAAAGGGCGTTGCTCCAGCACATCAACCTCAATGCGCACTGAGAGCAAGTAGGACCCTCGTTGCTCGCCGACCGCATCCACCACCAATTGGGCTAGGTCTGGGCGCTCAGCAGTGATCGGGTCGCGCAGCACACAGCGATCCCACTCATAAAACGCGTCTGAATCCAGGTGCAGGATGTAGTGCTTAGTCATAGGACGTAGAACTTGAATCCACTGTACAATTGTAGTGTAAGATCACAACAAGATCAAGCGACCTGAGCTATGGGCGGAGCCGGTTGGTCACGCTCCTGCCGGGCAAGACGCTTCGCTAAGTCCAGATGCTTCCAGACGTGGACTTCCAGAGCCCACGGCGTGAGCCGACCGGGTTTGAGGGCAAAGGGGACGTCCCAGCGAGCGAGGGACTGGGTAAAGCGACGGGCTGAGCGCAGATCACTGAAGCCAAACAGGCAGACCTCACTGGCCCCAAACCGAAACTGGGAGCGCTGGAAAGGCGTTCGGACCACTAACACCCGCGGCGACAGGTACTGCCCAACTCGACCCTGACCGAGGGAGAAAAAGCGGCTATTCATGAGGAAAGACCCCAGGGAAGAACTTGAATTTGAACACTTAGGCAGCCAGTTGCCGATCTACATTTTTGTAGTTTAAAGTCACTACGATTTTCAGGGTCTCCTCACGTCTGGACGTGGATGTCTTATCACCAATCTTTCTAGTACAAATGTACTATAAATATCCAGATCTGTCAAGGTGCGCCGGTAGCTCTTGCGGAGTCGGTATGATGACGGGTGATCCTTTTACTCAAGCGCTGATGCAGGAGTCTGCTATGTCGCAAGGTGTTACGCCCGCTTTGATTGCCGTGATCGACTACGACATGGGCAACCTGCATTCGGCCTGCAAAGGGCTGCAGCAGGCTGGGGCCAACACGTTGGTCACCGACCAGGCCAGTGACCTGGAGCGGGCCGACGGCGTGGTCTTGCCGGGAGTCGGCGCGTTTGACCCGGCCATGCAGCATCTGCGCGTGCGGCAGTTGGAAGTGCCCATCCGGCAAGTGATTGCTTCGGGCAAGCCGTTTCTGGGCATTTGTCTGGGCTTACAGATTCTATTTGAGGGCAGCGAAGAGGGGCGGGAACCAGGCCTAGGGGTGCTACCGGGAATGGTGAAGCGTTTCAGCTCGGAGCCGGGGCTGACTATCCCTCATATGGGCTGGAATCAGCTGGAGCTGACCCAAAACTGCGCCCTGTGGCAGGGACTCCCGAAGCAGCCCTGGGCCTATTTTGTGCACACGTACTACGTGCAGCCTGCCGACCCTGCACTGCGGGCAGCCAACGTGACTCACGGCAGTCAGAGCGTCACTGCTGCGGTCGCTCGTGACAACTTGATGGCGGTGCAGTTTCACCCTGAGAAGTCCTCAGCGGCAGGCTTGCAGGTACTGGCTAATTTTGTCGCCCTAGTAACAGCTCAGACCAGATCCTGCGCCTTGGCAAGCTGATCTTTGCGAGGGCGACCGGAATCCTCTTATCTTTAAATCTCGACGATCTACCTCAAGTCAGAACCCAGTCTCGAACTGCTACTTCAAGAAGTGATCAAAGTCATCACCCAATGTGTCGAAGGAGACGAAACCTCCTAGCGTCTTCATCGTCGGCATTTAGGAACTTTTCGGATCTAAGGGCGGTCAACCAGATCGTCCTTAGATCCCATTTTTTACGAGCGTACACAGGCTGTCGCTGTTTACAATTGAAGAGCAAGCCATCCGGTTGAGAGCAGCTCAAGTGAGGAGTTGAGAGCTTTAACGATGGGATCAATACAGATTCGGTGACCTTGGGTTCGCCTCGCGTTCGTTCCGAGCTGAGTTGTGTTTTTACCCTTGAGGGATTTCATGAATCTGAATAGCCGTCAGCTTGTTGCGCGCTTTACTACGGCTCTCAGCGTATTAATCCTGAGCGGCTGCACGGGTAGCTCAGGCACTGCGGAAAACCAAGCCGAGCTGGAAATCAAGCTGCTCGTGGGCAGCGCTCTGGACGAATTTTGCCGCCAGGCCATCGAGCGATTCAATCAACAGCAACCAAAACTCGAAGATGGCACCGAATTCCGAGCGACCTGCGAAGCGCAGGGCAGCGGTGATGTAGTCACCACAATCCTCTCGCGGGCGCAACAGCTCAAGGCGGGTACTCTGACCGCAGACTCTCCCGAATTTCCCACGATCCTCTCGGTGGATGGGGAGATCTACCAGAGCCAGCTAATCTACCAGATGGGCCAGACTTTCTCCGGTCAAAATTACATTCCTCCGATCACGGATTCGCCGTTGATTGCCCACAGTCCAATGGTGCTGATGGCTCAATCGGATGTGGCTAAAGGGTTGCGGCAAGCTCCTGATCCGTTCAAGGTTCTGGCCACGGCGAAAACCCATCGTGATATCGATTCGACAGGCCCGTCCTTGGTGGTTCACTATGTGCAAACTGCGCCCACCCGTTCTAACTCGGGTTTGCAAACGTTAGTGGCGCAATTTGCCTCGGTATCGGGCAAGCGGCCCGAGCAATTGAGCTTAGAAGACGTTGGGCGTTACCAAGCTCAGGTTCAGCAAATTCAAAGCAAGGTCACTCGCTACGGGGTTTCGACCCATTCGCTGGCTAAAGCGATGGTGCAAAATGGACCATTCTGGGCGTCGGTAGGCTCTGTATATGAGTCTTCAGTGATCACCGCTAACTCGGATTTACAACCGGGGCAATCGCGCTATGAGGCGATTTATCCCAAGGCCACGTTCTCGTCCAACATGCGGGCGATCTTGCCGACTGCTCCCTGGGTGAGCCCGCAGGAAAAAGCCGCTGCCGAACAGATTATGGCTTATCTGCAATCACCCGAGGCGCAAAAGATTGCCACCGATTTGGGTCTCAGACCAGGAACACCGGGCATAGCGCTGGGACCGAAATTCAGCACTGATTTCGGCGTGAATCCGCAAGCCAAATACGATTCCTACCGACCGCCGCAGCCACAGGTGGTGGAGGCCATGCTGAAGTCCTGGCAGGAGGTGGCTAAAAAGCCTTCACTGGTGGTAATCGTGGTCGATTCGTCCGGCTCGATGGAGGGCAACAAGCTGCCTGCGGTGCAGCGCACGCTGCAAACTTACCTCAACAGTCTGGGACCCAAAGATCAGATCGCGCTGATCGATTTTGACACAGAGATTCGGCCGCCTGTGTTGGCGGATGGTACCCCGGCGGGACGAGATCGTGGCCTGCAATTTGTCAGCGGTCTGCAAGTGAACGGGGGCACGCGCCTCTACGATGCCACGCTGGAGGCCCGCAACTGGCTGCAGCAGAATCTGCGTCAGGATGCGATTAACGCGGTTCTGGTGCTCACCGATGGCGAAGATTCGGGTTCCAATGTCCGTCTAGAGCAGTTGCAAACCGAATTGCAAAAGAGCGGCTTCTCCAGCGACCAACGGATTGCCTTCTTCACCGTGGGCTACGGCAAGGAGGGCGAGTTCAACCCTGAGGCGCTGAAAACAATTGCCGATCTCAACGGTGGCTACTATTCCAAAGGCGATCCGGAAACAATCTCGCGCTTGATGGCTGACCTTCAGGTGGAATTCTAACCATGAAGCTAGCGAATCCGCTCTCTTACCCGCTGGCGATCTTGGCTGGCGCGGTCGTGCTGGTGGCAGGGGTGCGGGCTGCCAATCTCGATAGTCGAGTAGTGGTGCCGCTGGCCGTGGCCGTGGCCGTCGGTGGCGCAGCGCTGCAAAAAGCGCGCGAACCCGAGACGCTCCATTTGGATAACCCAGCCCTAGAGCGCGAGCTTTTGGCAGTGCGTCAACAGGCTAAACTCCTGGCTGAAAAGGCCGAGATCTTTCGGGCTGAAGCCAACCGCCTACTGACTGATTCGTTGCAGGTTAGCCTATTGGCGAATGTCCAATATGCCTGCGATCAGGCAAAGGCAGTTCCAGCCAAAATCGATCAGCTCACTCAACGGTTTCGCGGCAGTGACTCGCTGTTGTCGGTGCAAGACCTGCAGCAGCAGTTGGCCGAGGTCCAAGCGAAGCTGCGCTCTAGCTCAGGCGTGGCGCAGGCTCAGCTCGGCAAACTCGCCGACAGCCTGCAGCGCAATATCGAACTGGCTCGCCAAGGGCAGGACGCTCGCCAGGCCCAGGTGGCCAACTTGGCGACGCTGATCTTGGACTCGGCAGGGGTGTTGCAGGCGATGCAAAATCAGTTGCGAAGCGCGAATCTGGCCGACACGGCGCAAGTTCTGGAGTTGCAATCGCTCTCGGATGAATTCAAAGCCTTTCAGGAAAATGTCGATCTGCTGACCACTCAGTAATCTCATCTCGCCATCTGCTTGGGATTGGCCGTGTATGGGTTGGGCAGCCGCTTGTTAAAGGCCCTTGAGGAGATAACAGATGAATCTACTGAAGACCGTTGCGCTTCTCGGTTTCTTGAGTGCTCTGTTGGTTCTGATTGGTTACTACGTTTTTGGGGGTGTGTTGGGTGCGCTGGCGGGTCTGGCGATTGCGGCGGTAGGCAACTTTGCGGTCTGGTACTACTCGGATCAGATTGCGCTGGCGATTTACGGCGCTCGACCGGCGAACCGGCAGGAGGCCGAGCGGCTCAAGCCGATGGTCGAAACTCTCTGCTACCGGGCTCATCTGCCCGTGCCTAAGATCTACGTGGTGCCGATCGATGCCGCCAACGCCTTTGCCACGGGGCGCGACCCGGAGCATGCGGCGGTCGCAGTCACGCGAGGGTTGATGGACTTGCTGAACGAGGAGGAGCTAGAGGCGGTGGTCGCTCACGAACTCAGTCACATCCAGCATCGCGACACGCTCACGCAAACGGTGGCCTCAACCCTGGCCGGGGCAATTGCCCTGCTGGCTCAGATCTCCGGGCACGGGCTGTGGTCATTTGGCGGCAGGCGCGGCAGGCTGAATCCGTTCAATCCGGTAGGGCTATTGCTCACGGTGGCACTGGCTCCGGGCGCGGCGGCGGTGATTCAGATGGCGATCTCGCGCACCCGAGAATTTGCGGCGGATGCCGGGGCGGCAAGACTGACCGGCAGCCCCAAAGCGCTGGCCAACGCCCTAGAACGGCTGGAAAACCGAGCCGAGCGCCAGCCGATGCCGGGCAACACTGCCTTTGCACCGCTGCTAATCATCAACCCCTTTTCCGACGAATTTCTGAGCCGCCTGTTTTCGACTCACCCGCCCACTGCCGCGCGGGTTGAGCAATTGGTTAACCTAGAACCCGGCTCCCCCCGCCGCTTTGACGCGATGAACCGATCCAAAGCCCCCTTTGTGCCTCGGCATCTGGTCTCTGTGCTGATCATCCTGGTCGCGCTGGGGCTGGCCTACGCGCCCCTGCCAGGCTTGCAAAAGACCTTGGTGGTGGTCAGCGGCACGGAGTTGCAGGAGTCATTGCAACAACTCGAAACCCAATTTGAGCAGCAAAATCCCAATATCAAGCTAGAGCTGAAGTTCCAGGGCTCGCAGGACATCGTCAACAATTACATCGACGCCAAGGGCGACTTCAAACCTGCTGTGGTGATCCCAGCCAATGCCGAGATTCTGACCGAACTCGAAACCCGTTGGCGGGCGCAGAATCAGAGCGACCCGTTCTACGAAGCGCCGCGTCCAATCGCCAAAACCTTGCTGGTCGGGGTCGCCTGGCCGGAGCGGGGCAAGGTCCTGTTTCCTGATGGGCGCTTTCGCTGGCAGCGAGTAGAGCAGGGCATGCAGGCGGGCAATTGGGCGGCGCTGGGTGGCCCTGAGGCTTGGGGCAGTTTCGACTTTGTGATCACCGATCCAACGCGTTCCAATAGCGGCCAGCTGGCTCTGGGTCTGCTGGCTCAGTCCAAACTGGGCGGCAGCTTAGACGCGACCGGCCTGGGTCGTCCCGAGCTTCAGGCTCTGTTCGGCCTGGTGAAACGCTCGGTCTACCAGCCGCCGCGCTCGACCGATACGCTGCTGCAAGAGTTCATCGCTCGGGGTCCCAACGACGCAGATGTGGCGGTGGTCTATGAAAGCATCGCGCTGCATCGCTGGCAGCAGGCGGGGACCAGTCAGGGCAAACCCTACCAGATTTATTATCTCGACCCCAGCGTTGAGACGGTGTCCACGGCGGCGATTGTGCGCCGCGAGGTTGATGCGGGCACGGCTCAGGCCGCGCGTAAATTCCTCGACTTTCTCACTGAACCCACGCAGCAAGCAGTCTTTGTCCAAAATGGCTTCCGCCCCGTACTGAACTCGGTGGACGTGCAATCGGTGCCCAACAGCCCCTGGACCCAGAATATCCCCGGCGCTGAACCGCAACCCGCAGGCCAATTCATCCCGGCTCCCAATCCCCAAACCCTCAGCGAAATCGGTCGCCTGTGGGAGCGGGCGAATTGAGCCCACTGCCTGTCTCAGCCTCAGAACTTCGCCCAAGCGGTTCTAAGACTGGCGAGCCAGACTCAAAGACTCACCCGAGAGCTTCCGAGCCTCGTCCGAGAGGCTCCGAGCCTGGTGAGTGAGATGCAAAGACTCGCGCTTGAGGTTCTGAGCCTGGTGAGTGAGATGCAAAGACTCGCGCCCGAGGTTCGGAACCTCGGGCGCGAGTCTGCGAACCTGCCACCAGGTCCGCAGTGCCGCTCACTTCTGCTTGGACGCCGGTTCAGAAGGGGGTTCAATCGGAACTTCCAGCGTTTGCGAGGCCAGTTGCCGCTGGCCAGCACCCAAGCCGAACAGGTCATGCAGGATGACGTAGAAACAGGGGATGATAAACAGCGTCAGCAAGGTCGCCAGCGATAGCCCAGAGAACACCACCACGCCCAGCGGTTGCAAGAATTCTGCCCCCTGTCCCTGCCCCAAGGTCAGCGGAAACGCGCCCAACACCGTGGTAATCGTGGTCATCAACACCGGACGCAAGCGCCGGGGAGCGGCTTTGAAGATTGCCGTGCGCCGATCGAGCCCTTCCTCCTCGCGCAGCTGATTCGCCAGCTCCACCATGATGATCGCGTTATTCACCACAATCCCCACCAGCAGCACCGCGCCGACAATCACCGTCGCCCCGATTGCCGTCTGCGTGACGTAGAGGCCCAAGATGCCCCCCGCCAGCGACAGCGGAATCGTGAACAGAATCACCAGCGGGTCCACCAGCGAGTTGTACTGAACCGCCATCACCACAAACACCAGGAAGATCGCCAGCACCCCCAACAGCACCAGTGAATCCTGAATCTGTTGGTTGCTCTGCGCCGCCGCGCTGGGCAGCAGGCTCACCCCCTCAGGCAGCTCAACCTGCGCCAGAACCGAGTTCACCTGGGCCAAGGCCTGGCCCAGACTGGCCCCCTCCGCCAGGTTGCCGCCGACGATAAACACCTCGCGCTGATTGATCCGCTGTACCTCGCCGGGTGCTAAGCCTTCCTCGATCTGAGCCACATCGCTCAGGCGCACCTGGCGGTTGCCCTCCACAAACAGCGGCAGGCGCTCCAATTGCGAGGGCTGTCGCACCGCTGCCTCGTCCAGCTCCACACGCACATCCACCAGCCGGTTGCCGCGCTGCAGTTGGGTGGGCACCGAACCCTCCAGCGCTGTCTGGACCGTCTCGCCGATCGCCTGCGCGCTCAAGCCCGCCTCTGCCACCCGCTCCCAATCGGGGCGGATCTGGATCTCCGGCTGGCGAGGGTCAGCATCGGGCCGGAAGGTGGCCAAGGTCGCCTGCTCATCGAGCACCTCCAGCACTTGACGGCCTGCGCGCAGTAGCTTCTGCGGATCGTCCCCTTGCAACACCACGTCGATTTCTGAACCCTGCACTGGCGAATTGCTGAGGATCAAGCCGCGCACCTGGCCGGGGGTCAGCCGCAGCCGAATGCCTGCCAGATTCAGCCGATTGAGCGTCTGGATCACCCGCTGGGTGTAGGCTTCGATATCGGTGCCGGGCTTGAGGTTGACCGTGCTCGACGCCCGCAGTGGGTTTTCAGTCGTGTTGGTGCCAAACAGCGAGCCGCCGACCGTCGTAAACGAGTAGTCGGTCTCCGGCTGCTGGCGCAGCACTTCATCCACCGCCGTCATCACCTTGCGGCTGGTCTCCAGCGGTGTCCCCGGCGGGAACTGCGCCCGCAAATTGGCCTGCCCGGTGTTGATACGCGGCAAGATCTCCTGCGGGATCTGACCGGCCATCAGCAGGCTGCTGCCGCCCAAGATCAGGAAGGCCAGCGTTACTACCCAAAAGCGGTAGCGCACCACCTTGACCAGGACCGAGCCATAGCCCAGGGTCGCCCGCTCAAAGCGCCGGTTGAACGCCCGCAGCAACCAAAACCGCCCCACGCCGCTGGACCAGCGTATCGCCAGCAGCCGCGAGGTCAGCATCGGCACCACAGTCACCGCGATCAAGATCGAGGCCGCCGCTGAAAAGCTAATCGTCAGGATCAGCTCGTTGAACAGCAGCGAGATAAAACCGCCGATCAACAGGAACGGCAAGACCGCCACCAGGTTGGTCGCCGTCGAGGCGAACAGCGCCGATTCGATTGCTTGGCTGCTCTGCTCTGCCCGCACCAGCATTTCCTTGGGCGTCAGACGCGCTCGGCTATCCTGACCAGGCGTCATGCCCGCGCCTTCGGTGATGCTCTCGAGCATGACAATCGAGCAGTCGACGACACTGCCCACGCCCAGTGCCAGACCGCCCAAACTAAACACGTTCAGCGACAGACCGAACAGTCCCATAAAAATGAACGTCGCCAGTGTCCCCAGGGGGATCGCCAAGACGATGATCAGAGTCTGACGCACAGAGCCCAGAAACAGCAGTACGGCCACTCCGGCCAGTGCGGCTCCCATCACCCCAGAGCTGGTCACGTTGGCTATCGAGTTTTGAATGAACACCGACTCATCGGTGGTCGCGGTCAGCACCAAATCCGGGGGGATCAAGCCTGACTGCCGCAGCGTCTCAATCCGCTGCTTGACGCCATCTACCACGTTGACGGTGTTGGCATCTGGCTGCTTCTGGATGCTGACCTTGACCGCAGGCTGGCCATTGAGCAAAACAAACACCCGCTGTTGCTCGGTGCCATCCTCGACCTGAGCAAAGTCCCGCAGGTAGATCCGGCGCATCGGCTGAGATGCGGTCTCCGCCATCGACGAGTCCCCTCCCACCTCAAACGAGAGGTCGCGGATCTCTGTGGCATCGCGGAAACGTCCCACGGTCCGGGTCAGCGGCTCCGAGTTCTGCCCCAGGATGCGCCCGCCCGAGATGTCCTGATTGCGCTCTTCCAAGGCGTCCAGTACATCAGTCAAGCCCACGCCCAACGCTTGCAGGCGGTCGAGGTCCAAGGTGACTCGCACCTCCTCCTGCACGCCGCCCGAGACATCCACCGCTGCCACCCCTGGCACCACGCTCAGCTCTCGCGTCAGCTCCTCATCGGCAAACACGCGCAAGTCCACCCCCGGCAGCGAGGGAGAGGTCAGGGCAAATTCATAGACCGGTAACTGCGAGGGGTCAACCTTGAAAATGCGCGGCTCCTCAATCGTGTCGGGCAACTGACCGCGAGCGCGGTTAAAGGCGGCAGTGGTGTCATTCAGCGCCTGGTCGATATTGCCGCCGGTCTCAAAATACAGGTCAATGCTGACCTGACCTTCACGCGTGCGCGAGAACAGCTGCACCACGCCTTCAGTAGCCGAAAACGCCTCTTCCAGGGGCCGGGTCACCTCATCCACGCCCACCTCGGGCGAGATCCCCGGCACATCCAGACGAATGCCAATACGCGGATAGGTAATCGACGGCAGCAAGTCTACCGGCAGGCGCGCGATGAAGAAAAAACCCAGCACGATCACTGCCACGCTGAGCATCAACGTGCCGATGTGCTGGCGGATGGAAAGACCACTGATGCTAAATCCGGGTTTTTGAGTACTGCGCATCACGGTTTGGCCCCCTGCTCTGGTTGTTCCGACAGAATGCTCAGACGCACCGGATCGCCGTCTTTCAAAGGCCTACCGCTGCGGGCGACAAACTGCTCGCCCGGCTGCAAGCCCGACAGGATCTCAACCTGCCCATCGGCGCGCTCGCCCAGTTTCACCGAGCGCACCCCCACCTCAGGCCGCGCTCCAGCCGCCGCCACCACAAATAAGTTCGCCGTGCCTTTGGCCTGTCCCTCTGATTCCTGCAGCGCCGCCTCGGGCACCAGCACCCGTTCCGCTGCCTCCTGGGCAAAGCTCACCCGCGCCAGCAAGCCACTGCCGATCCGCCCGCCCGCGTTGGCCATCGTGACCTCCACCGGCACCAACCGCGCCGTCGGGTCAGCCGCGGGCGAAATACGGCTGACCTGCCCCGCAAATTCCTGCTCGGGCAGGGCATCCAGTCGTATCTTGACGGCTTGCCTCACGCGAATGTTCGCTAGCTCCCGCTCAGACACCTGCACCACGACCTTGACGCGGCTGAAATCCCCCAGCTTCAGGATTTCGTCCCCAGGTTGCACTAGGTTGCCCGGTTCGCTCACCCGCTCCAGTACCGCGCCGTCAATCGGCGAACTCAAGGCCGCGTAGGAGCGCCGCTGCTGCTCTTGGGACAGCGCCGCTCGCTGCGCGGCCACCCGGCGCTGGGTTGCGAGCACTGCTTGCTGCTGGGTGCGCACCTGCTCCTGGGCCGAGCGCAGGGCCTGTTCAGCCGTGCGAGCTTGGGTCTGGGTTGTTTCTGCCTCTTGCTGGGCAATCGCACCCTCGTCCAGCAGGCGTTGCAGGCGGGCGGCGTCGGCCTGAGCCTGTTGCAGCTCTAGGCGGGCTTGTTCCACCTGGGTGCGCGCGTTGCTGACTTCGGTCTGGGCCCGCGCCACCTCTGATTCCTGGGCCGCCAGTTCTGCCTGCGCCTGAAGCACTGAGGTGACTAGCAGCGCGTCGTCTAGCTGCGCCAGACTCTGGCCCTGGCGCACCCGATCGCCCACATCCACATTCAGGTCAATTAGCCGCCCCTCTACGCGTGAGCGCAGCGACACCTCGCGAACGGGCTGCGTAGTGCCGGTGTACTCGGGATCCTCGCGCAGCAAGCCGGTGCGAGCAACGGCCACATCGACCGCAGTGGGGCCGTCGCCCGGCGATTGAGACTGAGCTTCAGCCTCCTGTTTGGGCAGCAGGCCACAGCCCGAGGTTGCGATCAGCAAGCCGACCAACGCAATTTGATGCCAAAGTGCTGGTGAACGGGAACAGCCAAGACAGCCTAGGCGAGGACAACAGAGACGTGACATGGGGGATCTTGACTCCTGTGCCGAGAGAGTTATGAGGAGAGAATGCGAAACGATTGAAAATTGTTTATTTACAAAACTACACCTAAAGGGTACGATACAAAGCCTGATATATCAATCTGTAATAAAACCCCCTGAAATTCGGAGGCCAATGCTGGAGCTAGCAGCACTCGGGCTACTACTGGGCGAACCCCTACACGGCTATAGACTGAAGCAGCAGCTTGAAAGGTTCATGAGCGGCTGCATCAGCGTCAACTACGGGGCAATTTACCCCCTGCTCAAGCGCCTCGAGCAGCGCGGCGAGATCGCAACCCTGGCGGCTGAGACCACGCAGACCACTGGGGGCAAGCTCAGCCCCAAGATTTATTGCATCACGCCCTTGGGGCGCGAGCGCTGGCAGCAGCGGATGCGCGAGCAGCCCCATGAGAGCTGGGTGAACGCTCGCTCGCGGTTCCTGATCAAGTTTTTCTTTTTCAGCCATCTGGAGCCTGCCGAGCGGCTCCGGATGCTGGAGCATCGCCAGATGGTTTGTCGGCTGCGCCTGGAGAGCAAAGAGGCCGAGCCGCCGCCCAGCGATCCCTACCAGGCTGCCGTTCGGCAACAGAGCCTGGCCAAGCTGCAGGCGGAGATCGAGTGGCTGACCGAGCGGTTGGCAGTGGAGCGTTCAGCCACGCGAGCGCAGCCGGGTCCACTGGTTCGGTAAGACGCGGGCCACCTGCCGGAACTGGCTAGAGCCGAGCGGTGCGAAGATCACCGCCTCGCCTTCGGCGATTGAGAGGTCGGTCACCGCTTGGAGGTTGCGTTCGTGGCTGACGATGACGGTATTGGTGCCTGCGGTGGGAGCGCTGGCCAGCTGCTGGCGCAATCCGGCATTCAGCGCCCGTCGCCCGGCCTCACCCGGTACCGAGAACGGCGAGATCAGCGCCCGGCTGGGCTCGGCGCGACCAAAGGCCAGCCGGGCGGTCTCCAGGGTCCGGCAGTAGGGGCTGGCGAGCACCCGCCCGACTGGGATCTGCAACGCCTGAAATGCCTGGCCAATCGCGCGCGACTCTGAGCGTCCCTGCGCATTGAGGTTGCGCTGGGTTTGGCAGTTGTTTAGGTTTTGGCGGTCGCGGTCGCGCATTGAGAAGTCGGTGGCGGCGTGGCGGAAGTAGATGACGTAGCCGCCTTGCCGCAAGGACTGCACTAAGTGCTCGGGGGACTGGGCTTGGCTCACGGTCTGGGCTGGGGTGGCCACAGGCGTTGCAGGGAGACTCTGCTGGGTACGCCCGAGGGCACAGCCGCCCAGAGCGGTGCTGACCCCTAGCCCCCAGATCACCAGGATTCGATAAGATAGCTTGCACATCAATTGCCTGGAACCTCCCGTGTGGTGATGACTGGGATCTTGCATATTACTCAGCGCCAACTGTGGCAGCAGGCGACGCTTGCTGGACTCTATCGCGCGGACAGTCTGGATTCTGAGGGGTTTATCCACTGCTCCACGCCACAGCAGATTGTGGGGGTGGCCAACGCCTTCTTCCAAGCTCAAACCGACCTGGTTCTGCTGTGCATTGATTCTGAGCGGGTACAGGCCCCAATCCACTTCGAAGCTGTCATGGGCGGCGAACAATTTCCTCACATTTATGGTCCCCTGAACCTGGATGCGGTCATGGAGGTGCTAGACTTTGAGCCCAATCGCGAGGGGCAGTTTGAGTTGCCCTCGAAGCTGGTCTGTGTGGAGTGAATCTGGAGTGACTGATGTCCGACCAAACCCTCAGCCCCGATGAAATGGTCGATCAAGTAGCGGCGTTGATCGACTTACCCCTGGACCCGGAGTATCGACCTGGGGTGATCAATAATTTCCGTCGAACCGCCGCGATTGCCAAGTTGGTCGTCGAGTTTCCGCTGCCTGCTGATCTGGAAGCCGCTCCGGTGTTTCAGCCGTAAGACTCCAGTGCTCACCTCTTTACCATGACTCTCGATTTAGACAGAGCCGATGCGATTGCCACCGCCACTGCCGTCCGCTGCGGTGAACTCAGCGCCCAGGCAACGGTCACGGCGGCCTTAGCGCGCATTCAGGCCCGGGATGCGGCGCTGAATAGTTTCACAGCGGTTTTGGCCGAAACGGCGTTGGCCGACGCTGATCAGCTAGACCGAGCTATCGCGGCGGGGGTGGACCCTGGTCCGTTGGCGGGCGTGCCGTTTGCGGTCAAAAATCTGTTCGACATCGCCGGTCTCACCACCTTGGCGGGCTCCCGGATCAACGCTGAGAACCTGCCAGCGGCCAAGGATGCCACTGCGGTTGCCGCGCTTAAGTGGGCGGGGGCAATCCTGGTGGGGGCGCTGAACATGGACGAATATGCCTACGGCTTCGTGACCGAAAACAGTCACTATGGCTCCACGCACAACCCTTACGATTTGAACCGCAGTGCTGGCGGCTCCTCGGGCGGTTCGGCGGCGGCGGTAGCAGGCGGGCTGGTGCCCTTGAGCCTAGGCTCGGATACCAACGGCTCAATTCGGGTGCCCGCCGCGCTGTGCGGCATTTTTGGGCTCAAGCCCACCTATGGGCGGCTGTCGCGGGCCGGGGTGGCGTTGTTCGCGGGCAGTTTCGACCACATTGGCCCCTTCACCCGCTCAGTGCGGGATCTGGCGATGGCCTTCGATCTGCTGCAGGGGCCAGATATCCACGACCCGGTCTGTACCAAGCGTCCGCCGCAAGCTTGCACGCCGCAACTGGCCCAAGGCATTGCTGGGCTGCGCATTGCCGTTGCCGATGGCTACTTTGCCCAGAACGCAATGCCTGAAGCGCTGGCCGCCGTTGAGCAGGTTGCCCAGGCGTTGGGGGCACAAGAGCGGGTCAGCCTGCCTGAGGCGGCGCGGGCGCGGGCGGCGGCCTATGTAATGACCACCTGCGAGGGCAGCAATCTGCATCTGGCAAATCTGCGCTCGCGCCCTCAGGATTTCGACCCGGCCACGCGCGAGCGCTTTCTGGCTGGGGCACTGGTGCCTGCAACCTGGTACCTGCAGGCGCAGCGCTTCCGCCGCTGGTATCGCGACCGGGTGAGCGAGCTGTTTCAGACGGTGGATCTGATCCTGGCCCCGACTACGCCCTGCGCCGCACCGCTGCTCGGCCAAGAAAAACTGGTCCTCGACGGCGTAGAGGTCCTCACCCGACCGAATCTGGGCCTGTTCACGCAGCCTCTGTCGTTCATTGGCCTGCCGATCCTGTCGGTGCCGGTCCAGCGCCCCGGTGCCCTGCCTCTGGGCGTGCAACTCATCGCCGCTGCTTACGACGAGGCGGTGATTTTGCGGGCAGCGGCCTTCCTGGAGGCTGCGGGCGTGGTCAGCGCCCCGGTCGCTCTGACTCCAATCAGTTAAGAGGCCCCCGGCCCCCCGAGTTCGGGGGCAGGAGGATTTCGGGTCTTCTCCTGAATTCAGGGGATTGGGAGCTGAGTGCCGGATTTTGCTCAGAACTCCGATTGCCGAGTTCTGAGCCTCAGGTTTCGAGTTCTGAGCCTCAGGTCCCGAGTTTTGGGCCTCAGGTTTCGAGTTTTGGGCTCCAAGCTCCGAGCGTCGTATCTAGAGCTTCGAGCTTTTCGCGCCAGCTGCCGAGTCTGACCCCTCAACTTTGTAGTTTTGGGCTCCAGCGCCCGAGTTCTGAACTTGACCTGGCGTGCTCAGCGGCGCACACGCCACTCAGAACAGGCGAGCCGGTTTTTGCCGCAGCCGATCGGAGACAGAAGTGACCCGCTTGACCACGGAGATCATGTAATCATAGTCGGGCGGTGGGGCGGTGGGGATGTACCCGGCCTCCTGGGCCAGAGTCGAGGGCACCTCTGACATCACCTTGCGCAATTGTTCTTGGAGGTTGCGCTCAATCGTCGGCCCGACCAGCACCGCCCCCGGCGGCACCTGATGTGGGTCAGAATAGAGGACGCGGAAGCGGGTCTGTGCCACTTGCGAGCCGTAGGTGTCCAGCTCCTCAGCCGAGAGCGCCCCGGCGACCGCTTCGCCCCGCGCCACCGCCTCCAGCGCCGCCTTGGGCGTCGGCGCGAACATAACCTCGGCCAAGGTGAGCCCGTAGAGGTTGTAGAGCGGCCAGTAGTAGCCGGTCGCGGAACCCGGCTGCCCCAGGACCACGATTTTGCCCGCCAGCTCCTTCAAATCCTGAAGCGGGCTCTCGCGCGGAACCACCAAGACCGAGCGCAGATTCTTGATCCCTTGCAGCGGGAACATCGGCACATACTGGTTTTGGGAAATCGCGAGCGCCGCTAGACCCGGCGGCGCGAAGACCAGCGACCAGGCTTGACTGCGAATGCGCTCTAGGGCTTTGTTTTCATTGAAAGTCGGCTCTAGCTCAATCAGCGCCCCGGTTTGTTCGCCCAGATAGTTATTAAAGGTGGCGTACTGATCGATTAGTGCTGACCCTTCGTCGTAGCTGACAATGCCAATCACCAGTCGGCCAAACTGGTTGCCGGTCGATCTGGCTCTGCATGCCGTGAGCAGGAACAGTTGAGCCAGCAGAAGGCGACGTGAGAGCCTCAAGGACATTGCCACTCGTCTGCTCGTTGATCTAGCAGACACCCCGTGAAACAACACTTTGACGCTACCACGTCCCCGCCCACGCCTGGACTCACTCAGCGCCCCTCAAGGGATCACTTCAAGCAGCTGCGGCAGTCTTTTTAGATCCGGCTCGTCGCCACTCTGGTGAGCGCGAATCTTCAATCAAATCCTAATCTTCAAAAACATCAACACCGTGGTAGAACCGGTGCCAGTTCAGTTAGGCCCAATCTCTGGATTTTGCTCGCAGGCAGGCAGAGGTCCCCCGAGGCGATAAAATCCGGATCAGGTGCACTGCTTCTGTAGCTCGGGATACACATGTCCGATCCTCTATCGCCGCCTCTGGACTCCGTCAGGTCGGATGAGTTTCGCCTCCAGCGCCTGCGGCACCTGGCAGAGAGCCTACGGCTGGCCGACGAAATCGCGACCCAGGGCTACCTGATCACCAGCGCCGAGCTGGCGGATCTAATCGATGTCAACCCCAGCGCGGTGACCAGCAAAGGCGAGCAGTGGACCTGGCGCAACTGGGTGGTGTCGCGGGTGCGACGCGAGGGCAACCAGCTGCTGTGGTACCTGCAGCGAGCCGACTAGAGCACAAAGGCTTCGATCGCCGCCGCCACACCATCGGCTTCGACCCCAGGAGCCACCCAGTCCGCCACCGCCTGGACCTCCGGCGGAGCCTCGCCCATAGCCACACCAACCCCGGCGTACTTCAACATTTCCAGGTCATTGAAATTGTCACCCACCGCCATCACCTGCTCGGGGCGCAGGCCCAGCAGGTCTTCCGCCAGCAGCTGAGCGGCGGTGCCTTTATTGGCGCGGGGATTGGCCGCCTCAAAAAACGTAGAGACTGACTTGGTGAGGTACAGCTCAGCAGGCGTGTAGTGCTGGCTGAGCGTGGTGAGTAGCTCGCTGACCACCGCCGTGTCCTCGCACAGCGCCAGGACTTTGGTGGGCTCGGTTTTGAGCGCCTGGCTCAGGGCGGCCCGCAGATCGCCCACCACTTGGGGCACTACTGCCGAGCGCTCAGCGTAAACAGCACTGGCCGGGGTCAGCTCGCGGACATAGAGCTGGTCGTTGATATAGAGGTGGACGGAAAGCTCCGCGCCCAAGGGTGAGCGGCTGAAGTGATCCAGCAGCTGCAGGGTCAGGTCCATCGGCACCGTCCAGTGGCGATAGACCCGCGCGGTGGCCGGGTCTTGAATCAGCGCCCCCTGATAAGCGGCCAGCGGCAGGTCGCACCCCAGCTCCTGGTGGAAACGGACTGCGGATTGAAACATGCGCCCGGTGGCGATCGCCACCCGGACCCCCTTGGCTTGAGCCGCCTTGACCGCTCGCTTGACCGGCTCGCGGATCTGATTGGATTCGCCCGCGATTGTGCCATCAATGTCGAGGATCACCAGACGGATATCGTGGCTTTCGCGCTGTCGCACAGCAGGCTGTGGGGCCGGGACGTTCAGGCTCATAGAGAAGGCGGGCGACAAAGGACCCCTAGAGTTTAGAAGATCCCCTGGTCTGCCTCAGTCGCCCTGAAAACCGCCCCGCCGGCGCAGCGGCAGTCGTCCACCCTGCCTCGGACTTCAATCGCGAACTTGCAGCGTAATCTCGAAGCGCTGGGTAACCGAGCGCTCGCCCTCCCACTCGCGCCAGTATTTCAGGCGGAGCTGGGTGGTGCCAGGAGAGGTCGCTTTGAAGGTCAGGGTGCGCCAGCCGCTCGCGCCCAAACCGGATCCGGGTTCGAGCGCAAACACGGAGTTCTGGAGTGCCAAGTGGTCGCCATCCGGTTCAGCCACCTCCCAGCGATAGCCGGTGCCTGGGTTTTCCGGCAGGCGAATCGAGATCAGTCGCTGACTGGCGATCACGAACCTTTGGCCGTTTTCCGCCTGGGTGAGGCTCAAGTCTGACAATTCGCACCTCGGCTCGCTCTCAAGGGCACGGTCTGCTCTCGCGCCCGTCGGACCATCGGCGTAGACCCAACCTGGGGCACTGAATACCAAAATCGTAGCGAAGATCAGTGCCCAAACCATCTTGTTTGCCGGTTCCTAGGGATGCTCGAACTGCTCCGTATCGACCCAGTCGGCTTTGATCAGCGACCACCAATCGACGGCCAGACCTTTGCGCACATACTCGTAGGGTAGCCAGCCGTAGCCCTGCTCCCCCCAGCCGCTGCCCCAAGAGTTGCGAATTAGCAGCGCGCCTTGGCTGGGTTGAGTGCCCGAACTGCTGTTCTGAATGGTCAGATCATCGTTGTAGCCCACCACCACCACCGCATGGCCGCCAGAGACCTTTTCGACCGAAGTTGGAAAAGGAATCCGACCGGTTTTGCTGGCCTGGGACAGCGAGGTGTAAACCGTAAAACCAAACATGGCAGGCAGACCCGACGCCAAGTTGGTTTTAATCCGATCCAGCAGTTGTACAACAGTGGTGCCCGGCGGGTCGAGGCGATAGTAACTAATCGCCCGATAATTCTGGGCGAAAGCATAACAGAAAGCTGGTGGCTCTTTGTCAAAATCGCTGGTTAGATACGGCCAATATTCTTCTGGCGGCACGCCGAATAGGACCAGAGCCTTCATAGTGCTGCGTAAGAACGCACCCGTATCGCCAGTCCAGTGTAGTAAGTTGCGGGTCGCCTTGTAGAGGAACAGTCTGGAGGCGTCTGTGTGTTTGCCAAAGGCCCGATTCTCAAAATATTCCACCAAGGCAACGCCCGCATTGGCAGTGCAGGAGCCGATATCCCCCTGGTCTTCGACTGGCGAAAACCACTGTCTCAAGTCTACGGAGGCGGGCAAGCTGACTTTTTTAGTCTCGGCGGCCCCGACCTTGGCCAGCAGCGGTTGAATCTTTCCAGCCTGCGGAGTGCAATCTCTGAAGTCGGGGAAGTCTGGTAGCCACCCCAGTTTTAGGTTTTGTGAAGCTTGTTGTGGCATGTTCATCTCGCCTGACATCTGGTCGTCGCTCCCGCAGATAGTGGACCCTTGCTTCCACCGTAGTCAGTCTTTGCGCAACCGTCCTCACCCGGACCGGGCACCTTTGTTAACGAATTGCTGCGGGCGGGCCTCCGCAGGCTCTGCTGAGGCCCGCCCGAGGCTGTTGACGCCGGACTAGAAGCTGGCCGAAGCAATCATCTGGTTGGCGATCCGCTGCGCTCGATCAATGGGGATGGCAAACCCTAGACCTTGGGCTCGTCCGATAATTGCCGTATTCATCCCAATTACCTGGCCCTGTTGATTGAGCAGTGGCCCACCAGAGTTGCCCGGATTGATCGCGGCATCGGTCTGGATAAACCCGATGCGCCGACCGCCTGCCCCTAAATTCTGAGTAGAGCGATTCGTCGCACTAATAATGCCGACCGTCACAGTATTGTCTAAGCCCAGGGGGTTGCCAATCGCGATTGCCCACTCTCCGGGTCGTAACTGATTCGAATCGCCAATCTCCACCGTGGGGAGATTAGTGGCCTGGATCTTAATCACGGCCACATCGGTTTGTTCATCCGCACCCAAAACCTGACCGGTGAAATCACGACCATCTCTTAAGGTCACCGTGACGGTATCGGCTCCGTCAACCACATGGGCATTGGTCAGAACTAACCCGTCCGACCGAATCACAAAACCCGAGCCAATGCCACGGGCGATCCGATTGCCGGGTCGGGAAGCACCCGGTCTCAGCCTACGAGACGAATCGATGCGAACCACTGCGGGACCGGTTCTTTCTACCGCAGTCGCAATAAAGTTAACCGCTGGGTTGCTGGGGGATGAGTTACTGGGGTACGACGGCGACTGAGCCACCAGCGGTTCGGTTGATGGCAGGTTCGCAGGTAACAGATGCGTGCCCAACCAACCTCCCACGGCTCCAACCAGTAAAAAAGATAGATAATTCGCTAACTTGACCATAGGAAAATGACGCAACATTGCCGGTTTCTAGATTAAAAGACTAGTCTCATGTTTTGTGATTGAGACGGAGACAGAAAAACAGGCAGCCCAAGACCAGTCCTAGCCAGAGTTAGGTCTCCAGCCAATCGAAAATTTGTTCAAGCTCCTCGATCGAAACTAAGCCATATTGCCAGAGAATGATCGACAAAGGACCAGGGTCTTGCTCCCAGTAGCGCAGCGCCAGTGAAATCGAGGCGGGTGGGATCGCAAGCTCCTCCTGTAGAAAGTTGACAAGCTGAGTTTTGCTTTTACTGAGTTCCATAGTGGCTAAATCGTGAACTCCTGAATGCTTGCCTACTTTGAGTTTGGCGGGTAAATATGACACAAAAGTGTCAGAAGATTAGAGTCCTTTCAGGGGAAGTTCAATTTGAAAGGTCGCTCCCTGCTCAACCAGGCTCGTGGCCGTGAGCCGTCCTCCGTGAGCTTCTACAATCTGTTGCGAGATCGATAGACCCAGTCCAAAGCCGCCTGTCTGGCGCGAACGTGCCACATCCACGCGGTAAAACCGTTCAAAAATGTGTGGCAAGTCAGCAGCCGGGATGCCAATGCCGTCGTCTTCGACTTGAATCAACACCCGATTCGCTCGGGTGAACAACCGCAGCTGGACGGTCCCGCCTGCCGAGGTGTATTTGAACGCGTTACTGAGCAGATTCACCACCGCCTGCCCCAACAGATCGGGATCGGCGCGCAGGTTCACCGGCGACTGGGGCAGGTGCGCGATGAAATGTAATTCTTGGGCCTTGGCTTGGGCCGCATAGCCTTCCACGACCGGGGAGAGCAGGCTCACTAGATCGATCGGTTTCAAGTCTTTGGCAGCCAAGGGCCCTTCATGGCGGGCCAGGAACAGTAGATTGCCCACGAGGCTGCTCATAGACTTGCTAATGTCCACAATCTTCTCGAGGCGCAGACGCTGCTGCGCGCCATCGCCGACCGGCGCGAGTAAGCCGACTTGGGCGTTGCTGAGCACGGCTGCTAGAGGAGCGCGGAGTTCATGGGATGCATCAGCGGTGAATCGCTGCAGTTGCTCGTAGGCGCGGTGGATGGGGTGCATGGCAAGACCGCCCAAAAACCAGCCCACCAAGCCGATGACCCCCAAGGTGACCGGCACACCCAAGGTCAACAGCAACCGCATCTGATTCAGGTTGGCGCGAACCGGGGTCAAGGGAGCGGCCACCTGAAGATAGCCAATCAACGCCTGTCGGTGTGAAACCGAGAGCGTGACCTGCCGCAGCCATAAGTCTGAGCCCAGGGCAGGCCCTCGAGTTCGGATGGTTTGCACGCCAGGGACGACTGTCAACTGCTGGGGAGCAGGCGCACCGACGAATTGCAACAGGTGTCCTTGGGCGCTGTACCAGCGGACGTACACCAGCTCGCTCCCAAACGGCGGCGTACCGCTGCCCAACAGGGGGACATTTTCCAGATCGACCTGCCACTGCCCCTGCGCTTGCCGGTAGCGCACCTCGGTCGCCATGGCCTTGCCTTTGGCGTATAAATCTTTGTCAAAACGCTGAAGCTGCTCCTTCACCTCAAGCACGTAGACAATGCCGGTGAAGGTAATCAGAATGCTGCCCATCGACAAGGCGAACCAGCAGGCCAAATTGCGACGGCTACGATTGAACATCGGTTCAGGACCTGGGCGGCAAAACTTGGCAATCAGCTCTCGGCTGGGGTGTTGAGGCGATACCCCATGCCATAGACCGTTTCTAACCAGTCTTTGACACCAACTGCTTGCAGCCGCTGCCGCAGCCGTCGCACCAGGGTGGTGACCGCGTTACTCTCGGGCTCGGTGCCCCAAGCCCACAGGGCCTGTTCGATTTGATCGCGCGACAAGACCTGCCGGGGATGACGCATCAAGTATTCCATGAGTTGAAACTCCCGGACGGACAGTTGGACCTGCCTCTGCTGCCGCTCTAGGGTCAGGCTGGCCAGCTGAAGGTGTAAATCTGCGCTGCTCACCGTGTCCCCTCGCCACAGCGGTGAGCGCCGTCCCAAGGCCCGGACCCGGGCCAGTAGCTCTACGAGATCGACGGGTTTCACCAGATAATCATCGGCACCGGCATCCAGGCCAGCGACTTTAGCTGAGGTGGTATCTTTGGCCGTCAAGAGCAGAACCGGGGCGGTTTTGCCTGCGCGTCGATACTGGTGACACAGCCTCACGCCACTGATCTTGGGCAGCATCCAATCCAGAATCAGCAGGTCATACTCTTTGCGGGCGATCAGCCACTGGGCGGTCTCGCCATCTTCGACCGCATCGACCCGGTGCCCGACCTGGGTCAACACCGTTTGCAAGGGCTCCAATTGCGCGGGGTCGTCTTCCACCAGTAGGATCATCATGCACGCTGCTCCAGTCCTGACACCGGCCCTCTCCCCATCCTAAAGGTGTGGTAGGAATGGCGTCTTTCATCTGCTGCCCTATGCTCCGCCCCCGATGGCTCCAAGCCTTGCGTTTTCTAGGACTAGAATTTTGGCTGCTCTTGCCGTTCCTGGGACTCGTGTTCTGGAGTGCAGGGGGGTTGGTGACCGACCAGTTGTTGAGCCGTGGCTACAAGGCTGCCACTCGGCTGGAGGCCAATCCGCAGCCGGAAGCGCCTTCGAAGACGGTTCGGGCGATTAAGGCAGAAATCAGAGGTTATGGCAGCTTGTCGATCGTCACAGTCAAGACCGCTGACTCAGCCCGAAAGGAGCTGGAATTTGAGTTTGTCGCCACCGATCTGGGTCAAGTTGAAGCAGGGATTGCCCAGAAATTGGGCCTATCAGTTCAACAAGTCAGAAAATTGGTGCGTTACCGCATGCAAGACAGAGATTCTGAGGCGAATGACACTGACTTAAGGGGCGAGTAAGTGGTATCAACTTATTATAACAATAGGCAACGCTGGACAGACAGTTTATTAGGCATGTTTATTAGATAGATGAAACAGTTGATTCAATACCTTGATGAAATCAAATTGGGTAAAGTCATTCTCTGGTGCTACCTCATTTGGTATATTGTCATAGTTTGCTTCTATTTTGATCCGTCACTGAGGCTATGGATTGATTCACTTGGGATTAGTGCGGTGATCGGGACAGGTCTCTTGTTAAGTGTTGCTTCTGGCAAGCTTGAGCAAAGAGACCATTGGCAAACCTTCAGATTATATCTGATGCCATTCTGCGTCTCTAGCTTCGCTGCTTTGATTAAGGGGCAAGGATTTATCGTATTTATATCACCCAGAATCCAAGAAACATTAGTGGCAGTATTCTGCTGTGTGCTGTTTCTGTCGGTTGTGTTGGGGGTCAAATTGCTTAAAAACAAAAATTGAGTAGGTTGCTCCGCGCTTGCGGCTGCCAGCCTGGGGGTTCCGGCTCGGAACTCGAGCCGTCGCGCTTTTGGCTCGGTTCTGCGGGCGCAGAGCCTCGCCGGTCGAGTTCTGAGCGGCACGCGCCGAGTCTTTTGCTTCGCCCTGCGAGTTCAGAACTCGGCCTGTCGAGTCCGGAGGTCCAAGCCTCGAGTTCTGGGTTGAAACCACGCGCTTCTGGGCTGGAGTGATCGAGATCCGCTGTGCGACCTGGGAGTGTTGAGGCCAGTAGCGCACAATGGAGGGTGACTTTCGTCGGTCTGCCCCAGCCTGAGCCCCAGATGAGTATCTTCACGCTGCAATCGGTCCAGAAGCACTTCGGCATCAAAGAGATCCTCCAGGGAGCCAACTTCAGCCTGGATGCCACGGATAAGGTCGGCCTAATTGGCACCAATGGCTCCGGCAAATCGACCCTGCTGAAGATGATCGCGGGCCTAGAGCCCATCGACGACGGCCAGATCCTGGTCAACTCCGGCGTCCGCATCGTCTACCTGCCCCAACAGCCCGACCTCGACGAAAACCGCACCGTCCTAGAGCAGGTCTTCGCCGACAGCGGCGATCAAATGCAGCTGGTGCGCGAGTATGAGGAGCTCTCGAGCAAACTGACCCAGGATCAGCCCGCGCAGGACAGCGGCCCGCTCATGGCCCGCCTCTCGGTGCTCAGCCAGCGCCTGGACGCCACCGGCGCTTGGGAACTGGAGACCAAAGCCAAAATCATCCTCAGCAAACTGGGCATCGAAGACTTCGACGCCCGGATCAGCAGCCTGTCTGGCGGCTATCGCAAGCGCATCGCCCTCGCCACGGCCCTGCTGGCGGAGCCCGATGTTTTATTAATGGATGAGCCCACCAACCATCTAGACGCGCTGTCGGTGGAGTGGTTGCAGAGCTATCTCAACCGCTATCGAGGCGCGATTTTGCTGATCACCCACGATCGCTATTTCCTGGATCGGGTGACCAATCGTATCCTGGAAATCGACCGGGGCGACCTCTACACCTACGCCGGAAACTATTCCTATTACCTAGAGAAAAAGGCCCTAGCCGAAGACATTGCGCGCAGCAATCAACGCAAACACCAAGGCGTCTTGCGCCGCGAATTGGAATGGCTCAAACGCGGTCCCAAAGCTCGTAGCACCAAGCAAAAAGCCCGTATCGAGCGCGCCCACGACCTGCAGGCCACAGAGTTCAAACAGGTACAGGGCAAGGTCGAGATCTCCACGCTTGGTCGCCGCATCGGCAAGAAAGTCATCGAACTCCACAATATTGCCAAAGCCTACGGGGACCGTCTGCTGATCCAAAACTTCTCCTACGAATTTAGCCCCGAAGACCGCATCGGCATCATCGGCGGTAACGGTGCCGGTAAATCCACCCTGATGGACCTGATCACTGGGCGCGTCCAGCCCGATTCTGGCCACGTGGAGATCGGCTCGACCATCCACATCGGCTATTTCGACCAACATTCCGAGGCGTTGCTCTGTGCACTCAACCAAGAGCAGCGCGTGATTGACTACATCAAAGAAGAAGGCGAATTCATCAAAATTGCCGACGGCACCCAGATCAGCGCCTCGCAAATGCTAGAGCGCTTTTTGTTTCCCGGCAACCAGCAGTACGCCCCGATTCACAAGCTCTCGGGCGGCGAAAAACGCCGCTTGTTCCTGTTGCGCGTCTTGATGGGCGCGCCCAACGTGCTGATCCTCGACGAGCCGACCAACGACCTTGATGTGCAAACCCTCGCCGTCCTCGAAGAATATCTAGAAGACTTTAACGGCTGCGTGATCGCGGTGTCCCACGACCGCTATTTTCTAGATCGCACCGTGGATACGATCTTTGCGCTGGAACCGGGTGGAAGCTTGCGCCAGTACCCCGGCAATTACTCGGTTTACTTAGATCTCAAAAAGGCAGAAGAAGAAGCCGCCACTGCCGAAGACCCTCGCAAGCTAACCCCGAACCAACCGGAGCAAAAACCGGCCAACCCCGACAAAACTCGCAAACTCTCCTATAAAGAAAAGCGCGAGTTCGAGGGCCTCGAAGCCAAAATCGCCCAGATGGAAGCCGAAAAAGCCGAAACCGAAAAGGCCCTGAGTACGGCCCCGTCCACCGACTTTGCGCAGGTCCAATCCCTCTACGAACGCGTCGAAACCCTCACGCGAGCCCTGGACGCCGCAACCGAGCGCTGGCTAGAGCTGGCTGAGCTAGAGCCCTAGCCGCCGCGCCTAAGGCTGGGTCGCCGTCAGCCGAATCACCTGATCGTTGCTGCCGTTCGCAGTGGTCAAATACAGGCTGTTGCCGGGGCCGCGCACGACAGCGCGCAAGCGACCCCAGATGCCGTTAAACAGAGGCTCGGTCGGCGAGAAAATTGTGCCGTCAGAGTTCGGCACCAAGCGGCGCAGGTCTTGCTCCTTGAGCGTGGCTACGAAGAAATGGCCTTGCCAATCACCCCAGTCAGCGCCACTCGGGAAAGCGCCGTTGGACGTGGCCAGGGTCGGCGTGCCAGACGCCCAGACCGGGTTTTGATAGGCGCTGGCGCTCTGGCAAAAATCATGGTTCGGGCGGTACGGATTGCCCGCACCCGTGTAGCAGGGCCAGCCGTAGTTTTGTCCAGGGCGGATCCAGTTGATCTCATCATCCCGGCTGGGACCATGCTCAATGGCGTAGACGCGGTTCGTACCTGGCTGAAAGGCGATGCCTTGAGGGTTGCGGTGCCCCATCGAGTAGACGAAGCTCGGGCCAGAGCTGCCCGGCAGCACGGGGTTGTCCCTGGGGACGCTGCCATCGGGGTTCACCCGCAGGATCTTGCCGTTGAGACTGGTGGCGTCTTGGGCCAGAGATTGGTTCGCTGCGTCACCCATCGAGACCCAGAGCTTGCCATCCGGCCCAAATTCAACCGCACAGCCGTTGTGAATGGTGTTCGCCTGCAGGCCGCTGCCGATCACAGAATTGAGAAAGAATAAGCGGTTATTCACCGTCAGCCGGTAGGTCAGCACCTGATTCAACCATTGTCCGGTTGCCGGGTCAGTGCGCGAAGCGCAGAGGTAAATCTGGCGGTTGACCCGGAACTTGGCGTCCACGGCGATGCCCATCAAGCCAGCCTCGCCCTCCGCCCGGACCGACGCAATGGGGATGGCCGCCAGTAAGGCCGCGCCGGGATTGCCATTGGCAAAGATCTTGAGCGTTCCTGCTCGTTCCGTCACCAGCATCCTGCCGTTGGGCGTGAAGGCTACATCCCAGGGGTTCACCAGGCCCGCCTGGACAGTCACACTGTTCAAGGTCGGGGTGGCCGCTGCCGCCGAGCGCAATCGAGATAACCCGGCACTCAAGAGCACTAGGGCGGTCAGCAAGAGAGAGAGTCGATGCAGGCGCATACTGTCTGGATCTCCAGCGGGCTTGATTTAGATACCAGCTCAAGTTTGCCATCTGCGATACAGGCAACCCTACCCCAGACGGGTTACAGGGATCCATAGCCGCCTTGGCCCTGCACCCATGAAAACCGAACTTCAAGAACGAGCTGACATCTTGGCAATCAACCTGCACAAAAGCGTCGATGTCGGCTTTGAGGTGCTGCGCTCGATCGGCCAGTTTTACGCGTCATCCGAGCGGGTGAGACGGCAAGATTTTCAGAGCTTCGTCCAACCGGCGCTGATCCGCCATCCCAGCATTCATGCTCTGGAGTGGCTGCCACGCCTGAGCCAGGCAGAGCGCCCAGGCTTCGAACAGCGGGTGCGGGCCGAGGGCTACGCCAACTTCCAAATCACTGAGCGAACCGCTGAGGGCAAAATTATCCGAGCCGGGCAGCGCCAGGACTATTTCCCAGTCTCCTATGTCGAACCGCTGGTAGGCAACGAACTGGCGCTCGGCTTCGATCTCGCCTCCGATGCCACCCGCTGGTCTGCTTTGCAGAAAGCTCGGGACACCGGGGCGACCGTCGCCAGCGGGCGCATCGAACTGGTTCAGGAAACCTCTGCGGCCTTTGGCTTCCTGGTCGCCCTGCCTATTTACCGACCGGGCGCAGCCCAAAATACGCTGGCCACGCGGCGCGAGAATTTGCAGGGCTTTATTCTGGGCGTGTTTCGCATCGCAGACATTATCCAAGCGTCACTGCCCGGGCTGGATTTAGATCACCTGGATTTTTATCTCTATGACAAATCGAGCAAAACCGATGAAGGGTTTCTGGCGTTTTATAACTCCAATACCCGACAGGTCCTGGCCGCACCCAAACACGAAAAAGCAGCGGTCAGCACCTACGGCAATCGACGTTTGCAGGGCGAATTCCTCTATCAGGATCGCAATATTTGTACCCGCGTGTTCAACGTCACCGATCGCCAATGGTCTCTGCTGGTTCTGCCCAGACAGGGCTACATGGACCGGGCAGAGCTCTATAATCAAAGCCGCATCACCGCCGATGCCGCAACGGCTCAGGCCAAACAACTGCGACAGGCGCTGCAAAATCTGCAACACACACAGGCCCGTTGGTCTCTGGAAAAGCAGCTGATCGGCGTTGGGGTGGGGCTAGTGGTCCTGATCCTGGGCAGCGTCAGTCTGGTGTCCTATCGCAACATGGAGCGCATGGTTCACAATGCCGCACGGGTTGAACGCTCCCAGGCGGTTCTGCTGAGCCTCAGCAAACTGCTCAGCGCCACGACCGACCCCGAGCAGACTCGGTCACAGACGCTCAAAGTTCAGGCCATTGAGCAAGCAGTCAAAACCTTGCAGCAGGCCACCGCCGGTCGCGACCCGCAACCGCTCGACAGCTTGGAATCTCTAATTGCCCGAAAGCTCGCCTTCCTCAAAGCCTCGGGCAACGCGACCGGCTCAACCCTTCAGAGCGCTCCAGCCGATCGAGCGCTCCAGGCTGAAATTCGGGCCACCATCGCAGCGATCGAAGGCGCTGAGAACGCGGAGCTGCAATTCTCCCAAACTGAACCGCAGGCGAATCTCCAGGACATCGTAGCGGTCAGTGCGTTGGGGATTGCGTTGTGCGTTGTCCTGCTCTATGGCGTCTATTACCTGCTGCACCGTCAAATCGCCGAGCGCTCCTCCGCAGAAGCAGCCTTGTGTCAGGTCAACGACGAGCTGGAAACCAAGATTCAGGCGCAGACCGTCGAGCTAGACCACACACGCGAACTCAGCGAACTCAAACTACGCTTTTTCTCGATGGCTTCCCATGAATTTCGCACACCGCTGAGTATCATTCTGGTCGCAGTTCAGGCGCTAGAAAATAGAAGCCATGAGTGGCCAGCAGAGCGGCGGCTAAAGTATCTGCACCGGGTCCGCTCCGCTGCCAAAATGATGGCCCACTTGCTGTCAGATATCCTGACGCTCACCCGGGCGGAGGTCGGCAAATTAGAATGCCGCCCAGAGCCTCTGAATTTGGAGCAATTTTGCACTCACTTGCTCGAAGAAATTCGGCTCAGCACCGACGCCCAACAGAATATTAGTTTCGTCAGTCAAGGTCAGTGCGCCAACGCCTACCTTGACGAGAAACTGCTGCACTCTATCCTCGCGAATCTTCTCTCCAACGCGATCAAATATTCTGCGGCAGACAGCCAGATCCATTTCTCGGTGAGCTGTAAGCCAGCAGCGGTCATTTTTCAGGTTCGAGACCAGGGCATTGGCATCTTGCCGGACGATCAACGGCATTTGTATGAAACGTTTTACCGAGGGGCAAACGTGGGGAATATCTCGGGCACCGGGCTAGGCTTGGCCGTCGTTAAAACCTGTGTAGCATTGCACGGTGGTCAGATCATGCTCGAGAGTGAGTCTGGTGTCGGCACTACGTTTAGCGTCACGCTACCTCTCAACAGGCCAGCGCCAGTCTCGCAACCGTAATTTTCTTATCCGGTAACCGCCTGCGCCGGTTGATTCTGCATTGCGTTCAACCCCTGTAGAATGGCCTCTGTGGTCGCCGTCCAGCCGACAATAGCGCCTTGCGCCCGGACCATTTCTAGAGTGGCTTGTTTGAATTCTGGGAAATAGCTTTCGGTGGCGTCTTCGACCAGGAGACACTCAAACCCCCGGTCATTGCCCTCGCGCATGGTGGTCTGAACACACACCTCAGTGGTGACCCCGGTGATCACCAGGTGAGTGACACTTCGCTCCTGAAGCATGGCCTCCAGGTTGGTGCGGCAAAAAGCCCCTTTTCCTGGCTTGGATAGAATAATTTCTCCCGGCAGAGGAGCCAATTCGGGAATGATTTGATTGCCCGGTTCGGACAACACCAGAATGCGTCCCATTGGGCCAAGATCGCCGATTTTCAGCCCGCTGTTGCCTCGCTGACGCTTGGAGGGCGGACAGTCGGATAAGTCCGGCGCGTGTCCCTCTTGGGTGTGGATAATTGGCAATTGGAGCGTGCGGAACGCCTCTAGCAAGCGCTTGAGCATTGGCACAATCGCTTGCAGACGGCTGACATCATTGCCCAGCGCATCCCCGAAGCCGCCCGGCTCCAGAAAGTCTCGCTGCATGTCGATCACTACCAGGGCGACCTTGCCGGAGGTGGGCAATTCGTAATCGTAAGGTTGGGCTGTAATAGGAACCATCAATGACCTGCCATGCGTTGACCAATCGTTGCAAAATCTGCGTCGGCAATGGGGCTTTCGTAGACGAATTTGCCCTCGCTGATCACCAAGATGCGATCGGCCAGCACCAGGAGTTCATCGAGATCTTCGCTGACCAATAACACCGCCACGCCGCGATTACGCGCCTCAACAATCTGCGAGTGAATATATTCAACCGCTGCAAAATCCAGACCGAAACAGGGATTGGCTGCGATCAGCACCTTAATCTGGCTGGAGGAGAGCTCACGCGCCAGGACCGTGCGCTGGACATTGCCGCCGGAGAGATTGCCAACCGGTGTGTCAGCTGAGGGAGTTTTAATCGAAAAGCGACCAATCAGAATCTGCGCCAGTTGGCGAATTGACTGGTAGGCCAGCAGCCAGCCGCCTTTGGCTCGCGGCGCTTGATCAAAGGTGCGCAGAGACAAATTCTCCGCCACGCTCATATGCGGCACACAGGCATTGCGCAGCGGCTCCTCGGGCAAGGAAAAAATCTGGTGCCGAGCCATCTGGGCTCGCGTCGCAGCGTAGGGCTCACCATTGACCAGAACTTGCCCTGCCGTCGCTGGGCGTTGGCCTGCCAGGACTTCAACCAGTTCCCGCTGACCGTTGCCCGACACCCCCGCGATGCCGACGATCTCCCCGGCATGGATGGTCAGATTCACGCCCGCGACGGCTTCGAGACCATTGTCTTTATTGGCACGAATGTCCTGGATCTGGATCAATGGGGTCGTGGATGGCGGCGCTGTTTTCTCGACAGATTTGGCCTCGCGCTGCTCGCCCAACATCATCTGCGCCATGTCAGCGGTTGAGAGATCGTTGACTAACCCATGACCGGCAAACTTACCGCGACGCAGCACCGTCACTTCGTCCACAAAGGCCATAACTTCGCGAAATTTGTGGGTGATCATCAACACGCTGAGCTGCCCAGCGGCAACTTGTTGACGCACTAGGCCCAAAACCTCATCGGCTTCGCCGGGGGTCAGCACCGAGGTCGGTTCGTCCAGGATCAAAATGCGGCTTTCGAGATAGAGCTGCTTGAGAATTTCTAGTTTTTGCTTTTCACCAGCTGCTAATTGAGCAATGGGCGTATCTAGGTTCACCTGAAAGGGAGCGCCAGCCATGAACGCTCTCAAACGCTCGTACTCGGCCTTCCAATCGATTAGATTGGGGCTATCGAACCGGGCCAGAACCAGATTTTCGGCAACCGTCATCGCGGGCACCGAGGTGAAGTGCTGATAGACCATGCCGATGCCATACAACTGGGCATCGCGAGGGCTGGTAATCGCCGAAGGCTTCTGGTCGATTAATACCTCACCGCTGGTCGGAGTATAAAAGCCCATCACACATTTAACCAGGGTACTTTTGCCTGCGCCATTCTCGCCCAACAGGGCATGAAACGAACCTGGTTTCAAAGTCAGTGAGACATTATCCAGAGCTGTCATACTGCCAAAGCGTTTGGTCATGTTGACCACTTCCAATTCCGGTGGCCTGACTAGCTCAATAACAGCGCTTGCGGTCGCGGTGGTCATCGGATCCCCTCTATAAATGCCTCAGAATCTGCAACAGCTCCAAAAACGCCCCCCTGCATTTTGATCATCTGGAGGGCGGCCAGGTGATTGTTGTAATCGGTTGCCCCGGTACAGTCAGAAAGTAACAAGCATTCGTAGCCCCGATCGTTGGCATCGCGCATCGTGGTGTGCACACAGACATCGGTGGTGATGCCAGCTAGGACAACGTTTTGGATGCCTTTGCACCGCAACAACAAGTCCAAATCAGTGGCATAAAAGGAGCCCTTACCCGGTTTGTCGATGATCGCTTCTCCCGGTTGCGGCGCGAGTTCTGGGATGATCTCCCAGCCTGGCTCTCCCCGCACTAAAATTTTGCCGCAGGGGCCTGGATCGCCAATGCCTGCTCCAATTTGACGCGAGCGCCAGCGTTTATTGTCTGGCAAATCTGAGAGGTCGGAACGATGCCCTTCCCGCGTGTGCATGACCTGAAAGCCTCTGCCGCGTGCGACCTCCAGAACGCGTTTAATCGGCTCAATTGGCGCACGGGTTAGAGACAGATCGTAGCCCATCTTGTCCACGTAACCACCTACGCCGCAGAAGTCTGTCTGCATGTCGAT
Organism: Leptolyngbya sp. SOY_34_metabat_272; assembly: GCA_031399305.1. Lineage (GTDB taxonomy): Bacteria > Cyanobacteriota > Cyanobacteriia > FACHB-261 > FACHB-261 > FACHB-261. The sequence goes on from JANNOU010000128.1 coordinate 75,218, forward strand.
GACTAGCAAGACTGTATTGTCTGGGCGCAGGGCTCCGTTGAACGGATAGGGATAGGGGTTGGCGTTCACAAACCGTGCCAAAGTGAACCTCCAGAGCAGCGATTAGCGATTGGTGCCCAAAGCTCCCGGCACCCCAGTTAGGGTGCGTTTGGGGGAGCAGGTGATGATCATAATCGCCAAAGTCAGGATATAGGGAGATGCGTTGAACAGATAGTAATACGACTGCACGCCCACCGATTGCAAGGCAGGACCAATGGCCTGGGCACCGCCAAACAGCAGGGCCGCATACATGCATTGAATGGGGTTCCAGCGGGCGAAAATCACCAGGGCCACGGCCATTAACCCTTGACCGCTGGAGATACCTTCCGACCAGCTACCGGGGTAGTAGAGCGACAGACTGGCACCGCCGATTCCGGCCAAGAAACTGCCCAGAATAATGCAAATAGTGCGCACCCGCACGATAGAAATACCCATGGCTCGGGCTGCGTCGGGGCTGTCGCCCACGGCGCGGATAAATAGGCCCCAACGGGTGGCCTGAAAGAACCATTGCATCACCGGCGCAATCGCCAGACCCAGCAGAAATAAGGGGCTGATTTTCAGGGCCGATTGTACCGCAGGGATACTGCTCCAGGCCCCCAGTTCAAACACCGGCAATTGCGGCGCGGAAGGCTGGATAAATGGCTTGCCCAAGAAAAAAGCCACACCGCTGCCAAAGATGATCATGGCGATGCCGACGGCGACATCGTTGACCTTGGGCTGCTGGGCGAGCCAAGCGTGAATGGTTCCGAGCGCCATGCCTGCGAGGCCCGCGACCAAGACGCCCAACCACGGTGAGCCCGTTAAGTAGGAGATGGCGTAGGCGCTCATCGCACCGGTGAGCAGGGTGCCTTCTAGGCCCAGGTTGATTTTGCCGCTTTTCTCGGTTAGGCACTCGCCCAAACTGACGAACAAAAACGGCGCACTACCCCGCAGCGTTCCCGCCATGATTCCCAGCGGCACTCCCCACCAGCCGAGGGCTTCCGTTGCCATCTGATTTCTCCTTGTTCGGTTGCGGTTTGAAAATTGCCAAACGCCCGTAGAGCGATTCGCTGTAAAGCACGACTAGAAACACCAGTCCTTGAAACACCAGCACCGTTGCATCGGGCAGCTGCAGGGAACGCTGCAAAATGCCGCCGCTGGCTAAAATGCCGCCCAGCAAAATCGAGACCAGGACTGCGGCCAGAGGATTTTGCCGGGCGATGAAAGCAACCAAAATACTGCTGTAGCCGTAATTGGCGTTCAGCGAAGCACTGACCCGACCGTGCACGGCAGCGACCTCCACCATCCCCGCCAGACCGGCACAGGATCCTGCTAGGAAGCAGATGATCAAGGTCAGCTTGCCCACCGGCAAGCCCGCGATCCGAGCCGCCCGAATGTTGCCGCCCACGGTGCGCACGGCGAAGCCAAAGGTGGTGTGCCGCATCAGAAAGTAGGCGATGGCGCAGGCGATTAGGCCGTAGATCAGGCCGTAATGCACGCGGGTGCCGGGGATGTCGCCCAGCAGAAAGGCGTCGGGTAACGGGAAACTGGAGGGCTTGTTCAAGCTGCTGGGGTCGCGGATCGGGCCGCCGACCAGGTGGTTGAGCAGGGCGATCGCGATGTAGTTCATCAGCAAGCTACTGATCGTTTCGTTGACCGCTCGGTAGTAGCGCAGCGCGCCCACGGCCATGATCCACAGACCGCCGCCCACGATCCCAGCCAAGGCCATGGCCATCAGGACCACCAGCGGCGAAGCCACGGGGACCAGCGGCAGACCCACGATAATCGAAGCCAGAGCGCCGATCACCAAGGCCCCTTCATTGCCGATGATCACCAGACCCAACAGCGCGGGCAGAGCGGTACACAGTGAAGACAGCATCAGTGGCGCGGCCCGGATCAGCGTGTTCTGAAAGGAGAACCAGCTGCCGAACGCGGCTTTGTAAATCGCTGCGTAGACCGCGAGAGGATTGGCGCCAGCCAGGGCACAAAACAGGCCAAACAAGACCAGCGAAACCAGCAGCGCTGCGACGGGAATACAGACCGGCTCTAGCGTTGCACGCCAGTTGCGACGAGAAATCATAAATTAGCTGCTCGTACTACCGATGACGCCATCTACCAACCAACCCATCTCTTCGAGGGCCAAGTCGTTCTGCTGGTACTCTTTACCTGCGGCCAGGACCGGTTTGCCCGTGTTGTCTTGCAGCGCCCCTTTGTAGATCACCAGGCTGCCGTCGAGGAACTGGGCTTTGGCGGCTTCGGCGGCGTTTTTGGCCTCGGCACTGACTGCGGGGCCGTAGTCTGACAATTTGCAAAAGCCTTCTTTGAGGCCGCCGCGCACCAGATGCGGGATGCCGCCGTTGATCAGGGTTTTCCCGGCGCGGATCTGCTCGGCGTAGTCGGAGTAGATTTTGACCCAGTTCCACTCGGCTCCGGTGAGATAGCCTTTGGCTGCTAGGGTCGCCTGGTTGGCGTGGTAGCCCGAGGAGAAAATGCCACGCTTTTCGGCGGTTTCTATCACGACTTTGGGGCTATCCACATGGCAGGTGAGAACGTCGATGCCTTGGTCAGCTAGGCTGTTGGCCGACTCGGCTTCTTTGACCGGCAAGGACCATTCGCCAGTAAACACGACCTGGGTGGTCAGGCTGGGTTTGACTGAGCGCGCACCCAGGGTAAAGCTGTTGATGTTGCGCAAAACTTGGGGGATCGGTTTGGCCGCGATGAAGCCTAATTTGCCCGTTTTGGAAGTGTGGGCGGCGACGATGCCTGCGATGTATTGCGCCTCGTCGATGTAGCCATAGTAGCTGCCGACGTTGTTGGGGGTGACGCCTTCTTTGTAGAGGCCGCCGCAGTGGAAGAACTGCACCTCTGGGTTCTCTTTGGCGACCTTCAAGATGTAGGGATCGAAGTAGCCGAAGGAGGTGGGAAATAGCGCCGCGATGCCATCCTGATTGATCATGTTCAGCATGGTTTCTTCGACAGCGGTGGTTTCGGGCACGCTGGCTTCTTCGACCACGGTGGCCCAGGGCAGCTGCTTTGACATGCCCGCCGCCCCTTCGGCATGCGCCTGATTGTAGCCGTAGTCATCTTTGGGTCCCACATAGACGAACCCCAGGTTGACGGTTCCGGCCCCAGCTCCGCCTGCTGCACCCGTGGCGGAGGGGGTACTGCAAGCGGTGCCCAGGCGGGCGGTGACTCCAAAAGCCCCAGTTGCCAAGAGGCCACGGATGACTTGCCGACGAGATAAAAATAAAAGGCGTCGATTGCTCACTTCTGCGGCCCTCTTGCGCTCAAGACCTAGCTGTTGAGCATGCAGGTTACGACACGGGCGTGAATATATTAGGAGGAAATCGGGAAGAAATCGGGAGGATAGGGACTGGTCAAAATCGCACTCCAAGCCAGTGGCCAGCTCACCTTTTCAGACTACAAAATTCGGTGACAGTTTGGCGACGCTTTGTAGGCGCACACCGCCAGGTGCGACTGGGGAGATCAATTACGATTGCCGGGGTCAGGCACTGATTCGAGCGATTTGTTTGAGGCGGTAGCCCAGGCCGTGAACGGTTTCGATCAAGTCTTCGGGTGCACCGACGGCTTTGAGTTTGGAGCGCAAGGTTTTGATGTGCGCTTTCACGGCGTCTTCTTCTGGGGGCTCTGCTAAAGACCAGACATGCTCGATCATCAAGGCACGGCTGAGCACCCGCCGACCATTGCGCAATAGTAATTCGAGCAGGGCAAATTCTTTGGGGGTCAGGCGCAAGGGACGGTCGGCATAACTGACGTCGTAGGTATTGGGGTCTAGACACAGATCGCCCCAGCCCAATAAGGGAGCGCAGGCGAAGCTGCCCCGACGCAATAAAGCGCGAATTCGCGCTAAAAGCTCCTGCAAGTCAAAGGGCTTGACCACGTAATCATCGGCCCCGGCGTTGAGGCCCGCGATCTTATCAGTGCTGGTGTCGCGAGCGGTCAGCATGAGCAAAGGCAATTGGTAGCCGCGCGTGCGTAGACGCTGACACAGCCGAATGCCGTCCAATTTGGGCAGGGTGACATCGAGCAGAATTAAATCGTAGGTCAGGCTTCTAATCTGATCCCATCCGGCTTCGCCATCGTTGGCGACATCTACGACATAGCGTTCGTCGGTGAGGGTGTCGGCCAGCGTGTCGGCCAGTGTCGCATCATCTTCAACCAGCAGGATCCGCATAGCCAAGATGGGTCTAAATCTGAACGGCAGCGAATGGGTAAAGACTCGCCTGAGTTGCCGAGAGAGGTTGTATTAGGAAATACATTTCCCCGGCTGGACTGATCCAGACGCACACCGCTTCCCGGCAAGCTCCCGCCGAACTGCGGCAAGGCTCGCGCACCTTCTCGCCAGTTCCCGCCCAACGGCTACAAGTCTGGTGCGTATTCCGACCAGTTCCCGCCCAATGGCTACAACCGGCGTGAGCATTGCGCTCAGTTCCCACCCAATAGCTACGAGCCTGATGAGTCTCTCGACCAGTTCCCGCTCAATGGCTACAAGCCTAGTGAGCCTCCCGACCAGCGGCCGCCCAAGAGCGACCGGTTGGGCAAGAGGGCGGCAACGCTTGCGCAAGTAGCCGCAGTGCAGGAAGCTAGTAAGTGACATCGCATTAGGATTGGCAATCTGGCCTCCCTATCCCCCCAACCCTGTGGGGAACTGCCATCTAACTTCCCCCAAACTCGGGGGGCCAAGGCAGCCTCTGCGTGAATCCGACCCAGGATTACAGGAAACCTTAAGCAGTCATGAGTCCCCAACGGTTTAGGAGGTTGCAGGTGGCAAGAAGCGGTTGGCAAATTACCCTGGGAGTTTTCTTGATTTTGTATTCGCTGCCCGCCTTGGGCGTGGCCATCCCCCCGCTGCTGTTAAGCGTGGTCGCCCTAGTGGCGGGGGTTCTGGTGCTCGTGGCGCGGTAAAGTCTGCCTGAAACAGAGCCTTGTTGAGCGTCATCGCTAACCGCCCTGCGATGCGCTAAATCGCGTTTTAACTCAAGGGAAAACCCGTGAGAAAAGTCTGGTGCCTGAGCTGTGTCTGGGTTGCCCTCCTCTGGGTCGCCATCGCCTGTCAACCCAATGCCTTGCCCCCCACCGCCCTGGCTCCGACCCCAAGCCCTACCGCCTCACCTCAAAAAACCCTTCACTTCCAGGTCCACCGTTGGCAGCGCAGTATCGTTTACACCCTGCTGATCCCAGCGCAGAGCCGTTTTTCGGTGACGCTTGCCCTCGCGCCAAGCGTAGACACCCTAGAAGGTTTTGCCCAGAAACATCAGGCCATCGCCGTGTTAAACGGCGGTTTCTTCGACCCTCAAAATCGCCAGTCCACCTCGTTTGTAGTCCTGCAGGAAAAACTCGTCGCCGACCCCCGCCAGAACCCACGGCTGATCCACAACCCTGACCTTGCCCCTTACCTGGACCAGATTTTCAACCGCACCGAATTCCGGCACTACCGCTGTGGTGAAACTAGCCGCTACGAGATCGCTCGGCATCAAGACCCGCTACCCACAGGCTGCCGCCTCGTGGAGGCGCTGGGCGGCGGCCCCCGCCTCTTGCCCGAGCTGACCGCCGTGCCCGAAGGATTTGTCACGCTGGTCAACGGCCAGGTGAGCCGCGATCCGCTCGGCAGCCGTCGAGCCAACGCCAGAACCGCGATTGGCCTCACCGCCGATCACAGCATCGTGTGGGTCATGGCCGCGCAAAAACCAGACGACCCCGACCACTCCGGCCTGTCTTTACAGGCGCTGGCTGAATTCATGCAAAGCTTGGGGGTCGAACAAGCGATGAATCTAGACGGCGGCAGCTCGTCGTCGCTCTACTACCAAGGCAAAACGCGGTATGGCAAGGTCAACGACCGGGGGCAACCGGTTCAGCGGCCCGTCAAGTCAGTGTTGCTGGTCTCAGAACGCTCCTGAGCCGCCTTGCGAAGCGCTTCATAAACGGCAGCCAGTCTAACCTGCAGCTCAGCAGGGACGGCGGTGAATCGAATATAAAAACTGCCCGCCTGCGCGGGTTGGTCCGAGACCTTAGCGTAGAGATCCTCGCTGACTGCTTCAGAGGGGTTCAGCGCCAGTAAATTGAGTTTGATATTGCTGAAGGGGGTTGGCACTGAGCCTCCAAAGCCCTGGTTGTGCCTGACCAGCGCTCCCTTGGCAGAGAGCATGACCAAGCTCGCCTCGCGTGAGATCTCACTAATGTGCTTGTCATCCAACAGGGCATATCGAAGCGGCATGGCTTCAGAAACCGATAGGAAGTTCTCCTGCTCTTGAGGTAGGAACAAGTTGTACTGACCGCCTACGCCTTCAACTTCATAAATGGTGATCGGTTTCTGCACTCCTTTCGGCTGCACTCGCTTCTGTCCCCTAATGGTAACCACCGAGCCTGCTTCTTCTAGGGTTGATTCTGAGATCAGGACCTGACCATCTACCGTGTACGATTCGATGCGGAATGCCAGGTTCACTTGATTGCCGACCACGCCATATTTGGCGCGCTTCTCGGAGCCAATATTTCCCACAACGACTTCGCCCGTGTTAATTCCAATACCCATTGCCAGCTGCGGCAGTCCCCAGTCTGCCAAGGTGTGATTGACCTCGGCCATGACTCGCTGCATGGCTATGGCACAGGCGACCGCCCTCCTAGCATCATCTGCTCGGGAGGTGGGAGCGCCAAAGAAGATCAACATGCCATCCCCCATGAACTCGTCGATAGTTCCCTGGTAACTAGTGATGACATCTGCCATGTAACCCAGATAGAAGTTGAGCACCTTCACAACTTCTTCAGCGGGCAATCGTTCTGATAAAACAGTAAACCCTCGTAAGTCAGAGGTAAGCATGGTAATTTTGCGCCGCTCGCCGCCGAGCCTTAGCCCTTCGGGTGTCTCCAGGAGGGTAGCAACGACTTCGTCGGCCAGATAGCGCCCAAAGATCTTGCGAATGAGTCTACTCTTATTTTCCAACTCTGCTTCCACCATATCGGAGTGGGCAGTGGTGGTCTCTAACAGCATTTCCAAATCGTCATTCAGGGCCTTGATTTCTTCAAGGGCTTGGCTCAGCTGGACAGTGCGCTCTTCGACTTTTTGCTGAAGGGTTCTGTAGAGCATGGCGTTCTCAATCGAAATGGCAGCTTGTGATGCCAGAACTTTGAGAACTTCGAGGCGATCTGGGGTAAAAGCGTCGGTGACCAAATTATTTTCCAGGTAGAGCAAACCCATCAATTTACCCTGATTTATAATCGGCACACATAAAACGGACTTCAACTGATGTTCGCTAATATATGGATCCATGCCAAAGATCCCCTCACCAGTTGCATTCCCTAAAACTACATCTGACTGTGTCCTTTCGACATAATTGATGATCGTCATCGGTAGCGTTTGGCTGGTACGTACCGGCAGCGATTGCAGCATGGCGACCTCGTCTGTGCCAACCTCACCTCTGGCCTCGACGTTTAATTCGCCGTTGTCCGACAGGATCAGATAGCCTTTTTGTGCGCCTGCATTCTCGATCAGAATTTTCATCAACTTGGTGAGCAGCTCATCTAGCAAAATCTCACTGGCAATCGCCTGCGAGGCTTTCATCACTGCCGCCAAGTCCAGCACTCCGGAACCGGTCGAAGAAGTGGAGGTCACCAAGGAGTCCAGCCTACGGGATTTTGGGGAGGCCTTGGTGAGTAACTGAGGATACTGCTGCTCTAGCTGCTCAATTTTGCGTATGGCCCCCCAAAGTTGATAGCCATGGCGAGCTTTACGCAAATAAAGCTTTGCGATCTCTCGTTTTCCTCTTTCTAACCAGAATTTGGCTGCCAGTTCATTGCCCAAGGCCTCGTTTTGGATGAATCCTTGCTCTTCGGCTGCGGCAATCGCCCGGTCATACCAATCTATCGCTTTTAACGGTTCGCCCGTGAGCCGTGCGATCTCTGCTTCCACTAACCAGTATTTGTGCAGGAAATTCTCTGGGCAATGCTCGGCCCAGACTTTCATCTGCTTTTGGTTATTTGCCAGCTGTTTTCCATACTTTTCTTGCGTCTCTTCTGACCCACCCAAGTAAAGAGCAGCTAGACATAAAGAATAATAGAAATTATGTTCGGCAATTGAAATCATGCCTGGAATAAACGCGAGCCGTGTCTGTGCTTCCAGGAGTAGATCAAGCGAGCCAGACCAATCTCCATACAAGTAGAGAATCTGGGCTTTCAGGATTTGGTACGAGCAGAGCGCGAAGAAACTTTGATTGGAGTAGCAAACCTTCAAATACTGTTCCTCGCTCAGACCATCACTGCAAAACAGCTGCATTTCTGGAGTCAGCCCGCTCAAGTTGCGCAGTGCGAGCTGACACGCAAGCAAGGCATCAATTGCAAATTGGTTTTGGCTTTTGTTTCCAAACACCAAGAGGCTTGGTAATTCCTCCAGAATCTGGCTTAAATTCACACCTTGAGAGAGCAGATACAAAGGTTTGTAACTTAGAATATAGCTAGAAAATTGTAGATCTCCAGCCTCCAAGCCAGCCTGATATCCGTCTGTGAAGATAGTTTGATTATATCTGAGGTGTCGTAACCAATGGCTCAAAGCATTTCCTAGAACCATGCAAGCCTTACATTTCTGGAAAGGATCGTTAAACCTCTCACTCAGCCTCAAAGCCAGCAAGCCAAATTCATAGCCTGATTGATAATCTCCAAACACAGAGCCGAGGAGAAGACCATAGTTGGAGTAACTGAGCGGTGACTCTGAGGCAGGGCCATACTTCAGGGAAAGATTAACTGATTTTACAGTGACAACGGAAAACAGTTCTTGATTGGAGATATAAGCTGGAGCTGCCAAGCGGGTCAGTAAACTCAATAGGGCTTGCTTCTCAGGAATACTCATCTCTGGTTGAACAATCAAAGATTCGATTTTTCGCCCACCAAGATTTGACACGGCTTCAGCAAATTCGGCGTCTAGAATAGTTGTCAAATCTGATTCGAGCAGCTCAATTCCGAGCAGAGTCAATGCTTTTCTACCAGCCTGAATTGCCTCTTCATATTTCGCGATCAAAGTGTACTGTACAATTAATAATTCGTAAATTTCAGCCTTCTCAATAGCCGATTTGGCTTGAGCCAAGGTTGCATTAATCAAGGCTTCTGAACGTTCGAAGTTGCCATTTAAGTACTCAGCCCAGGCTTGTTCTTTGTGCAAGGCAAAAGCCAAGTCATAGTGTTCACTCCAGATATTGCCGGTCAGGATCTCCAGACCGGTTGCCAAATACTGTCTGGCCGCAGCATAAGCTACTGCACTTTTGGCTCTTCTCCCTGCTTCCAGATTCAATTTGACCAGATCCAATCGCTCTTCTTTGCAGGTGAGCAAATCTTGAGCCAGATTAAGATGAGACACCAAGTCGAAAATCTTTCGACCTCGCATCGCCTCGGAAGAGTTTTTCAGCAGCAATCGTCCGATCTTGAGATGAATTACTTTCTGCTGTGCTTCATCAATGAGAGCACAAGCTGCCTGTCTCATTCGATCGTGCACAAAGTTGTACTCTAGAATCACAGGCTGGGAATTTAGGATGTCAGAGCCTCCGATCTCTAGCTCAGAAGCAGGCAAAATTAGCCCTTGCTGGACAGCAGGTAGGAGTTCTTGGGAAACTTCGAAGATAGGCTTTTCACGGATATTAGACAGAGTGGTTAGATCAAAGCTGTTACCCAGACAAGCAGCAAGTCGGAGAGCGCATTGGGTTAGCTCAGGCAGCTTTCTTAATTTGCTAATCATTAGCTCTACCACATTGTCGGTGATACCGATGACTTCAATCTGGGTGAGATTCCACTGCCAGGTTGCGCGAGCAAAACTGTAGCTCAGCAAATTCTCCTGATACAAGGTTTTCAAAAATTCATTCACAAAAAAGGGATTTCCCTCAGTTTTACGCAGAACGAGATCTGCGAGTGATCTCACAGACTGTCGATCTTTGCGTAAAGTTTCAGAAACCAGATGAGTGACCTGTTCCAGATTTAGAGGTGACAGATTGACTTGGCGAATGATTGCCTCTTGCTGCTGAAGTTGATTAAGGCTCATCATCAAAGGATGAGCAGAGTGAACCTCGTTATCCCGATAGGCACCAATCAAAAATAGATATTGGATGTCTGAATCTATTAAGATCGTTTCCAGAAGTTTGAGTGTTGCGGAATCAGACCATTGCAAATCATCCAGGAAAACAACCAATGGATGTTCTCGCTTACAGAAGACTTGAATGAAATTTCGAAACACCAAATTGAAGCGACTTCGGGCTTCGATCGGTCCCAGTTCCTGAACCGGAGGCTGTTCGCCGACAATCCTTGCCACCTCCGGAATCACCTCGACAATCACCTGCCCCTTGACTCCGAAAGCGTTCAGTAACGCTTCCCTCCACTGGTTGAGCTGTGTTTCACTCTCGGTGAGAAGTTGCTGGACGAGAGATTGGAAAGCGCGCACCAAAGCTGAGTAGGGAATGTCTCGTTGGAGCTGGTCAAATTTACCGGCAATGAAATACCCTCTTTGTTGGGTAATCGGCCTGTAAATTTCTTGAACCAGCGCTGATTTGCCAATGCCTGAATGGCCTGCGATGAGCATCATAACTTTTTCACCTTGACTCACCTGGCTAAAGGCACTGAGCAGAGTTTCTATCTCGCGCTCTCTACCGTAAAGCTTCTGCAGAATTTGAAATTTATCTGAATTATCTTGACGGCAGAGAGGGAACTCTAAAATCTGACTCGATCTTTGCAATTGTTGCAGACATTCTTGGAGATCAACCTTGATCCCACAGGCACTTTGATATCGATCTTCAGCATTTTTGGCCAAGAGCCGCATCACGATATCTGACAAAACCCTAGGGATTTCTGGGCTCAGCTCATGGGGAGAAATGGGTTGCCTGGCGATGTGGCAGTGCACCAGTTCCATCGCATCATTGACGATGAAAGGCAAACGATATGTGAGTAACTCATAGAAGGTCACCCCCAGTGAGTAAAAGTCAGTCCGATAATCTAAAGTGCGATTCATTCGACCAGTTTGTTCTGGTGAAATATAGGCCAATGTGCCTTCTAAGATGGAGGGATTTTTGATGGTCGGATTTTCACGAGATAAAACAGTGGCTATCCCAAAGTCAATCAGCTTAAGCTCCCCAGTGGCTAAATTTAGGACAATGTTAGCTGGATTGATATCTTTGTGAATTACATTGGCCGCGTGAACTTCACCCAGGACGTCGGTAATCTGAATGGCGAGGCGGAGAAATTCTTCCAGGGTAAACCGCCGGGATGCGGTGAGAACCTTCAGGGACTCACCGCCAAAGTCTTCCAGGATCATCACTAGGCTGGTACAGTACTTCTCAAGTCCGTACGCCTCAACAACTCCCCCCAAATGCAAATTTCGGGTGATCTCGTATTCCCATCTATATCTGATAAGCTCGGTCAATGAAGGATACTCAACTCTGAGTAACTTGAGAATCACTGGCTGCTCATCCTCGATGCGGCAACCTCGATAGACTAGTGATTTAGTACTTTCATAAATACTTCCAAGAACCTGATAACCGGAGATATTAACCATAGTTAGATGTTTGTCAAAGGGCTTATCGGTCAATGTAAAGTTTGGAAAATTTTAGTTATCTAAACTCCAATTGCATGCTTGGCATCATTCTTTGCAAGTTCTTCAATGACTTTTCTTGCCAGGGGATTTCAATAGAGCCCTGAATTACCATGTGAATGTTCTGCTTTCGACGCACTCTAATCACAAACTTAGACAGGACACTGATACCTGAACTGTTGAGAAATTCCAGCTCCCGTAGGTTCAAAGTTAGCGTCGTTGGTTCTTGATCAACGGCGTCATTCAACAGCTGGACGATAGGTGCGTACTCTTCTGTACCATTCAGACGAAACGCGCCTTGGCAGCTAATGGTCGTAGTTGATGTGTTGTAGCTAATCCTGTATTCTTCGGCCTTGATTTCCATTGATTATCACTTGTAGATAGCTTTTGTTATCAGCGTGATGCCACTGCTCTCTCTCGATTCCTCCTCAACGATCTACTGCGATGGTAACTTCTAACCTAACTTCCTAGCAGTCGTGAATGGCTCAAACTGTTAGCTGTACCATAATCGTGACTAGGATGATCTCCGCGTCTTTCTGGACAGTTTCAAACTTCCAACCAATCTTAGCTCCGTAGTCATGGATCATTGTCAGGATCCCCAACCCAGAGACAGGACTTAGCCCGTCCTCATCGCTCTGTTCAAGCTGATGCATGTACAACTCATTGGCATCTGAGACAGACAAATGGCTGATGAAGTCGTGGAGCTCTTGTGCCCTCTGTGAGGAAATGCTGTTGACAGTCAGAAATACCAAGCTGTCATTGCACAATTGCAGTTGAATGCTGGTGGGGGCCTGTGACACTTCGTCATTGAACTTCATCACATTTTCAAGCAATTCATTAGCAATATAGCTGACCGCGCTCTTAACCTTCACGTGCTTGCGGGCTTCGGCAGCCTTGCCTTCGCTGCCAGACAAGAACGTCGCAAAGTAGTCTGCAAGAAAATCAGCTGAGAGGCCGTTGTTACGCCAACGCTGCCTTAGGGGAATGGAGCTGGGCGAAAATTGAATCGTCAGGTGCTCTTGGCTGACCGGTAGCTTTTCGATGAAGTCCCCGAATACTTGAATCATGGGATCTTTGTTCTCCTGCGCTTTACAGTTGTCCGGAGCCTCTGGCCAATAAGTTCTGCGAAAATTCTCAGTCGCTACTTCTGTTTGAGCACGAGCAGGACAACATCATCGTAGACTTTTTGTAGGCCGATATGCTGTCGCAGGTCGTTGATCGTCGCCTGCCTGATCTCACTGGCTGATCGCTGCCAGTTCAGGCTGAGCACTTCACACAATCGGGTGAGGCCGTATTGCCTTCCCTCTAAGTTCTCGGCTTCAGTAATTCCATCAGTATAAAGTACTACAACATCTCCGAGGTTCAATTGCGCTTGAGTCTGGGCAACGAACTCAGTGATGTCTTCCTCCAGGCCGATTGGAAAACCAAGGTCAATTGTGTCGATCTGTGGCCAACCAGAGCCACCTCTGGTTTCTCTTGGGACCCACAAACGACCACATCTCATCACATTCGAGGCTTAGTCTGCCTTTTTTTGGCTTTGATTTGGCTTTGCTTGAGAGTTGCTTCATATTGGGTATTGACGTAGGTTTGTTTGCAACCAGCTTTCAGAAACCTCTACCACTCTGACAATTCCCGCCAAGGGGAATTTTTCTAAGGGCAGCTTGTCAATGAGCTGCTTGCTGTTGTGAATCCTACCGTTTTTGACCACATGCCGACCCTCACAACTTGGATAAGTCAGCCTCTCCATGGGCTCTACCTCCAACTTCGTCTGTACTCTATTATCCTTACATATAGAGGACTACCCAATCGTCACCTAGGCGAACACCCTGGCAAAGTTTGAGTTAGGCGTCTTGGAGCAACTTTTCTGCTAAAGTTATCTCAGTTTCACAAGGTTTTTTTTGCTGATTGAGTTGGCTAATGTACTGTTCGCCCCATTCGCGCATCAGCAACAAAATTGGCTCAAGGCTGCGACCGAATTCTGTCAGTGAATATTCCACTTTGGGTGGAACTTGTGCGTAAACCGTGCGCTTGACCACGCCATCGCGTTCTAGTTCACGCAATTGCAGCGTGAGCATCCGCTGTGTGCAACCTTGGACTAGGCGCTGAAGTTCGTTGAAGCGTTTGGTTCCCTCCAGCAGGTGGAAAAGAATTACCCCCTTCCATCGCCCTCCGATCACATCCAGGGTTGCCTCAACCGTGCAGCCATAGCGGCAATCATACTGCCTGTCTCGCATGACATCCCCTCTACAGGATAATTTTTGATACTACCTCTCAAAAATGTGCGTACTTGGCAATTCTTGAGATACTTTACATAATCGGAGTATAGCATCCAGATATCGTTGTCATAGGTCATCTCTAGGAGCAAGCATGAAAGCGATTGGCATTTATCGGCATCGATCTACCACCGATTCCGAATGTTTTGCCGAGGTCAATATTGACAAACCTCAACTCCGTGACCGAGATCTCTTGGTCAAAGTGAAGGCAGTTTCTGTGAACCCCGTGGACTATAAGGTCAGGGCTTCTGTGACTGAGCAGCAAGCTGAACCTCGCATCCTGGGTTGGGATGCAGCCGGGATTGTCGAGCAAGTCGGCGCAGCAGTATCTCTGTTCAAACCGGGCGATGAGGTATATTACTCGGGCAGTATCACGCGCCCTGGCAGCAACAGTGAATTGCAGGCGGTCGATGAACGGATTGTCGGCACAAAACCAGCGAGTCTCTCATTTGAGGAAGCGGCGGTGCTGCCTTTGACCACGATCACGGCCTGGGAAGCTTTGTTCGAGCGCTTGGGGATCGAACCTCAGCAAACTGCCAAGAATCAGGCCAGCAAGGTGCTGATCATTGCTGGCGCGGGGGGCGTTGGTTCGATTGCGATTCAACTGGCTAAGCAGGTTGCTGGACTGGAAGTGATTGCAACCGCGTCTCGGCCAGAATCGATTGACTGGTGTTTAAAAATGGGAGCGGATTACTGTATCAACCACCATGAGAAATTTGCCACAGAGCTGGACAAGATCGGCCTCACGGGAGTGGACTACATCCTTTGCTTCAGCGATACAGATGGTCACTGGCAAAACATGGCTGAGGTAATTAAGCCCCAAGGAAAAATCTGCTCTATCGTCGAGACTAAAGCTCCCTTGGATATGAATTTGATCAAGAACAAGAGCGTGACGTTTGCTTGGGAGTTGATGTTTACCAAGGCGATGTATGAGACGGCTGATATGCAGTCTCAGCATGACTTGCTGAACCAGGTGGCAGAGCTGGTGGATCAAACCCTGCTGCGTAGCACTTTGACTGAGAATCTGGGTCCTCTCAGTACGACTAACTTAGCGAAGGGCCATGCCCTACTTGAATCCGGAAAAACGATTGGCAAATTGGCGCTCTCCGGCCTAACTGACAACTAATCCCGTTTGATCGTCTGCCTGCAAAGCTTGTAGGGGCATGCAACCGAGTGCCCCTACAGAACTTCGGTTCAAATTGATTGGCTCAAACCTGGGATTTAAGGAAGATTTCGTAGAATAGACGGATTGAAGTCACCCAAAAATCAGTGAGGGGTTTGGCCATGAATCAGCCGAGAATTCGAGGCATTGCGCTATTTAGCCTCAGCCTGGCGGCGACGCTGATCTCCCCCCAGGTCTTGGCAGACGGCGGCCGCTTGCTTGCCCAACAGCCAGATTGTGCCAATCCCCAGACCACGTTGGCGATGCGCGTCTGCGCCGATCAACGGTATCAGGCAGCCGATCGTAGGCTCAATCGGGTTTACCAGCAATTGCGCGCTTCGTTATCAAGCTCGCGTCGCCAGCGGCTCATCACGGCTCAGCGAGCCTGGATTCAGTATCGCGAT
The DNA here is from genome assembly GCA_031399305.1 of Leptolyngbya sp. SOY_34_metabat_272. Classification (GTDB taxonomy): domain Bacteria; phylum Cyanobacteriota; class Cyanobacteriia; order FACHB-261; family FACHB-261; genus FACHB-261. Next base: position 90,650 of record JANNOU010000128.1, read on the forward strand.
ACAACTTGCCGCTTCAATGCCAGTCAATACGAAGGGGGAAGCTTTGAGCCTGTCGAGCAACTGTCCTGCCTGGCCGAGGCAACGCAGCAGCGTACTCGCGAGCTAGAGACAGCCTTGAACTCCCGACGGTAGCTACACTTCGGCCTCAGCCTCTTGACACCGACCGCCTTCACCGTCACTGCTCTTCAGTTGAGCCTGAACCAAGCAGGGTTCAGAGTCACCGCTTCTCCGCTTAGGCTGACGGCTTCTCGGTTTGCTGAGAACAGGGCAGAGTTTAGAGTCACCGCCCTTGTGTTCAGCCTGAACCAGGCAGTGGTCAGCTAGGATGCTCAGTGACCGTTCGCCCAACGTTCTTCGCTATTTGCGCAGGTCCCAGATTCAAGGCTGGCGTTTGCCCAGGACACATTGGTTGACCTTAGGCTAGGCTCACTCGCTCGCAAGTCTGGTTGGTAAGATTTGACTGGCACCTGTCTTGGTAGAGCGAAATCAGCCATGGATCTCAAGCTAACCGATAAAACTGCCCTAGTGAGCGGTTCTACCGCTGGCATTGGCTTGGCGATTGCTGCTGCCCTAGCTCAGGAAGGCGCATCGGTCATCGTCAATGGCCGGACGTCAGAGCGGGTCGAGGCTGCGGTGGCGCAAATTCAAAAGACCACAGCGACGGCTAAACTTCAGGGGGTTGCAGCAGATCTCTCAACTGCTGATGGCGTGCAAAAACTGCTCTCGCAGGTGCCAGCCGTTGACATCCTGGTGAATAATCTGGGCATCTTTGAGGCCAAGCCGTTTGTAGAGATCCCTGATGCGGACTGGACTCGGATCCTTGAGGTGAATGTGTTGAGCGGCGTCCGACTGTCTCGCCACTATCTGCCGCTGATGCTGAAGCAGGATTGGGGACGGATCATCTTTATCTCCAGCGAGTCAGCGGTCAACATCCCGGTGGAGATGATTCACTATGGGGTCACCAAAACGGCACAAGTAGCACTCGCCCGTGGGCTGGCAGAAATCACGGTCGGTAGCCAGGTTACGGTCAACTCGGTGCTGGCGGGTCCGACCAAATCGGAGGGCGTGGCAACCTTTGTCCAGGATCTCGCCACGGCTCAAGGGGTCGACGCCAGTCAGGTGGAGCAGGAGTTTTTCCAGACCGCTCGGCCCTCCTCGTTAATCAAGCGATTTGCGCAGCCGGAAGAGGTCGCAGCCTTGGTCACCTTTGTCGCCAGTCCCCTGGCGTCAGCGATCAACGGCGCAGCGCTGCGGGTAGAGGGTGGGCTCGTGCGCTCGATCCTTTAAGGGGTGCCAGCCTACTCAACCGTGACCGATTTCGCCAGGTTGCGCGGCTGATCCACATCCAGGCCGCGATGCGCCGCGATGTGATAGGCCAACAACTGCAAGGGAATCACCGACACAATTGGCGACAGCAGCTCATCGACCGGCGGCACCGGCAGTAATTCATCGAAAATATCGAGCGCAACCGGATCATTGAGCGGCGCAACGCCAATCAGACGCGCATCGCGAGCCTTCGCTTCCTGGGCGTTCGAGAGCACTTTTTCGTAGACGGCTCCGGGCATCGCAATCGCAACCACCGGTACATGTTGGTCGAGCAAGGCAATGGGGCCGTGTTTCATTTCGCCCGCCGGATAACCTTCCGCGTGGATGTAGCTGATCTCCTTCAGCTTCAGCGCCCCCTCCAGAGCGATGGGGAAATTGATGCCGCGTCCCAGGTAAATAAAGTCTCGCGTATCCACAAACTGGTGGGCCAATTGCTCAACGTAGCGCTCCTGACTTTCGAGGACCAGCTCGATCTGAGCAGGCAATTGACGCAGGCCGCTAATAATCGCCTCCAAGGCTTCAGGTGTTAGAGTCTGGCGCTGATGCGCAAGCTCCAATGCCAGCAGGTAAAAAGCCATGAGTTGAGCCACAAACGTTTTGGTTGCTGCAACCCCAATTTCGATGCCCGCTCGCGTGTCCAGGATATGGGAAACCAGTTGGGCCAGAGAACTCTCAGGCCGATTGGTGATGCCGAGCAATTGGTCGCCTCGTTGCTTCGCCAACTGCAGAGCGGCTAACGTATCTGCCGTTTCGCCAGACTGGGTCACGCCAATCGTTAAGCTATGGGGGACAATCGGCGGCGGCGCGTAGCGAAATTCAGAAGCGTAGTAAACGCCCGTGGGAATACCCGCCAGTTGTTCCAACAAATATTTGCCCACCAGGGACGCGTGCCAACTGGTGCCACAGGCGACGATCTGGATGTTTTGAACCGCCTGAAACAACTCGCTAGGAAAGCCCAGGTCAATTGGGGACTGTCCTGCGAGCCCCCCTGGCAAATACGCTTCCAGACAGGCGCGAACCACGCCCGGCTGCTCGTGAATTTCCTTGAGCATGAAATGCTTGAATCCCTGTTTTTCGACCAGCATGGGATTCCAGTTGAGCGTGCGCGGCTGCTTGCGTAGCCGCGTCCCTTCAAAGTTGTAAATCTCCACGCCTGTATAGGTCAGTCGGGCCAGCTCGCCATTCTCTAGGGGCAACACAGCTCGCGTATGGGGGACTAGCGCCGGTGTATCAGACGCGAAGAAAAATTCGCCCTGCCCAAAGCCAATCACTAGCGGAGCCTGCTGCCGGGCAACCACCAATTCATCCGGGTGGTCTGCGGAGATCACCGCGATCGCGAAGGCTCCTTGCAGTTGGCTCACGGTCAGTCGAACTGCCTCGAGCAGGCTGTGCTCAGGCAGGAGTTCGGAAATCAAGTGAGGGATGACCTCGGTGTCCGTCTCGGAGCGGAAATGGTGTCCTCGCTGTTTGAGGCCCTCGCGCAGCAGGTGATAGTTCTCAATGATGCCATTCTGGGCGACGGCAAGGCGGCCCTGGGTATCAATGTGCGGGTGGGCGTTGTACTCTTCGGGTTTGCCGTGGGTTGCCCAGCGCGTGTGCCCGATGCCAACCGTCGCTCCCTGGTGAGGGGTGGGGTCCTGCTCTAGCTTCTCCAGTAGGTTTTGCAGCTTGCCCTTGGCGCGGGTGCAATGGAGTTCCCCTTCCCAAACTGTGGCCACGCCCGCTGAGTCATAGCCTCGGTACTCCAGCTTGCGCAGCCCCTCTAGCAGAATCTCGGTCGCTGAGCGAGGACCGATGTACCCCACAATTCCACACATTGATTGGTTCTCCTGGAGGGTTGGCTGGGTTGAGGTGCTGTTCACAATTTTGCCAGGCGAGCCGTCTTGTGCCTGCCCGTTGCTGGGGAGATCAGTCAGACCCGAAACTCCAGGATTTTGCGCTCCAAAGCCTCGGCAACTTGGGCCAGGACGCTCAGCCAGTCCCGAGGTTTGGCTTGCCGAAATAACCTCATCGTGGGATACCAGGGAGTGTCATCGCGTCCCAAGAGCCAGCGCCAGTCTGGTGCAAACGGCAGAAGCACCCAGGTTGGCTTCGCGAGCGCCCCTGCCAAGTGGGCAACCGCCGTATCGACAGAAATCACCAAGTCGAGTTGAGAAATCGCGTACGCCGTGTCTGCAAAGTCTTGAAAATGCGAACCTAGCTCCAGGATTGAACCTTGGGTCTGGTAAGCAGCGAGCTGCGCTAGTGCCGGCCCTTTCTGCAATGAGCAGTAGGACACGCCAGAGAGCTGCAATAAGGGCTCGAAGGCCGAGAACGGACAGGAGCGTCGAGCCTCTGGAACGGCAGAACCCGCCCAAACTAAACCCACCTTGAGCTGATTGGGTGGAGAATTCAGCAACGCTGCAAGGGGGTCGGTTGGCTCAGCAGATGCTTTGAGATAAGGCACCGTCTGCGGTATGGAATCTAGCCGAGTTGTCAACAGATGAGGCAAGCTCATCAGCGGCGCGTGGATCTCAAAATGGGGCAGCGCTTGGTTGCGGCTGATAATCTGATCGATTCCTTCACAGGAAGCCAGCAGCCGTTTGAGCGGTTCATGGCATTCCAGAATCACGGTGCCCCCTTGCTGCTTGACCAAAGGAGCGTAGCGACAGAACTGAATTGCATCGCCCAGTCCTTGTTCGGTGTGGAGCAAGATCTGCCGTCCCTTTAGGGGCGAGCCGTCCCAGAATCGCTGCTGAAACTCGGGGATTGGAGTCGCAAACTTGGGCTCGCGCCAACGCCATTCGTACTCTGCCCAACCCTGTTCGAAATCCCCGGCCAACAGATAGAGTGCCGCCAATCCAGCGTGGGCTTCTAGACAGTCTGGCTGGAGCTGGAGTGCTTTTTGGTAAGTGGCGATTGCCTCGGTGATTTGCCCCTGCTCGCGCAGAGCTAAGCCTAAATTAATTTGCACCTCCACCGAGTCTGGCCTGAGCTGCAGCGCCTCTCGCTGATGATGCACTGCTGATTCCAGTTCGCCTTGGACGCGCAGCAGGTTGCCGAGGTTGGTGTGTGCCTCGGCACAGTCCGGCTGAATCTGCAGGGCTCTGTGATAGCAGGCGAACGCCTCAGGGATTCTCCCTTGCCCCCAGAGTGCAATCCCTAAAGCATTGTGTAAGCCCGCATGGTCGCTAACCAGAGCAGAATAGGTCAGACAGGCTTGGATCCACGCCAAAATGATAGGGCTGTTCTGGTCAAACCTGAGGACGCGCTCCAGAGCCCTGAAGAGCAATTCAGGTTCACAGGCTTTGACTGGCTTGGACTGAAGAATCTGGGCAGTTTCAGCGAGTACCGATTCGTGATCTGGCAGCAAAATTTCTAACTGGGCGGCGAGCACCATCGTCTGGAGTAAATTGCCTAGGTTCTCCGGTTCAAATTCACGAATGTATTGGCGAAGTGCCCAAGCCATCGGCAGATTGGCAGCAGCTTCCTGCCGCAACGCCTCAAGGGTGAGCATTGCAACCAGTTCTCGAGTCCAGATCGCCACCTGTTCTGGGCTACCTTCAGCGAGAGCAGAGGCCCAGCGCATTTGCGCATCCAGTTCCAGCCCCTGAAGCAACAGAGCCAGACCTAAGTGCCAGTAATTGGACATGAGCGTGGGATCGGCTTCGATTGCCTGCTCGAACAGAGCCAATGCCTGGTCGTATCGACGCTCAGCCAAGTAGCGAGCTGCTTGCCCCTGCAATTCAGTGTTACTCATGGCACTCAACGTTCAAGTTGGGATTTCCAGAAGCACGTAGAGAAAAACCTCTAAGTTGGTCAAGAGCTGCCTGATTTCCTCTAAGGCTTCTGACGGACTAACAGGCTCCAGAGTCAGGGGATTAAGGGGCCTAACTCTGAGCCATCGCTGCGCAAGTGCAAGCACAGTTTGTGGCCCGTCCCAGAGGGGGAGGAGACAACTGGCAATGGTGCTGTCTATTGGAATCGGTTTGGTCACAGGCACGCTCAGATCTTGGCTAATTTCAAAGGGCTTTTGCTCACGAACACATTTCAGCAGCGCTTCCTTGAGTTTGGTCGTTCTGAGCTGGGGATGTAAATGGGCAGTCGCCCGCTGCCAGTCAGACAGCTCCCAGTCAGCGACCGGTTTAAACGCAGTTCCCTGCTCTGGATGAGCGCACCAGAAATCCAGAAGACGATGGATCGGATGCAGGAGCTCAAAAATGTGTAGCCGCTCCTCTACAGAAATTTCTGGCAAGCTCATCTCGAAGAAAGTAGGTAAGTTCTCTGGATCTTTGAATAGATCCATCAGCTCCCACTGTCGCCAATTTACCATGCTGACAAATTCCAGATCAGCCTGTCTGAGGGAATCGAATAGGTCTGGGATGGTGTAACCTTTGTCACCCTGGAACAAGTAGTTCATCAGAAGGACCTCTGTGCTGTCTTCTGCCTCGTATTTAGAGGTCCAGGTCTCTGCTTTGAGGCGAACTTGATCTTTCAGAGCTTTCATGGTGGTCTGAAGGATCTCGATTTCTAGAGCTTCAGGGTTGTTGTCCATTAAGCCCATGACTCTACAGAGTGTCTGCGCCCGAAATAAATTGGCTCTCTGGTGATAGCAATGTAAATTACTCCTCAGAATTCCTGCTGGCTTCAGCACAGATTTCATACTATGCAAAGCTACGGCTGGATCGGGAAAAAGATAGAGCAGCTCGTCATTATTTATGTAGTCAAATTCAAAGCCTAGTTGTGGCAAGTTCTCAATCGAGAGAACATGGAATTCTGCATTTTTGATATTGTGATATTCTAATCGTTGTCGAGCTAGCTTGACAGATTCCTCAGAGAGATCGATGCCGACGATTTGAGCGCCTGGGTTCGCCTCAGCCAGGACCAGAGACTTGTAGCCACTGCCACAGCCTGCATCCAGAATGACTTTGCCTTCCAGGTCAAGAACTCTCTGGTTTCTTAAGTAGAAAGGAGTGACCAGATTGTGAATAAACAGGAGGTTGGCGTTGTCCTTCGGTGACTTCTCCAGAGGAGTTCTTGGATACGGGGCAAACTCGAATTGCTGACGAATCTTATCTAGCAGCTCTGGCTCTAGGTCACCCATTTTGCGATCTCTCCTATTGCGAATCTTGAGTTGGGGTAAGCCTAAGCCACGAAGCTCCCCGATTCAGATTACCCTGTCGGTGGCAGGGTCAAGGCGCTGAGCGGGGCAGGCTGATGCTGTAAGCCCCGTTGGGCTCTCGGTTGATCCTGCCGCCCAGTTCGGTGATTCGCTGCACGGCAATCTTGGTGGTTCGCTGGTCTACGGCCTGGCTGAGCACCATGCCCCAAGCGCTGACCTGAGCCGCCCGAACGTTGCGATCCTCGCGCAGAAACTGGGCTGTTCCGCGTGAGAGGTCTGCAATCGCACGCCCTGCGGGGAAACGCTCGGCCCAGTCGGCGGCTTGAGTGAAGGACGTTTCTGCCCCCTGGCGGTCTCCCAGGAATAGAAGTTGGTCGATGGCCTTGTAGCGCCAGACGATGTAGCCTTCTGGGTCGGTTTCTGGCGAGAGCGACTCTAGGCCGTGGCTGAAAATTCTGACCGAGCGCTCGGGCTCGGCGGCGTACATGGACGTGCTAGTAGACACGAATAGGTAAGCCAGCAGAAAGTGGGGATCGCGCCCGACAATGATGTCAAAGTAGTCGCCGCTCAGCTCGTAACCGGTTTGGCGACGTGCTGGTTCGTCACCGAAGTACTGCAAAAAGCGCAGGAAGGTCCAGTCGGCAATCAGGTTATCGAACCCCAGCCCTGGCAATTGGCGCAGTGCTGATAGCTGAACAGCTTCCTGTTGCACGGCTGGGCGCGGATTGTCACTCGTCGTGCTGAGGGCCTGCCCCAGTCGCCGGGCTTGCAGGGTAACGGCGATGGCTGCGCTCAAGCAGAGCACGATCAGGTTCAGCAGTAGGGGGAGGCGTTTCATCGCTGACCTCCAAGCTTTTTGCCAAGATAGACTGACGCTGCACTGAGCATAGCCCATCCCCCGCAGACTAGCTTAGGATCGCTTTCAGTGCTTAGGAGAGGTCGCGGCGGTGGACTACCAACGATTCATTGAGCAGCTACCCAGTCTGTACGAAAACTGGGGACAGGTAACCATTCGCCCGAAGTCTGCTCGATTTCAACCCGTGCTTGAGCGGGTGCAAGGAATGACAACCGCGAACGTCATGCAGCTATTAAATTTTGCTGTAGACTGCCTGGAACCTGGTGAGCTTTACTGCGAGGTTGGCTGTTTCCAGGGTTCAACGCTGATTGGAGCACTTCTGGATCACCCGGAGCAGGTCGCGTATGCTGTGGACAATTTTTCTGAGTTTGACGTTCTCAATGAAAATCTGGGGCGGCTCACTGAAAATTTGATCGCCTTTGACTTGGACGAACGAGTCATCTTCTGTTCGCAGGATTTTGAGGAGTTTTTCGCTGATTTATGGGGCATAGAACTAGACAGCAAGATCGGGCTCTATCTCTACGATGGGGCTCATGACTATCGCTCTCAGCTGTTGGGCCTGCTGCTGGTAAGACCTTTCCTAGCTGACCAAGCCCTGATCGTCATTGATGACAGCAACTGGGATGCGGTGCAGCAGGCCAACTGGGATTTTATCGCCGCCCATCCTCAGTGTCGCTTGCTGCTAGATTTACCAACCCCACAGAATGGCGACCCTAGCTTCTGGAATGGGATTCAGGTCCTGAGCTGGGATGTTGAAGCAAACCATCACTATGATTGGGCGGCTCTCCAGCAGGTTCGTCAACCATCGGTTGTGCGGGCGATTTACAATTTACAGTTCGCAGGATATTCAGAAAAATCGTTGACTGAGCTTCATGCAGAAGCTTTAGAGCTGCACCAAGAGGGGCGGTTTGTAGAGGCAGAGCAGCAGTATCGCAAAGCCCTGTCACGGGACAGTGGCAACGCCGATGTTTGGCTGAATCTAGGGACACTTTACTATATGACCGATCAATACCAAAAGTCCCTAAACGCCCTACAAAAATCTTGGCAGATCAATGCCTCCAGAGCAGCGCTTCACTACAATTTTGGCCTGGTGTTTGAGAAACTGGGGGAGTCTTCTCAGGCGGTCGTAGCCTATCAGGAGGCAATTGCCTTAGATCCTTGCCAAGTTGATGCTTATAGTAATTTAGGCAATATTCTGTCTGAAGTAGGTCAGAGTGAGCAAGCGGAGGAAATTTACCGCAAGGCAATCGCAGCTAACCCCAATCACTTCGGCAGCTATCTCAATCTGGGCAATGTTCTCATGCTCCAGGGTCAAATAGAGTCAGCGATTCAGGCTTATCAACAAGCTTTGAAGCTTAAGCCTGACCATCCAGATGGGTTGAGCAACCTGGAACTAGCCCTGGAAACCCAGCAAAATCCGGCTCGGGCTTGCTTACACTTTGCCCGTTCTTTCTTTAAGAAAAAGAATCACAAGGAGGCCGTTAAACAGTACCAAAAATCGCTAGAGTTTCAACCAGGAGATGCGGATCTGTACCTGGCCTTAAGTGACTGCTTTCTATGGCTGAACCAGGAGGAAGAAGCGCTTAATGCAATTCGAGAGGGCATTCGTCTCTATCCTGAGATGAGCGCGCTTCACATGCGCCTGTCAATGACCTTGCAGAGATTTGGCCGTACTCAAGAAGCGATTGCGGCGGCAGAAGAGTCATCGCGAAGACTACCAGACGATCCATTTTTGAGGTTCCAAAAGCAGCGCATATTGCCAATTTTGTATGATACTGAAGATGAGATATGTCTCTACCGTCAGCGGTTCCTGCAGGGGCTGCAGCAACTGAACGAGGAACTCTCTCTGGAAACTCCAGAAGCCAGAAAGCAGGCTCTAGAAGGTGCCAGTTTTACTACAAATTTTTATTTGCAATATCAGGGTTTTAACGATTTAGAGCCGCAGATTCAGTATGGTCAGTTGATGCATCGTCTGATGGCTTGCGACCACCCGGATTGGCTTGAACACCTGCCTGGACCTTCCCCAGGCGAAGGCGGCAAGATTCGAGTTGGCTATGCTTCAGCCTTCTTTCACAATCACACTGTAGCTAAGCTCTCACTGGGCTGGCTACGGAACGCGAATAGACAGGATTTTGAGATCTACGGCTATCACATCGGTCGTGGCATTGACGCGATCACGCAGCAGGTTCGCCTGCACAGCGACGGTTTTTTTCATGCCCCTGATGATTTACGGGCAGCCTGCCAGCAGATCGTTGCTGATCAGCTGCACATCCTGGTCTTTTTAGATATTGGCATGGCTCCCCAGGCTACCTTGATGGCGGGGTTACGCCTTGCGCCGGTCCAGTGTACAACTTGGGCACATCCAGTCACTTCGGGTTCACCGACCGTCGACTACTTCTTGTCTAGCGATTTGATGGAGCCAGACAATGCCCAAGCGCATTACTCCGAGCAGCTGATTCGCCTGCCCAATCTTGGCTTCTCCTATGCCAAGCCCGAGATCCCTCAACCGACCAAGACTCGCTCCGATTTTCAGCTCCGAGACGATGCGGTGGTTTATCTGTCTTGTCAGTCTCTGTTCAAGTACTTGCCTCAGTACGATTTTGTATTGGCTGAAATTGCCCGTCGTGTTCCGCAAGCTCAATTTGTTTTCATATCCCGCCTGGGCACCCATCTGACCCAACAGTTTCAGCAGCGTCTTCAGCGAGCGTTCGCAGCCGTTGACCTGGACAGCGAGGACTACTGTGTCGCTCTGCCCAATCAAGGTCACGAAACCTATCTCGACCTGAATCTGGTTTCGGATATTTTTCTGGATACGTTCAGCTGGTCAGGCGGCAACACAACTTTAGAAGCCATTGCCTGCAACCTCCCGGTTGTCACCTGCCCCGGTGAGTTCATGCGAGGTCGGCATTCCTATGCCATTCTCAAAATGCTGGGAGTCACCGACACGATTGCCAAGGATGAGGCTGAGTACATCGAGATTGCCGTGCGCTTGGGACTTGATCAGGCGTGGCGTCACAGGATTTCGCAGCGCATCGCCAGTCGCCATGACCGTCTCTACGATGACAGGGTTTGCGTAGAAGCACTGGAGGCCTTCTATCGCCAGGTTGTCCACAGCCGTCAGTCGTAGGGCTCTGCACAGCTGAGCAGTTACCAGGATCTATCTAAGTTCTCGGGTGCCGTTGGTGCAAGCTAGGTCACCCGGCACAGGATTGGCTGGGTCGAAGTTATCAATGGCTGCTGAGGTCAGCGCCGTTTCGCCAACGCGTTTGGCCTCGCAGATAATCGATTGCATGTAAAAAGCAGTATTCGGATCAGTTTCTACAAACTGAACAGCGCCAGCGTAAGACTTCCCTGCGGTATCTTTGCTCTGAGCGCCGATGAAAACACCACTAGTCCCGACGTTGCTCACGGTGTACTGGTGATAGGAACTGCTGCTAATCCCGATTCCCAACATAGAGAGAGAATCTGAGAAGATTGAGTTCTCTAAGCGATAAGCTTGCTGAGCACGATTGGCAGCACCAATGTATATTTTGGCCTGGGTTTGACGAGCCTTGTTGGTTTGGCTGAGAAACGAAGGTAGGGCAATCGCAGCCAGGATGCCGATGACAATAATCACCACTAACAGCTCAATGAGTGTAAAACCTTGCTCCTGCTTAGCTCTAGTGTCACCCTGGAATAATGAGATCTTGGTTCTTAACAGCATGGAAAGCTCTTCTAGAGGTAATCTGGCAGCAACACTATCCTGGATACCACTGCCCTCAGCTTATGGATGATATCCAAGGGTTTAGACAGCTTCTCTATCCATCACTATCACTCCCGCATATCCCCGAACAGCTTGAATCGTCCATGAATTCGGTAAAGACGAAGACAGCTCTGTTGAACTTTTCGTGAAGCCCACTGCCCGAAGCGCGGTCAAAGCTGCGACGGCGAGGTTCCGAACTGCGACGGCGAGGCTCAGAACTGCGGCGTCGAGGTTCAAAGCTTGGCTGACGCGGTTCAGAACTACGATGACGGAGTTCAGAACCGCGACGATGAGGTTCGAAGCTTGGCTGACGAAGCTCGGAACTACGATGACAAAGCTCAAAGCTACGACGACGGAGCTTTGAGCTGCGATGTCGGAGCTTGGAACTGCAATCTTGCACCTCGCGGGCAGTCCGCAGAGATCCTGTTGGCAACGGATAGGGTCACGGAAGCCAGGAAGGCTTAGGCGGTGTTAGACCTTGGACTAAAGCGTGCCAGCATCCAGCTCCCCAAAAACAGAAAAGGCATGACAGCCAGATGTCATGCCTTTTCTATTGAGGTAGATTGCTAGAGTGGACTACTGGAGCGCCTTGGTGGAGGCAGCACACTTGAGCGCATCGATATTTGTCTGCACATCATCCACGATGAGACCGTCAGGAGGGGCTGCTGCTACGTTGTCAGCTTTTAGGTTTTCGCACAGTACCGCAACTGTCGTGGCGTCTTCGTTCACTTTCTGAACGAGCTGCACACCACCCACATAAGATTTAACTCCCTTATCCTGACTCACGCCGGATGAAACGGCAGACCCCTTACCAGTATTCTCGATTTTGTAATCGAAGTAAGTTGTCTCCGTCTTGATACCGAGAGCTAGGGTCGTAAAGTCTTCGGCAAAAGTCGTGTTCTCCAAGCGGTACGCTTGCTGCGCACGGTTCATGGAGCCGACGTAGGTCTTGGCCTCAGATTGTCTTGCCTTGTTGGCCTGGTTCAGGAACGAAGGCAACGCGATAGCAGACAGAATGCCGATGATGATAATCACCACCAGCAGTTCAATCAGGGTGAACCCCTCTTCCTGCTTTCTCTTCGAGAGGTGCATCAAAAACTTGGCTTTGGTTGTGGCTTTCACGCGGGTCTCCTTGCGATTAGTTTTGTGAGCAGAGGTGAAACCAGTAGACAAAGCCTGGCCACATCTCCAAACTCATGAGCCCAAGTTACCCACTCCGCTCCCGCAAGCCATCACCCCCAGCCAAAAACTTCCGGCTACGCTCAGGCCACAGGCGTATTCTGTAACTCCGGCCGCTCCTCTGCCAGAATCGCCCCCTCCACCGGACAAACCTGTAGACAAATGCCGCAATCGATGCAAGTGGCAAAGTCAATCCAGTACCAGTCCGTGCCCTTGACATTCTTACCCGGCCCCGGATGAATACAGGCCACCGGACAGGCATCCACGCAGTCCGCAACGCCCTCACAGGTCTTAGTTACGATAGTGTGTGGCATACAAAAATCAGGGGCTCCCGTGTTCTCGTCTCATGACTCAACTTAACAGAACAGCTGAGTCTCCCCTCGCGCAGTACCTGTCGCGCCTGCGCGACCCAGACGCCGCCCACCGCCTGCTCGCCGCCGTAGACCGTCGCTGGCAAGCTTATTGCAATGCTCCCAGCTCAGCCCCCAGCGCCATTCGGCCCAGCAGCCCCGAGGCCGAACCCGAATTCGATGTCGTGATCTGTGGCGGCACCCTGGGCGTGTTGTTGGCGGCAGGCTTGCAGGCGCGAGGCGTTCGCGTCGCGCTGCTGGAAGCAGGCGTGCTCCGAGGCCGCGAACAAGAGTGGAACCTGTCGCGACAAGAATTGGAGACCCTAACTGAGGCAGAACTGCTCAGCCCCGACCAGCAAGAGCAAGTGATCAGCAGCGAGTACCCTCAAGGCAGAATCGCCTTCCGAGGTGGCCCAGACTACTGGGTCACGGGCGTGCTGAACATCGGCGTTGACCCAGCGACCTTGCTCGAGATCCTCAAGTGCAAGTTTCTGGAACAAGGCGGCAAATTGCTGGAGGGATCGGGATTTGCCAGTGCAAGCCTCAGTCCGCGCCACGTGGCCGTGACCACCCAAGCGGGGCTGACCCTCACCAGCCGCTTGTTAGTCGACGCGATGGGGCACAACTCGCCAATCGTGGCGCAAGCTCGGCAGGGGCAGAAACCGGCGCTGGTCTGCGCAGTCTTGGGCTCTTGCGCCACCGGCTTCCCGCGCAATGACCAAGGCGACCTGCTGGTCACGACTACGCCGATTTGCCAGCAACGGCAATCTTTCTGGGAGGCATTCCCGGCCAAAGACAGCGGGCGGACAACCTATCTGTTTACCTACCTCGACCCCGACCCGGCCCGAGGCTCGCTGCGGGGGTTCTTCGAGGACTACGCAACGCTGCTACCAGAATATCAGCAGTGCGAGCTAGAGCGCTTACAGCCCTTACGCTTCCTGGCGGGAGTGTTTCCAGCTTACGAAAATAGCCCCCTGCAACTGCCCTGGGACCGGACTTTAGCAGTCGGCGATGCCGCCGCGCAGCAATCGCCGCTGAGCTTCGGCGGCTTTGGCGCGATGGTGCGTCACCTGCCCCGGCTGTTGCGAGGAATTACAGCGGCGCTGCGGGCGGATTGCCTAGATCAGCTCAGCCTGGCCGAACTTCAGCCCTACACCCCCAACCTCAGCGTCACCTGGCTATTTGCCCGCACCATGCAAGTGCCCTGGCGCTCCTCCCTGCCACCCGAGCGCATCAACCAGCTGCTCAACCGCGTGTTCGCTGTGCTCAGCGACTTAGGACCAGAGGCGATGCGCGGTTTCTTGCAAGACAAGCCCCGCTGGGACAGCCTGAGCCAGACCATGCTGCTCACGGCCCTGCGCGCCCCGGACCTGACCTTGGCCTCAGTCGCCCAAGTGGGGCTACCGACCCTGATTCAGTGGCTGGGTCACTATGCTCGTTTCGGCACCGCCACCCTGGGCCTGAAGCTGAGCCAACCGCCCGCCGCTGAGCTGCAACCACCCGACCCCGCACGATACTTTCGCCAGCTGGTCCGCTACGATGCCCTGAAATACGGCAGTGGTCTGGATTGAAGCAGGTAAGCTAGGCAAAGCAGCTGTGGGTGTTATAATCACAGGTCGATGGCCAGACTGCGCAATCCAGCAGCGCCATAAGGACGCATAGCTCAGTTGGTTAGAGCACCACGTTGACATCGTGGGGGTCACTGGTTCGAGTCCAGTTGTGTCCATATCCCTAGCCCAGACCCATTGAGCATCGACCCGCCCAGCTCCTTGTCCTCCGGCCCATTGTCCAGGGACAGTCTCAGCCCCAATCCGCCGGGCATCGTGATTGCGGGCGTGGCGCTGGGACTGATGTTGCTGGGAAGGGCGTTAGACAATGCCTGGATCGGCACGTCTAGCGGCTTTGTCGCACTGCTGCTGGCGGTGCGGATTCTGCTGCCGCCGCTGAAAAACCTCTGGCAGTCCTCTGAGCTTGGCCGCAGCCGGGAGCAGCTTCTGGCTACGTTGGTGCTGGCACTGGCCTTGGTGGGCTTGGCCTCGTTTACCGGCTTCGATGAAGGGATCAGCGCCTGGTTTGACGGCGTGCGGTGGGAAGCGTTTAGCGCCCTAGGGCAGATCTTGATCGCCGCACTCACGCTCTGGGTGGCCTGGCGGCAGAACGTGCTCACCCAAACCCTGACCAGCCAACAGAACAAGATCACACAGCAACAGACGATTGACACCTACTTCCAAGGCATTTCGGATCTGGTGCTAGATGAGGAAGGGCAGCTAGAAGACTGGCCGCAAGAGCGAGCCATTGCGGAAGGGCGAACCTCGGCGCTGCTGAGCAGCGTGGACGCCGATGGCAAGGCTCAGATTCTCAGGTTCTTGTCTCAGGCTAAGCTGCTGACGCCGCTACGGCGCGACCGGCTGTTAGGCCGGGCAATTCTGGATGGCTTTGGCAGTTACGAAGAGGAACCAGAAAACGGCGTGCGCGTGATCGACCTGGGCGTGATGCTCGAAGGCACCGATCTAGCAGGTAAAGATCTGCGCTGGACCGATTTGAGCGAGGCCAGACTCAGCCGCTGCAGCCTGAAGGGGTGCCGCTTGTCAGGAGCCAAGCTTTACTGCAGTGATTTGAGTGGGGCCAATCTGCAGGGCGCCGATCTGTATCGAACGGTTTTGTTTGTCAAGGAACTGGGCGCTGACGGCAAGGACCCACCGGCTGAGCTGGAGGATTGGCTGGCAGCGGTCACACCGCGCGAAGGCAAGCAGATACCTGACTACACGACAGGTGCGTTTACTGGCGCGATTGTCGAAGACGCGGATTTCAGTGAGGTGCGGCGGCTGGCGGAGGAGCAGCGCTACTACCTCTGCGCCTGGGGTGGAAGCCAAACCCGTGGTACCATACCGGGCGGCTGTGAAGGCATCCCCAACCGGCTGGGGCGCTGACGACCTGAGTCTTTCGGTCACTGAAGCGAGGCACCCATGCACAACAAACCCGAGATCAAACCCTCCACTAAACCTGAAGTCAAGCCTGAAGTCAAAACGGGGGTTCAAGCCACGCCCAGACGCTCTGCCCGGCGCTCGTCGCGGCTGGCCGACACCTTCAGGTTTCTGTTTCGCTTGGGTCTGTTGGGGGTGGGCGCAAGCCTAGCCTGGGGGATCGGCATGGGGATCGCGATGTTTCGCCCTGCGCCCGCCCAGCAGAGCCTGCCCTGGTTGGAGCAGTTGCGCCACCTGCGCGAGCGGGTTCCCGTCGCTCAACCCCGCGCCAGTTCGCCTGAGCTGCTGCGCACTCAACTCGCTCAGTTACGCGGCGAACATGAGGCTCTCAGCCGCCACACCGCAGAACTGGAGCAGCAGTTGGGCAATCGCAGCCCGGTCACAGGTTCCCTAGAAGGTCGTCTAAGCGCCCTGGATCAGCAGCTAAAAGCTGGGGCAACTGCTGTGGAAGAGGCAGAGCCCGGCCCGAACTCGCCATTGCCTGCGGACGCCATCCAGTTGAGTCTGGCGAGCGAGCCGCTGTTTGAGGCCAACCAGAGGCAGCTGCGCGCCAATGCACTCAACTTGCTGGGGGTAGCGATCGCCAGCCTCAAGGCCCATCCCGGCGCGACGGTCTTAATTACCAGCTACGCTGACGGCCCGGGTGATGTGCTAGCGCGGGCCTATGGCCAAGCCCAGGCGGTGCAAGCAGCCCTCAGCCAGCACTTGGGGACCGAGGTCTACACTTGGGTGCCGGTGGGAATTGAGGCAGAGCAGACTGGTGCAGCGGCGGCGCGAAGTCGCCGCATTGAAATCGCGATTTTACCCTGATGCGCCTGGTTTTTTTTGGCACCCCCGAGTTCGCGGTTCCGACCTTGACGCGGCTGCTCAGCCAGCCGGAGCTTGAGGTGCTGGCGGTGGTTACGCAGCCGGACAAGCGACGCGGGCGCGGCAATCAGCTCAGCCCATCGCCGATCAAAGCCCTGGCCTTGGCTCATGATCTGCCAGTCTGGCAGCCCCGCAGCGTCAAGAAGGACGCGGCGGTACTGGCGCAGCTGCAGCAAACGCAGGCCGACGCCTTTGTGGTGGTGGCTTACGGCCAGATCCTGTCGCCGCAAATCTTGGCGATGCCGCGTCTGGGCTGTATCAATGTGCATGGCTCGCTGCTGCCTCAGTATCGCGGCGCGGCCCCGATTCAGTGGGCGGTCTACCACGGCGAGGCCGAGACAGGGATCACCACGATGCAGATGGACGCTGGCCTGGATACCGGCCCAATCCTGCTCAAGGTCAGCACGCCGGTCCCGCCGCTGATTAATGCTCTGGAGTTGGCTCAGAGTCTGGCGCAGCAGGGGGCGCAGCTGCTGGTCGAGACTCTGGCGCAGCTGGCGGCGGGCACCCTGACCGCAGTTCCCCAAGACGAGGCCCAGTCCAGCTACGCGCCGCTGCTTAAAAAAGCAGATTTCGCCCTCGACTGGTCGCGTCCGGCGCTGGCTTTGCACAATCAGGTGCGCGCCTTCTATCCCAATTGCGTAGTGCAGCACCGGGGCGAAGCGCTCAAGATCCTGGCGACCGCGTTACCCGAACCTCTGGCGGTGGGCATTCCGCACGCTGAGACCCGGCGGCCTGGAGAGGTGGCCGATACAATCAAGGAGGTAGGACCAGCGGTGGCAACGGGCGATGGCGTGCTGATCCTGAGCAAAGTTCAGCCTGCGGGCAAACGACCGCAATCGGGCTGGGACTATGCCAACGGTTGCCGTTTACAAATCGGTGACTGGTTTCAAAACGGCAAGGTCTGAGCTGCCTGCCTACCACTTGTTCAACCTCCACAATTTGTCACGCAGAGGGCGAGGCAACTGAGTATGTTTTTTCACCCATCAATGCTTTTGCTGATCCCCGGCATGATTCTGATGTTTTGGGCCCAGAGTCGGGTTCAGAGAACCTATCAGAAGTACTCGCAGGTTCGTTCAACCCTGGGTATGACCGGGGCGCAGGTTGCCGAGACGATCTTGCAGCGCATGGGCGTGGCGGGTGTCACGGTGGAGCCGGTAGCAGGCCAGCTCACTGACCACTATGACCCCTCGGCCAAGGTAGTGCGCTTGTCGGAGGGCATCTACAACTCTGACTCGCTGGCGGCGGCAGCGGTGGCGGCCCATGAATGCGGCCATGTGCTCCAGGACGTCAAGGGCTATCTGCCGATGAACCTGCGGGCGGCAGTGGTGCCGGTGGCCAATCTGGGTTCGAACCTGGGGCCGCTGCTGGTGATCGCGGGCATCTTCTTGAACTTCGCGGGCCTGATCAACATTGGGATTGTGCTGTTTGCAGGTGTGATCGCCTTCCACCTGGTAACCCTGCCGGTGGAGTTTGACGCCTCCAATCGCGCCCTGGCGATCGTGGACAATCTGGGCATTCTGCGCGGTGATGAGCGCAAGGCGGCTCGCCAAGTGCTGAATGCCGCCGCCTGGACCTATGTCGCAACGGCGCTGTACGCCGTGCTGCAGCTGGTGCAGTTGCTGCTGATGCGTCGCGACTAACCCCGTGCAAGTTTCTGCCCGTCAACTAGCCTTGCAGGCCCTCCGGTCAATTCGTGGCCGGGGGGTCTTTGCTGATGTCGCGCTGGATCAGGTGCTACGGGATGCGCCGCTGGCGGGGGCCGACCGGGGCTTGCTCACCGAGCTGGTGTATGGCATCAGCCGCCGCCAGCGCACCCTAGATGCGCTGATCGACCAGTTTGCCCGCAAGCCCGCCGCTGAGCAACCGCCCGATCTGCGCCATCTGCTGCACTTGGGGCTCTATCAACTGCGCTATCTGAGCCAGATCCCAGCCTCCGCAGCGGTCAACACGACGGTGGACCTCACTAAGCGCAACGGGCTGGCCGGTCTCAGCGGCCTGGTTAATGCGCTGCTGCGGGCCTATCTGCGCGCCCAAGCCAGCGGCGATCCCTTGCAGTTGAGCGACGATCCAGCCCTGCGGCTCGGCGTCTTGCACAGCTTCCCGGACTGGATCGTGCGGCTGTGGCTGGACAGCTTGGGCTTTGCCGAAACCGAAGCGCTCTGCCAGTGGTTCAATCGCCCGCCCCAGCTCGATTTGCGCGTGAACCGCCTGCGCGCCAGTCGCGAGCAGGTCGAGGCTGCGCTGGCTGAGTTCGGGGCACAGCCAGTCCCAGGGGTTGCGGCTGCGCTGAGGCTCACCGGCAGACCGGGGGCGATTGCCAACCTGCCCGGCTTTGACCAGGGCTGGTGGACCGTCCAAGACAGCAGCGCCCAACTGGTCGCCCCACTGCTCGACCCGCAGCCGGGTGAGGTGGTCGCCGATGCCTGCGCCGCCCCTGGCGGTAAAACCACCCACCTCGCCGAACTCATGGGTGACCAGGGACAGATCTGGGCCTGTGACCGTGCCCGCAGCCGTCTGAAACGCTTGGAGGAAAACGTCCAGCGCCTGGGCTTGCACTCGATCCGCGCCCACGTGGGCGATAGCTGCAGCTTTGAGCAGCTGCGAGGGACCTGCGACCGGGTCCTGGTCGATGCACCCTGTTCGGGCCTGGGCACCCTGCACCGTCATGCGGACGCCCGCTGGCGACAGACCCCAGAAACCGTTCAGACGCTCACACACTTGCAGGCCAGCTTGCTCAAGCAGACGGCCCAGTGGCTACGTCCTGGCGGCAGCTTGGTCTACGCCACCTGCACCCTGCACCCTGCCGAGAACGAGCAGATCATCGAACAATTTCTCG